>JBBSAX010000173.1:0-11526 GCA_038251885.1 Pyrinomonadales bacterium | reverse complement strand
GAGAATCAATTTCAAGAAATGCACATCAAGAGTGCGATCTTAAATCAGATGACGCATTTAGGAATGCCGGACAGTTACAAAATTGAAGTTTAACAAAAAAGTAGTTAGTCAGAGAATTACTGATTTATGCAACAAAGCCATTGGACAATATAAATTTCAAACATTTTATCCCGGCGAAGGACACGCGCCGGACAATATCGTTATCTGGTTTCCGAAAGAAAAAATTCTCTACGGCGGCTGTTTCATCAAAAGCACCGAAGCGGACGACATCGGAAATTTGTCTGACGCGAATATCAACGAATGGTCAAACTCCATCAGAAAAGTGCAGAAAAAGTTTAAAAACCCGAAATTCATCATTCTCGGACACGGCGAATGGGCAAGCACGGAATCATTGGAACACACGCTAAAATTGATAAAGGAAAACAAGGAAGAATCTAAAAACTAACGCAAGGATTTTTTTGTAATTCTTTCAAGCGTCTTTTCACTCGTGAGTTCGCGCAAAGCATCCGCCGCGATCCAACGCGCTGATTTTGTATTTTGTGATTTTATCTTTTCGGCAGTTTCGACGGCGAGTTTGTTCAAATTCAAATTGCGTTTGCCAATTTGACGAAGCGACCAATTGACCGCTTTTTTGATGAAATTCCTATCGTCGTTCGATTTGCTTTCGAGAAGCGGCAGAAAATGCGCGATCTTTTCATCACACGCTTTTTTATCGTGAACGGCAAGATACGCGATCAACACGATTCCGGCGCGTTTGATAAATTCTTCTTCCCGCGCCGACCACTCGAAAACTTTGTCGTGAGCAATTTCCGTCTTGCAAAAAAGATGCCCGCAAGTTCCGTCGCAGATTGCCCAATTATCGAAATCTTTTGCCCACAAATTCATCTGCTCATCCGTAACTTTTTTCGGTTCATCAATCAAATAAGCAATTATCCGCGCCTCGTGAATTTCGGTTTGCCAGAGTTTTAAAGCTAATTGGTGTCGGTCTTTGGTTTGTTTTTTGATGTCTTTGGCAAGTTGTTTCAAAACTGGCGCAGAAACGCCGAAAGCCTTTTTCACAACAATCCCGAAACGCTCCATTCCCGCGATGTTTTCAAAACTTCCAAGTGATTTGAGTTTTGTGATTATTTCTTTGCCTTCTAACGATTTCATTTACTGTCCTTGTCGTTTTCTGATGGGAAAAGCCATCTAGCAACAATGACGAATAATCCGAGAACGCTTACCGTAGTTGAGGTGATAAATGCAATCAAAACACTATCGGAAAGTTTGAAGTAATTTCCTGATGTTGCCGCTAAAGCAACAAAAACTACAACTATTACAAGCCACGAAACAATTAGGCGAAATAGTTTGAGAACATATTGATCTCTTGTTTGGTCGAGCTTTTGAAGTTGTGCGAGCTTGTATGCGAGTTCATTATTTTTTATTTTGAGAGTTTCAATTTCCTGTTCTGATTTTTGGCGGGAAGTGTTTTCGGATTCTGAAAGTAAGTTTATAAGTTCAAATTGAGTCAGAGAAACAGATTGATTTTGTTCCGTTTTCTCATCTGATTCCGTTTTTGCCAAATCAACAGAGTCAGAAGATGAAGATTGTGCTTCGGCAATCAGCCGCAGTTTGACCAAATCGGGCGGGAGATTGTCCATATCTTTGGTTTTATCCGGCAGTTTGCTCATTTAACATTTGTTGGTAATGTTCAGCAATTAAATCATTATCAATCACTCCAAACTGATTATCTTTCCAAGTTAAACTCCACGGCGTTTTGTCACGATGAGTGATTGCCGATAGCTTTGCCCCTGAAAAATCACCGTAAGATTTCCAAACGCCCTGAATAACTGCCATTTCAGGAGTTGGTGAAAGGACAGGTTCTTCGTCAGTTGAGACTTCTTCAGTAACTTTACCTGCGCCGTATTTGCGAAGTTGTTTGTAAAGTTTAGGTATCACAGGTCCCCATTCAAAAGCGTGAACATTATTGTAAAAAAGAGGTTGACCAAGCATTGCAAGACAATAACCGTGAGCAATATAGACGAGTTTTTGCAGTTGCATATTCGTCAATTCTTTTCCTTCTTCTTTCGCCAGTTTTAAAAACGCATTGGCGACGGCGATTGCACTATAAGCCATATTTACCTCCATTATTAGAATTCAAATAAACCGTTAGTTTAACGGACAAATTTATCTTGTTCAAATTTGCCATAAAAGCGGTTATTTCAAATACGATTCTAACACAGTTCTCGTTTGATTTTCTCTAAATGATTTCAATTTGTTTCTCAATTCCGGTCTTGAATTTGCCAAAATCGAAATCGCCAAAAGCGCGGCATTTTTTGCACCAGCCGTGCCGATTGATAAAGTTCCGACGGGAATTCCGGCGGGCATTTGGACGATTGATAAAAGCGAATCCATTCCTGACAAGGCTTTGCTTTGAACGGGAACGCCGAGAACGGGTAAAACGGTTTGCGACGCGCACATTCCGGGCAGATGCGCCGCGCCACCTGCGCCTGCGATGATGACTTCGATGCCGCGAGATTCCGCCGATTTTGCAAATTCAAACAATAAATCCGGCGTGCGATGCGCCGACACGACTTTGCATTCGTGCGGAACATCGAAATCCGTTAAAATGTCCGCCGCATTTTTCATCGTTTCCCAATCGGACTTGCTGCCCATAATTATCGAAACGATTGGCGATTCGGTTTTCGGCTTTTGGTTTTCGGTTTTTGTCATAACTAATTTTTCACGACCTCAACGACGATTCCGCTGAAGCGATGCTCGCTTGCAAAACATTTTCTGCCGTCAATATAACAGATTTGATGTTTATATTCCGCTCCGCTGTCCAGATAATGCGCTTGCAAACCGCCCGACAAACTGACATTTGAAAATCGCAGACGGCGACCATAAGCATCCGAAGTTTTGCTTGCACATCGTTGGCAAACCTGATTCGGATAGCGTTCCCAATACCCGACTTTTGCTAAGCAAATCGGACATTCGTGCGTTTCGTTCATCAATTTATTTTGTCTTTTTCGGTAATTTATCTAAATTTTATCTCAACTGCGGTGTAAATCCATGCTTCTTTACCTGATTGAAGCACGACTTTTACTCTTTTGTAATTTTCCGGTTCATATTTGTCGGCTAAGAGCAGTTCTGCCTTCCAAATCTCAAAAACCGTTCCTTCGATAATGTCAGCGTCATCTTTTGACGGAATCAAGGTAAGTTGAAATTTATCTTCACCAATTGCAAGAAATAATTCGTCCGTAATTTCGATTGAAGAAATTTTGTAACCTTTTAAAATGTCTTTCGTGCCGACTAAAAGCCGTCCGAATAATTTTATTTGAACTTCCGTTTTTTGAAGGGTTCCGTATGAAAAAAGATATTCTTTCATCTATAGCTTTTCCAGAAGCGATTCGGCTTCGCGTTTGTAGCCTTCATCTTCGAGTTCGTGATTTTTGTTTAGTTCGGCTTCTAAAATCCATTCGAGATTTGTCTTTGCCTTCGACTTTTCGCGGTTTGAGATATACGCTTCGGCAAGAAAAAGATGATTCAAATAAAATTTCGGACCGATCTCCACCGCCTTTTCCAGACATTCGATGGCTTTTTTGTTATTTCCGATTGAAAACGGAAAACCCGGAGCTTTGTTATAAAGTCTGCCAAGCACGCGCCACGGTCCGCCGTAAAAATAGTGCGCGTCCAATTCTATAGCCTTTTCCGCCGCCGCTTTGATTGGCGAAATCATCGCCAAACTTTGCATAATTCCTTTTTCCTGTCCGTAAGAGCCGGAATTGACGGCAAGCCAGAAATTCGCTTCCAAAGAATCTTCGTCTATTTCGATGCCTGACTTTCCGCACTCAACGCCTTCATCAAAAAAAGCAATTTTGTCATCTGCATCCGTTGTAAATTCGCCCAACCAGTAATTTATCTCGGACAACAATCCGTAAGCCCGGGCGCATTCGGAATCTTTTTCGACAAGTTCAAAAAGTTCGTCCCGCGCCGCTTCGAGATTTTCGTCATCAAGCTCGCGCTCGTCAATCAATTTCCGCACTTTTTGAAAGATTTTTTCGTGTTTCATAAACGCTCCCATCTTTTGTAAAAATTATTTGAATTTTTATAAAATTTACTATTGAAAGCAAAATAAAACAATATTTCAAAAAATCGGAAGACGAAATTTTATTATTGGAGTCTGCGAGATTTAGCTTTAGCCAATCTATTTTTTCGATTTCGTTTTTTCTTCATTTTCCGTCTTGATATTTACATCTTCTTCCTTGGCTGTTTTTTCGATCACCGCATTAACCACGCCGCCGATCAAAATTACCATTGCCGTCAGATAAAGCCACAAAAGCAGAACGATGATCGCGCCGACCGAGCCGTAAGTTTTTGAATAGGAATCGAAAAATTGCAGATACACACGGAAACCGAACGACAATACAATCCATAAAATGATCGCGGTAATCGCACCCGGCGTGATCCAATGCCACTCATACGGGTTGTGATTCGGCGCGAAATTGTATAGTAGTGCAAACGATAAAACGAGGGCGATTCCGATGATGATGATTGAAAAAATGGTCAGTAAAAAATATGAAGTAATTTCAATTCCGAGCGGAGCAAACAGCAGATTTAAGAATTGACCGCCGTAAAAAACGATGCCGAGCGCGAAAAATATCAAAAGCGCGATGCCGAGCGTAAGCAAAACCGAAGTCAATTTATACTTCCACCACGAGCGCGTCTCTTTGAGATCGTAGATGTCGTTGAGCGCGATGCGGATATTATCAACACCCGCCGAAGCTGACCACAAAGCGATTAATGCGCCAAAGGTGAGTTTTCCGCCGCCGCCGTCCGAAGTTATTTCGGTGATCGTATCCTGAACCAATTTGATCGCTGACGGCGGCACGACCTGCCCGAGATAAGCAAACAGTTCTTGTCTTATTCCTTCCGCCGCGCCGAGAAAAAGTCCGATTACATTCAGCAAAAACAGCAGCATCGGAAACAACGCGAAAATAAAATAAAACGCGACCTGAGCCGCATTAGTCGAAACATCTTCGGCGGTAAATTTTTCGTAAACTTTTTTAACGTATTCCTTAAAACCGAGCTTCATAAATTCCCCCTTGAACTTTGTAAATATTCGCATTATTGCTGAAAAATAAGAAGTCCGAAATTAAATTTTAATGCTTCGATTTTTAATTTTATATGTAGATAAATATACTGCTTTTGCGAAAATCCGCTTTTATCTCCAACGAGATTGTTCGCTTAAATTGTAATTGGCAAAAAATTTAAGATATACGATTTCCCGATAATAATCTCGGATTGTAACGACAGAATTAACAATTGCTTTCTAAACATTTACAATGAAAGTGATGAAATTAAACTTAAACGATACATTTAATCGTGAATTAACCGCCGATTCGATCAAGGAAAATTATATCAGGCAAGTGTCGAACGCGGCGTTTTCATACATTACGCCGAAAATTCCGGGCAATCCCTTGCTCGTCCACGTTTCGCCGCAAATGCTAAAAGCAGTCGGTTTAACTGAACAGGATGCAAAAAGCGAAGAATTTCTCAAAGCCTTTTCGGGCGCGGAAGTTTATCCCGACACAAATCCGTTTGCGATGTGTTACGCAGGTCATCAATTCGGAAATTGGGCGGGACAACTGGGCGACGGACGGGCAATTAATTTGTTCGAAGTTAATAACGAAAATCAGCAATGGGCTTTGCAGTTAAAAGGCGCGGGAAAAACGCCGTATTCGCGCGGCGCGGACGGGTTGGCAGTTCTGCGTTCTTCGATCCGCGAATATCTCTGTTCGGAAGCGATGTTTCATCTCGGCGTGCCGACGACGCGGGCGTTATCATTGGTTCTTACTGGCGACGAAGTTTTGCGCGATATGTTTTACGACGGCAACGCTGCGTATGAAAAAGGCGCAATCGTTTGCCGTGTTGCGCCGAGTTTTATTCGTTTCGGCAATTTTCAGATATTTCTGGTCAGACAGGATTTGGAAAATTTGAAAAAATTGACAGATTACACGATTCGTCATTTTTATCCGCATTTGGGCGAACCGAATAAAGAAACATACATCGAATTTTTCCGCGAAGTCTGCGAAAAAACGCTTGATCTGATGATCCATTGGGAGCGCGTCGGCTTCGTTCACGGCGTGATGAACACGGATAATATGTCAATTTTGGGTTTGACGATTGATTACGGACCTTACGGCTGGCTCGAAGATTACGATCCGAACTGGACACCGAACACGACCGACGCGGGACAAAAACGCTATCGTTACGGCAATCAAGCGGCAAGCGGCATTTGGAATCTGATGCAGCTCGGCAACGCACTTTATCCTTTGATCGAAGATGCTGAACCTTTGGAAGAAATTCTGGAAAAATATCAAACCGATTATCTGCCGAAACACGTCCGAATGATGTCCGATAAATTAGGTTTGATATTGGACGCGGAAACAGATTTTATATTGGAACTCGAGAAATTAATGTTTCAATCGGAAATGGATTTAACCTTATTTTTCCGCAATTTAAACAAATTCGATGAAGATAATCCAAGCGAATTTTGGACACTTTTAGAAGCATCGAGCTATTCCGAAACGCTCGAAAAATTCACGGAAAAATGGACGCGCTTTTTCTCAACTTATGCCGAAATCCTGATCGCCGAAAACCGCGAAAAATCTGAAAGAATTTCGCAAATGAACCGTACAAATCCGAAATACGTCTTGCGAAATTATATGGCTCAACTTGCCATTGATGCCGCAGACGAAGGCGATTATTCAACTCTTGACGAACTTTTTAATTTGCTTCTCAAACCCTACGAAGAACAGCCCGAATCAGAAAAATGGTTCGCCAAACGCCCCGATTGGGCAAAAACAAAAGTCGGCTGTTCGATGCTTTCGTGCAGTTCCTAAAACGCAAAGACGAATACAGGGAAAACTTATTCTTTCAACATTTTCGTTAGTTATACCAAGTTGCGTGAAAAGAATGATTAAAATGGCGGAAACGCGACTGCAAAGGAGCGTGCTGTTAGTGTTATTGAACACGCTCCTTTGCAGTCGCGTTTCCGCCTCGCATCTCGTTTTCTACATCATCTCATTTACGCAACTTGGTATTACAACCGCCTGTAACGGATTAACAACCGTTCCGGCTAAAGCCAGACCGATCAATTTTAGAAAATTTCTTCTGCCGATTCTCATTTTGTTTTGTTCGTAAGATAAAGAGCGAATTTTCAGTCTCACTCTTTTGAATATAAATTAAAAACCTCAATTTTTCAGTCGGAAGGTCCGCATCTTTTCACATCTTAAAACCGCCATCTAAATGACCGATATTTTCGTGCCCCATCTCCTTCAAAGTCTTTGTTGCCAGACAAGGAACGACCGACTAAATCAGCCGGTCGTTCCAACCAATAGCAGTATCCGCGTGGTTAAAGCGCAATCGGGCGATACGGTTGCGAAATTAGCCGAACGCGAAAAAGTTTCGCCCGTAGAAGTTGCCAAATTCAATGGTTTATTTACAACCTCAAAACTAACTAATGGACGCGAAATTAAAGTTACTATCAAATCAAACCAACACACAATTTATGTAACCTCAATCCAAGAAATAAATGAAATTTTAGGCGAAAAACCAACTCAGATGAAAAATGGAAAAGTGACAATTGTATTAAATATATAAATTAAACTTTTCATGATCCTTATACAGTTAGATATTTAGAATGTTCGAAAACTAAAAAAAAATGTATTCGGGAAAACCGTACTGGGCAATATCTCTCAAACTTCGCGCTAAAAATGCTTTTAATGCCTATAGATTTACGGTAATGAATTTTTATATTCAAAAGAATAAAGTCATTTTTGCTGTAGATTTAGACTAGAAATACTACAAATTATTCGTGTTTGTCTTCTGCCATTCAGCGCGAAGTAGGAAACTTCCGTCTGTGACGATTTTGTCGCCAACGAATAAACCTTCCAAAACGGGAAACATTCCATCAGATTCAATTCCTAAACGAATCGGTTTTAGCAGAAAAATATTCGGATTTTCAGTCGCAGTGAAAACTATCTGCTGACCGTTGATATTTTGCACGGCTTCTTTCGGAATCATCGGAACGGTGTTTTCCGAACCGCCGATTGTCGCAAAAGCTATGTTGACATACATCCCGATTTTTAGTTTTTCGCCTGCGTTTGGGAGTTCTATGCGAACTTGCGCCGTGCGCGTGTTTTGATCGAGATTTGCATCAATATACGAAACATTTCCCCGAAAAATTTCGCCCGGAAAAGCGTCCGTCGTAACACTCGCGCCGCTGCCCGTTCGCAAACTTGCCAAATCTTTTTCAAAGACCTGACCGATCACCCAGACGCTTGAAAGATTTGTAACTTTTAAAAGTTCCGTGTTTGCCATGATCGTTTCGCCTTCGTTGATATTTCGCATCGTTACAGTGCCGGAAACGGGCGAAACCAGCGGCAGTTCGGAACTTATTTGATTCGGCAAAACGAGCGAATTTACTCTTTGAAGCGGCAATCCTAAAACGAGTAATTTTTGTTTCATCGAAGCGAGTTCGGCGTTTGCTGTTTGCAGTTGTTTGAACGCGGCATCTTGCTCGGCGCGTCTGGCGGGATTTATTTCGAGAAGTTTTTTCGCACGCTCATACCGATTTTTGGCTTCGACAACTTTTGCTTCAACGGTTCGCAGATCCGTCGTGGCGATCTCAAAAGCCTCGCGGCTGACCGCGCCAATTCCGACGAGACTTTTCATTCTCTCGAATTCGCTTTTATCTTCGATAAGTTTTGCTTTGGCAATCTTTAATTCCGCCGCCGCATTATCAATTTCATTGCGGCTTTCCGAAGCGATGTCAGTCAATTTCAAAGATCGTTGATATGCGCTTTCAGCCTCATTGACCGCCGCACGTTTTGCCAAAAATTCCGATTCCGCACTCGCCAATTCATTGCTTCTGACAACCGCAATAGTTTGACCTGCACGGACAAATTGACCGAGTTCGGCATTAACGCGCCGAATAACACCGCCGACTTGCGAAATTACGGGCGTTTCCTTGTAGTCATTCGGCTGAACCACTCCGGTTGCGCTTGTCTGTTTTGAAATCCGGCTCAAACCTTCGCCGACCGTCACGATCTTCAAGTTTGCGGCTTGAAGCTGCGCGTCGGTCAGTTCGATCTTTTGATCGCCCGATGCGAAAGCGTTGTTGCCGTCGGTCGGTTCATTAAACGAAACATCGCGCGGTGCGGGAACGGGTTTTCCGCCCGAATCTCTGCTCACGTAAAGCCAGATCAAAAGCGCGGAAACGCTCAGCAAGATCAAACTGCCGATAATGTAAGGCAACTTCGATTTGGCGAGCGGAAGAGCTTTTTCCGATTCTCGTATAATTTCAGATTCTTCAGTATTTTCGTAATTTTCTTCGTTCATTTTTGTGTCAACTGATCGTAAAAATATGATGATTCTCGTTTAGCGGCGGGCTTGCCCGTCTTGTCGTGGAGATCGGGCAAGCCCGCCGCTAAACGATTATGTGGAGATCGGGCAAGCCCGCCGCTAAACGATTACGCCGGCTTTTCAATCATCTGCCATTATTTAATTCCGGCGCGGCGGTCGCGCTTAAAATCTCTATTCGTGCGAGATATGTTTCAAACTGCGCGTCAATAAAATCCTCTTTTATTTCAATATAACGCCGCTGTTCGGCAATGTAATCAAGTAGATTTTGTTTGCCGAGTTCATAGATTTGCCGAACGACACCGAGATTAATTTCGGCTTGATTTTCTACGCCAACGCGGAAAATTTCCATGGCGCGAGCGGCTCTCGCGTAACGCACATATCCGCTGGCAACTTCGCGCCGGACGGTTAATTCACCAAATTCAATTCGTTTTGCCGCCGCGTTTTTTTCTAAAACAGAGGCTTCGATCGTGCCTTGATTTTTATCAAATACAGGCAAATTCAGCGTAATTCCAACAGAAAGAACATTCATCTCTTCGCGGATCGGCGAAAGACTTCCGAGATCGTCGAAACCTTTTTGCGGAAACATTTGCCGCGCTCTTTCATAACCTGCACTAACAGTTGCATCGGGTTTTCCCTGAATTTTCGCCTGCTCGATTCGCGCTTGAGACAGGTTTTTCATCGAACGCAGCATTTGCAGATCGGGACGCTGCTGCAAAGCCTGTTCGGTTGTGATAACTTGCGGCGGAAGAGAATCGAGCAAACCTTGAAAACCGCCGCGCAATATCAAGATTTCTTCGGGCGAAAGTCCGACCATATTCTTTAGTTCGAGCAGAGATATTTCGACTTTTCCTTCGCTCGTTTCGCGCATTGCGCGGATTCGGTTTAATTCGACCGATTCCATATTTTGTTCGAGTGGGGCATTTTTGCCTTCTTCAACGCGGGCGACGATCAAGTTGTAGTTTTGCGTTGTCAGCGCGAGCGTTTCTTCAACGAATTGAAGCTTCAAAATCAATGCCAGCGATTCGCCAAATTTTGCGCGAACTTCGGCGGCTAACAACCTTTCGCGATTCTCTAAATCTTTTCGCCGAACTTCGGCTTCTCGCCTTGCGACTTCGACTCGTGCGCCGCGCCGTCCGAAAAGTTCGAGCGGCAACGCGCCTTTGACCATCAAACTTCTTGAAGGCGTTAGAGGATTTTTCGCCGCACCGAGTTCGAGCATCGGATTTGCACGCAGATCGGCTTGTTTAATAAGTGCTTCCGAGGCTTCAACTTCGCTTCGTACGGCGGCAAGTTCATCATTGTTTTCAAGCGCAATTTCGACGAGTTCATCGGTGGTTTTTCCGCGCGTTTGATCGAAATATTTTTCAACAGAAGACGGCGTTTTTACATTTGAAATTTTGATTTCAGAAGTCTGTGCTGAAATTATTTGAAATTGTAAAAACACAAAGGCAAGAACAAGAAATATCAATTTTCGTTTGTGCAGCAAACAAAAATTTAATGTTCTTTTCCATAAATTGCCATTAGCTTTAGCTAGTGGTTGGATTTGAAGTTTGCAAAAGGCTTTAGCCGAATAACAAAAATCGAAGTAATTCCTTATTGCTTTAGCTAAAGCTGTTCGGATGATTGATTTTTTTATTATATTTTGGCTAAAGCCTTTTGTTTCAACTACAACTGATCCACTAGCTGAAGCTGGTGACAATTTATAAATCGATAAATTATAAAGTAAAAATTTATAAAGATTTATTTTAATTTTGCCTTCGTATTTCATTTGCTTACTCCGTTTTCTCCGCTTTCAACTATTCCGTCTTTTGCTAATTTTCTCTCGTGAATCCAATAAAAAATTACGGGCGTTACGATTAAAACGTGCAAAAGACTCGAAAACATTCCGCCTAAAACCGGCGTGGCAAGCGGTTTCATCACTTCCGAACCGGAACTTGTACTCCACATAATCGGCAGAAGTCCGGCGACGATTGTTGAAACGGTCATAACTTTTGGTCGAAGCCGCAGAAGTGCGCCTTCTTTTACGGCTTCGAGCAAATCTTTTCTCGTTAAAATTCCCAGTTCCTTTTTCTTTTTCTCGACGGCTTCTTCTAAATAAATCACCATCACAACGCCCGT
>JBBSAX010000172.1:0-11532 GCA_038251885.1 Pyrinomonadales bacterium | reverse complement strand
CCCGTAACCCCAATCATCTAAAGCCTTATGCGCTGCCGCAACAATCGCCGGATGATCGCTTAAACCGAGATAATTATTGGCGCACATATTCAAAACTTCGCCGCTCGAAACTTTGATATGCGCCTCCTGCGGACTCTCGATCACGCGCTCGTTTTTATAAAGCCCCGCTTCTCTGATTTCGTTCAATTGATTTTCTAATTGATTTTGAATTTTGCTATACATATTTTAATAATCTTATTTCCGTAAATGTTTTTCAAAAAATTGTAAAACTCTTTGTTCGTATTCTTCTTTAACTAAAGGATAAAAATCTATGTGTTTCGCGTTCGGAACAATCCAGATTTCTTTCGGTTCATTTGCCGCCGCAAAAAGTGCGCTTGATTCTTCAAGCGTTGTGTGTTCGTCCATTTCGCCTGCTATAAAAAGTGTTGGGGAATTTATTTCGCTGATGTAATCTATCGGACGCAAATCTTTAATATCAATTCCCAATTTTGGTTTTAATTGTAAAGTAAGTAAGGGCGTGAAAATTGATGACCAACTTCCTAAACGCGAAGTTATGCGATTTGAAATTGCTTGTTCGATTGTCGGATAAACCATTTCAAGCACAACTGCGTTAACATTCAATTTTTGTTCTGCCAGAAGAAACGCCGCGCCGCCCATCGAAACTCCAATAACTCCGATTTTCTCCTGTGGTAAACGCGAACGAATATAGTCAATTGCCGATTGTGCATCTCTGCTTTCAAGATAACCAAATGTTATATTTTTACCGATGCTTTCACCGTGTGCTTGAAAATCAAATAGCAAAACCGAAAACCCCTCGTGATTCAAAAATCGCGCCCTGTCTAACATTGCCAAACGATTGGCACGAACACCGTGCATTAAAACAATTGCGCCCGCGTTTTCCTTTCCTTGCAAAAACCAACCGTGAATTGTCGCGCCTGATGAACTTTGAAACTCAATAATGTCCGCTGAAATATCTGACGGCGGCTCGCCAATTGTTTGATTAACCGGCGAACTCAGCAAAGTTCCAATTATTAAAGTTGTTGCGATAAAGATAACAACTAAAGAAATTGAAATCAGTAAAATGTTTCGTTTTCTAAAAATACTCAAAATATCTCGCACAGGTCAGAACCATCTGCGGTAGCGGATGGTTTAAGTCTCGCATCACGGATGTTAATTTAACAACTCAAATCACCGACCTAAACCGCCCGCTACCGCAGGCGGTTCTGACTTTGACTGCAAACGATTCTGACTTTTAATCAAAGTCCGGCAGTTCATCGCCTTGTCCGTTTATTACATAATCAATCGCCGCCGCAACACTTTTTTCGTTCCACAAATATCTTTTACTGCCTTTGTCCGCCCACGGACTTTTTTCGTTTTGCCAGCAACTGCTTTGGCGCATTTCTCTAGTGGCGTTCGCTTTAAATGCGTTGAGCGCGATTTCAGATTTCTTCGCGCCGACTGAAACAACCGTGTGAACGTGATTTGTCCTGACATTTATCGCTTTAAGATGCCATTTGCGAAACTCGCAAGTTTCACGAATCGCCTTTTCGACAACGGTTCTTTGTTCCGCATTTAACGTAACAATTTCACTTTTCAATCTCTGCCTGTTTATTTCAAGCCATTTTTCATTATGCGACAAACGCGAACTCTTATACTGATTTTTATGCCGACTAACCGAACCGCGTTCGTCCCCGTGAAGCCACGTTCCGTAACTGCGAAATGTAATTAAATAAGCAAGCGGAATATCAGTATCGTTCCACATAAAAGTCAGAACCATCTGCGGTAGCGGATGGTTTAAGTTTAGTATCTCGGATGTTAATTAACACTGCAAATCCTTAGCTTCAACCACCCGCTACCGCAGGCGGTTCTGACACGCAATCAAGACGCAAAAACTCCTTTTACAGCGGAAAGATTTTGCGATTTGCGCCACGAAGATATTTGACCGTCGTGATGTCCTTCGTGGTAGATCAGCATTTGCAGGTGATGCTCGATTGTCGGTTGTGTTCGTGACAATGTTTCGTCGGGCATCGGTTGTGCAAAATCATCGTCTTTCATTTTACGCACCGCGTCGAGTCTGAGAAAGCCGGTCTGCGTTAGTCTTTCGATGAGAAATTGTTTTGAATCATAATTCTCAATAGGCGAATTTGAATTAGGTCCGTATTTACTCAACAAGTCCGAAAAATCTTCCGAAAGTTCCTGAGCTTTCAGCAAAGACAAAAGATAAATGTCGCCCAACAGAAGATGTCCTAAAATCCAAGCCCGAGGATTTTCGCCCGCCGCCGATTGCAGATACATTTGTTCTTCGTGCAAATCTTCGACTAAATTTAACGTCTGTCGTCGCGCTTGTTCGAGCGACCAAACTAATAATTCGTTCATTGACAACTAAATCTCACTCCAATCCAAAATCACTTTGCCCGAGTTTCCTTCGCGCATTACTTCAAAGTCTTTTCGCAGAAACACGTATGATAGTCGAGTGTGTTTGACTTCGATTCAAAATATACCTGCAAGAATTATTTTATACTTTTTTCAGAAAGCCGCGCAATTCAATTATTTGCACACTCGACTATCATGCGTGTTTCCTCGTTTTGCTCAGTATTTTTTATTTGAAATTCGGACGCTTCAAATCTTATCAATTATTTCAAGCCCACTCGCCGCAATAAATCCTGAAAACGCGGGTCGTCGCGCAAACTGTCAAAACCGGGATCAACGCCCAGAAAAATCAATTGCACATCGTGCTCGGCGTAGGCTTTTTCGAGCGAGACGAAAGCCTGTTTGCGGTCATTGAGGGCTGCGAACAGGATTGCCAGCTCAGCGGGCGAAACGTATTTCCGACCAGTCTGCGCTTGCTTCAAAATCGCACGCGCCTTCTCGCTTTTGCCGGCTCTTGCATAAATCCGCCCAAGATAAACATTATCGCTCGTATTGGTCAGATTTATTCCTGATTTTTGATAAGCGTTTAGAGCCTCGGCGTGCATTCCCTTGGTCGAATAAATATCCCCAAGAAGGACGTAGCCGTAAACTTCATTTTCTTTCATTTCCAGCATTTGCTTTAAGACTTCAATCGCTTCATCGTAGCGGCGGGCAAGGTATAACATCTGAGCTAGGTTCCACATTGCACGTGTCTCAACTGGGTCGAGGCTGCGAGCGAGTTTTGCTTCGATAATCGCCTGATCATGCCGCCCCGTATAACTCAAAAGCTGGGCATAACCAGCGTGCACACTCATTAAATTAGGGTTCAATTCAATGGCGCTTTTAAAGCCGCGTTCAGCTTCGTCCCATTGCCAGTCGTTTTCTTTCAGGTTTGCCAATGCAAGATGTGCCTCGGCGAGATTTTCATCAAGTTCCAATGCTTTTAAAGCCGCTTTCAGTGCTTTACCGTTTG
Source organism: Pyrinomonadales bacterium (assembly GCA_038251885.1). Lineage (GTDB taxonomy): Bacteria > Acidobacteriota > Blastocatellia > Pyrinomonadales > Pyrinomonadaceae > JAHCHG01. Next base: position 8,150 of record JBBSAX010000172.1, on the reverse strand, counting down.
TTTCTTTGGGATCGAGATAGCTGTTAGCCCCAAGAAAATTATAGACACCAGCGAGCCCGACATAGGAGAGCGCATAATTTGGATCTCGGTCAATCGCCTTCTGAAAATATTCAATCGCTTTTTTCCCATCATCGAGACTGCTATTTAATTGAGCCTTTTTAGCAAAAAATTTCCCTTTTAGCCGCGCCTCATACGCTTCGGCATCATTCGTTTCGCGCTTTGCGAGTTGAGTTTCCTGCACATCGGATAATTTCAAGCGAAGCTTTTCCGAAACCGTTTGTGCGATTTCCTGCTGCACCGAGAGTGTCTCGGATGCTTTACGATTTAATTGCTCGCCCCATATTTGTTTATTGTCGTGGATGTCGATCATCTCAACTCTGACCAACAAGTTATCATCGCGTTGGACGACCTTTCCCATCACAATCACTTGCACGCCGAGCGCGTTTGCAACCTCTTGTAAATCCAAAGTATTCCCTCTGTATTTGAAACTCGAACTGCGGGCAATGACTCTTAGTTGCGGCAGTTGGGAAAGGCGGTCAATAACACTCTCGCTTAAACCATCCGACAAGTAATCTAAATTTGTGTCACCGCTTTCGTTGCTAAACGGCAAAACCGCGATTGATAACGGTATTTTGGAAGCGTTGGTGGACGTTGGGTTCTGTGGATAAAAAAGTGATAAAACGAGAAAAATCGGCAGAAGAAAAAATGCCGTCGAAATCAATAAAAGCAGCGGTCTTTGTTTGATTCGGGAAAACAGATTTTCGGTCTTTGCTTTTTTCGGCGGCGAAATTTGTAGATTGTTCGAGTTGCCTGATTCTGAAATTTGGGCAAATTTTTCAGATTCCGGCACATTGATTTCCTGCACGTCGGCAACGAATTTGTAACCGATGCCCGACACCGTCACAATAAAAAAATGGTCAATCGGTTTTTCGCCTAAGACTTTGCGAAGCGCGGAAACATTGACGTTGAGGATGTTTTCTTCAACCACCGTGTCGTGCCAGACGCGCGTCATCAAATCGTCTTTGGTAACAACTTGTCCATGATTTTGCACGAGTGTTAAGAGAACATCGAAGGCTTTCGGCATCAGCGATACGGTTTGACCATCGCGCCGCAAAAGGCGTTTGGTCGTATCCAGACGAAACTCGCCGAACTCGTAAAACTGTGAAAATAGCTCGTTAATAAATCACCTTCAGAAATTTTCAGGAAATTTAAGCCGCTTTTTAAGTTTTTTTCAAGACTTTTAGCCACCAGTCAAATAACATCTCAAACACAGAAAGTAGTGTGTGTTGTTGAAGTCCTTTAGCAGAAACCTTTTGAATAGCGCGATTCTACTCTCTGTCAAAATCGAAGTCAATGTTTAGAAAGAGGTGAAAAATGAAAAAAAGCGGCATTCTGTCAGTGGTTTTAATTTCTATCGTTTTTACATTCACGACGTTTTCGCAAACTTCCACTTTAGCGAATAACGAAGTTTTCCGACAAGCCCGTGCTTTGGCTCTCGCGGGCTTGGAATTGGAGCGCGAAAATCGTTTCGCGGAAGCGGCGGAAAAATACGCGCAAGCCATAAAATTAGTGCCTGACGATGCCGCGCTTTACAACAATCTCGGCAATACTTTCGCCCGTCGGCAAAAATACGGGGAAGCCGTCTTTGCTTTGGAAAAAGCCGTCACGCTGGATAAGAATTTTGCTGCCTCATTTTACAATTTGAGCATTGTTTATGAGCATTTGAATCGAAGCAAGGAAGCCGTTGCCGCCGTGCGTCAGGCTGTTAAACTCAATCCACAGTATTTAGAAGCTCGTATCCGTTTGTGCGATTTGAATCTCGCTCAGAATCAAAATGAAGAAGCCGCTTCGTGTTACCGCGATTTAATCAAACTTACGCCGCAAGATACCGTTTCGCGCATTAATTACGGAATTGTTTTGACCAAATCAAAACGATATGAAGAAGCCGTCAAGACTTTACAAGAAACAATCCGTTTATTTCCCAAGTACGCCGAAGCCTACAATACTCTCGGCGTGGCTTTTCTTGAAACAAAACGCTGCAAAGAAGCAATAACCAATTTTAACTATGCGTTGGAAATCGAACCGGCGAAGGATGCGGTGCGGTATAATCTGGCTCTCGCGCAGATGGCTGTGCACAATAAATCAGCCGCGCTTGAACAATACGCTTTCCTGAAACGCACCGACACGGCTCTGGCACAGGAGCTTTTAGAATTTATTTACAGCGACAAAATAGTTTCTGCAAAACAGAAATAGCGATTTACACGAACACAGATTTTTCCAAATTCAGCCAGTCCAAAGCCGCGCCGTGAAATAATTTTGCTGTCGTTTCTTCGTCAAACGACATTGATTCAATCAAACTTCCCGCGATTTCTTCGCCGAGCGGAAACGGGTAATTCGTGCCGAGCGCGATTTTGTCCGCGCCTGCTAAATTTACTAAAAATCTGAGCATCGCCGCATCGTGAACGAGCGCATCATACCAGAGTTTACCCAGATAATCGCGCGGATTTGTTTGATAAACCGGAATCTTTCATAATCTTACCAACCTGCAAAGTCGTACTTATTTTTATGAAAATTTTTGATACTCCCTGAGGTCCTCAAATCTCGCTCCAATCCAAGATCACTTTACCCGAATTTCCCTCGCGCATTACTTCAAAGCCTTTTTGAAAATCTTTGTATGAAAAACGGTGCGTGATGACTGGCGAAATGTCCAAACCGCCTTCTAATAAAACGCTCATTTGATACCACGTTTCATACATTTTGCGCCCGTAGATTCCGGTTACGGTCAACATATTGAAGACGACGGTTTTCCAATTTATCGCAAATTCTTCGGTCGGAATGCCTAAAAGCGCGATGTTTCCGCCGTGCGCCATATTTGCGATCATATCGCGGAACGCCGTCGGATTTCCCGACATTTCCATCCCGACATCGAAGCCTTCCTTCATTCCGAGTTGTTTCTGCACGTCGGCAAGTTTGGTCGAACGAACGTCAACCGCCAGAGTTACGGGAAATTTTTCGGCGAGTTCGAGACGTTTCGGATTAACATCGGTGATGACGACGTGCCGCGCTCCGGCGTGTTTAGCGACTGCCGCTGACATAATTCCGATTGGTCCCGCGCCCGTAATTAAAACGTCTTCGCCAAAAACTTCAAACTCCAGAGCCGTATGAACCGCGTTGCCGAACGGATCGAAGATCGCGGCGACTTCCAGATTTACATTGTCGTTATGCTTCCAGATATTCGTCATCGGCACGGCGATATATTCGGCAAAACCGCCGTCCGTCTGCACACCGACACCGAGCGTGTTCGCGCATTTCGCCCGCCGTCCAGCCATACAGTTGCGACAACGACCGCAGACCAGATGACCTTCGACCGAAACAATATCGCCCGTATAAAAATCGTTGACATTCGAGCCGACTTCGACGATCTCGCCGACGATTTCGTGTCCGAGAACGGTTGGAATCTTGATCGTGGCTTGCGCCCAAGCGTCCCAATTATAGATATGAACGTCAGTTCCGCAGATTCCCGTTTTCAAAACGCGGATCAAAACATCATTTATCCCGATTGTCGGTTCGGGAACATCTTCGAGCCAAAGTCCTTCTTCGGCTTTGCTTTTTACAATTGCTTTCATAATAAATTCTTACACCAAACATTTATTTTACTTAAATCTTCACAACAAAACCAATGAAGATAAATAGTTATAATCTTCGATATTTACGTCCAAAATTTGTAGTTCTTAATTTATCGCAGAGTTCGTTTGCGGAATAAAATTTGTGATTTCTATCAAAGTTCTTTCGGGCAATTCTTCCTGCGGAATGTGTCCGCAATTTTCAAATACGACGAGCTTTGAATCTTTTATCAGCGAATTTATTTTTCGTCCGGCTTCGAGCGGGATAATTTCGTCTTCCGCGCCCCAAATTATCAAGGTCGGAATGCTGATTTTGTTTAATTCATCTTCAATCGGAAAAAGCGCAAATTGCGTTCGCGCCTCACGCGCCGCGAGTTGTCCGCCACTTGTTTTCAAAGGTTGGTAATAATAATTTACGCGGTCTTGTGAAATTTTTGAATCGTCGTAAAAACTCTTTTTCAAACCTTCGCGCACAATTTTATCGGAAGTTAAAGCGAGCGCAGTCAAAGCCTGACCGAGAACCGGAGTCTGCACATACCACGGCACGAGCGATTCTTTGCCCGGAATTTTCACGCCCGCACTGTCAATTAAAATCAAGCCGAGAACCTTTTGGGGATGATGAAGCGCGACATTCAAAGCCGTTTCGCCGCCCATCGAATTTCCGGCAATCCAAGTTTTTTCAATTTTCAAATAATCGAGCAATCCGTTGATAATTTCGCCTTGAGCGCGGCGTGTGTAATCGCCATCGGGTTTTTGGGAAAATCCGAAACCTTTTAAATCAACCGTGATTACGCGATATTTTTGTGAAAGCTGTTCAAAAACATCTTTCCAAGTGTAAGTTGAAGAAGTGTAACCGTGAATCAAAACGAGCGGCGTGCCTTCGCCTTTTTCCTGATAATGAATTTTCACGCCGTTAATTTCGGCAAATTTGCTGTATTCGGCGTGCGGAATCGTCGCCTTTAATTCTTCAAACGAAACATCCGCCGGACGCGCAAACCAAAAGACAACAAAGGCGATTATCAAAACCGCAATTATTCCAAGTAGAATTTTTAGAAATTTTTTAAGCATTTGTTTGATTGAAGAAAATATTTGCTCAAAGATTAACACAAAATATTTCAATTGGTGAAAACACAGAGAAAAATTTATAATTGGCAAATCCAAAATAAAAAAGTATGAGAATCGGTTATAAAAATCGAATGATAAATGAAAAACAATTTTGAAGGAGAAAATTATTGCAGGAAATTATCACGCCGCGTCTATCTTTGCGTCTGATGACCGAAGATTTTCTGGAAGCAAGTTTAAATGAGAATTTAGAGAAAGCCGAATCGTTGATCGGACTAAAACTTTCGCCGGATTGGTTTGATGAGAAAGATCTTGCGAGAATCAGGCTCAATGATTATCGGGCTGATTCAGAATATGTAAAATGGGGGTTGTGGGCTGTCGGTTTGCGGGAGACAAAGAAAATGGTCGGCTATATCGGATTTCACACAAAACCGAATCCCGAATATTTGCGCGAATTTGCACCGAATGCGATAGAATTCGGCTACACGATATTTTTTCAAAATCGGCGGCAAGGTTTTGCTCAAGAAGCGGTTATGGGTTTGATGAATTGGGCAGTGGAACAATATTCGTTGGAGAATTTTGTCGCTTCGGTTTCGCCATCGAATATTCCTTCGACGATGATGGTTAAAAAACTCGGATTTGAAAAAATCGGTGAAAATATTGACGAAGTTGACGGCTTGGAAATAGTTTATGCGCTTGCGGTCAGCAAAATAAATTCTACTTATAAAAATCTATGATGAGCAAAAAACTATTACTGACCTTTTTTGTGTTTTTAACAGCATTTTTCTCAACTGCTGTTCAAACTCAAACCACTCTGAAGGATGCTTTCAAAGATTATTTTTTGATCGGTGCGGCACTAAATCAGGCACAGATTTATGAAAATGATAAAGTCGCGGCGAAAATCGTTAAAAATCAATTCAATACGATTTCGCCGGAAAATATTTTGAAATGGGAAGCGGTTCATCCAAAAGCTGATAAATACGATTTTGAAGCGACGGACACTTACGTTGAATTCGGCGAAAAAAACAAAATGTTCATCATCGGACACACGCTCGTCTGGCATAATCAAACGCCGAAATGGGTTTTTGAAGATGCGAATGGAAATCCCGCGAGCCGCGAAGTTTTGCTTGAACGGATGCGCGAACATATTCACACGGTCGTCGGTCGCTACAAAGGAAAAATCAAAGGTTGGGACGTTGTAAATGAAGCGTTAAACGACGATGGAACTTTGCGCCAATCGCCTTGGCTGAAGATGGTCGGAGAAGATTTTATCACCAAAGCCTTTGAATACGCGCACGAAGCCGATCCGAACGCCGAACTCTATTACAACGATTATTCGCTCGAAATTCCTGCGAAACGCAAAGGCGCGATTGCGCTTATCCAACGTCTGCAAGCGCAGAAAATTCCGATCAAAGCCGTCGGTCTGCAAGGTCATAATAATCTGACATTTCCGACGCTTGCCGAACAAGATAAGACAATTACAGAATTTGCGAATCTCGGAATTAAAGTAAATATCACCGAACTCGACATCAGCGTTTTGCCCGATCCCGAAGGTTTTAACGGCGCGGAAGTTACGCTGGATTTCGAGATGAAGAAAAAACTTAATCCATATAAAAATAGTTTGCCCGACGAGATGCAGAAAAAACTTGCAAATCGCTACGCTGATCTGTTTGGTGTTTTTCTCAAACATCATAAACACATTTCGCGCATAACTTTCTGGAACGTAACAGACAAAGAATCTTGGCTCAATAATTTCCCGGTGCGAGACAGAACAAATTATCCGTTGCTTTTTGACCGCAACGGAAAAACGAAACCTGCTTTTGATGAAGTAATTAAAACGGCAAAAAACTTTCGCAAGCCTGTTAATATGCCTTTCTAAAAATATGATTATTTCGTTTGAGATCGAAAATCAAACTTATAAAATTAACGGCAAAAATCCGATTGATATTTCGATTCCGTTAAAATTTAACGGCGCACAGCCGAATGCCTACGGCGTTGAAAAAGCGACTTCAAAACCTTGTGAAGCGGGAAGTTTGATCGGCGACACGCGGCGCGGCGGAAGCTGTAATTTTGAACAATATAGATTTATTCCGCATTGCAACGGCACTCACACAGAATGCGTCGGGCATATTACTAAGAAGCGAATTTCGATTAGAGATTGTTTGCAAGATGTTTTCTTACCGGCGGTTTTGATTTCAATTGAACCGGAAAAGGCAAGTAATATAAAAGATACTTACTCGGTTGATTTAGATAAAAACGATTTATTAATTTCGCAAAAATCAATCGAAAATGCTCTTCAGATTTCAGATTTCAGATTTCAGATTTCAGATTCATTTGCTTTGATTATCAGAACGCTGCCGAATGCTGAAAGCAAACTTTCACAAACTTATCTGGAAGAAATTCCACCGTTTTTCTCAACCGAAGCAATGCAATTTTTTAATAAAATCGGAGTGAAACATCTGCTCGTTGATCTGCCTTCAATTGACCGGATTTTTGATGAAGGAAAACTCTCGAATCATCGAATCTTTTGGAATATTGAACAAGGAAGTTTTGAACTGAAAAAAGACAGTTTCAAAAATAAAACGATTACGGAATTGATTTATGTTCCTGACAAAATCAAAGACGGAAATTATCTGTTGAATCTGCAAATCGCGCCGTTTGAAGCAGATGCGAGTCCGAGTCGTCCGATTCTTTTTGAAATTTTTCAGTAAGAAATTTTTATAAACTGTCAATGATTCTCAACTTTTATTCTTTGAAATATTGCTCACAGTTATAACTCAAATCATCGTAAGAGCCGTAGCCGATGCCTCTCGCTTGATTGACAATTCTGCGGCAATCTTTTTCAAAAACATCCCGCAAGCCGTCTTTAATAATCAGTTTCAACGCCTCTTCAAATTTTATCTCCATACTTTCATAAAAATCTTCATTAATGTCGCCAAATTCATTAATAAAATCAATTACGGTTTCTACATAATAGAGATAAATTTCTATTACGCCGATATTTGAAGCCGCAACTCTTTTGTAATCCGCTATTATTTTTTCGGCTTTGGCGAGATTCGGCGTGTTTCTGAAATCCTTTTCACTTTTAGGAATAACCGCGTTTCTGATCTCAATTTTATATTTTTCACGAATCGGAGCATCGTTAAAAGAAGGATTAAATCTTATCTGATAAAAATCTTTAACTTGTTCAAAACGAGTGAAAAGTTCGGTAATTTGTCCGATCAGTTCTTCTTTTGATTTCGATTGCAAAAATTGTTCTAATTCCTTCACATCAATAGGTTTCATAAATTACAAATCCATTTGCATAACAAAATTGGTTTCAATCTCCGAACCGTATTCAAAATACATTTCGCCGATGCGTTCAAATCCTAATTTTTTATAAAATTTCTGTGCGGAAAAGTTTTGCGACCAAACGCCCAGCCAGAGCGTCTCAAAACCTTTAATTTTTGCTACATCAAGACATTT
>JBBSAX010000171.1:0-11569 GCA_038251885.1 Pyrinomonadales bacterium | reverse complement strand
CTTATTTTCTTTAAAGAAATGATTTTAGTAGAAATGCTTTTTCAAAGTTAAGCAGCTAATTCTTCTTTTTCAACCGAGATTAAAACGCGAACTTTACTTTTCAATGCTTTTTCAAACTGCCGTGCTTCATTCACGCCGTTGAAGGAAAGTTCCTGTAAATTGGTTTCGATGCGTTTGCGATAATCGGAAACCAGCGAATCGGAAACGCCGAGTGTGTCGGCAACTTCCAGTTGTGTGCCTCCATCCGTAACCAGATAACACATCCACAAGACATTAATCATCCGGTCATATTGCTTGGCTTTTCCGCGCACCGATTTGTTTAAATTTTTCAAAAAATTATCAACAAAACCGACGGCTTCCTTTTCGCCTTCAACACGCATTACGCTTTCTTCCGGGTTTTCGCGCGTGTCGGAAAGTTCAAAAGTTGCGCGGTCATCGTCGTCATCTTTTGTTCCGCCAACCGGAACGAGATAAATGTCCATAATCGGCAGACGCGACATCACATACGATCTTAATGAACGAACATCTACCGGTGAATCAATCGCTTTGAAAACTTTGACGATTAACTTTTCCAATTCGACATTACTGATAACGATCTGCGAATCGCCCGTGCAGCCGACCATTCGCGTATCTCGATTGTAAAATGCGACCGCTTTGACGCGCTCTAACATTTCCTGCGAACTGCGGCTTGATTTTTCGTCTTTCCATTCCGTTAAACCGTACAGCCGATTGACTAATCTCGTGTGAACGTCGGTTCGGTCAAAACGCTTAAATCTGTTACTGCCTTGAATTAATGTTGAAACACGCCGTGCCAGACGATAGGATTCGGGGTAGCGTTTACGGAGTTCCGCCGTAAGCATATTTGTTAATTCGATCTGACTGATTTCGGCTTCGATTTCGGTATCGGACATTCCCGTGTCCAGATAATGCTGAAAACGCTCTTTGCTTAGAAGTGTGACGAAAAGTTCCTGCGTCAAATCCGCGTAGGCATTATATTTACCTTCTTCAACCAAAAAACCGGCACGCTTTGAGGCTCGCACCAATGGATGTGAACAAACGATTCTGTGAAGTTCCGTCCAAATCTGATTGACATCGGATTTTTGCAGATATTCGTTCCATTTTCCGACATTTATACGTCGGTTTTTGATTGATTTAGGCAGACGTGCCTTCTTTTTAATTGCACTCATATATGAAACCTTTTGGGTTATTTCAGTTTTTTGCGATTGTTTTTCTGTAAGAAAAATATGCCTGCGCCGCTTCAATAATGTGAAAATCTCTTCCCGATTGAGATTTTTATTTGACATTTGTTCGTTTTTTTTCTTTGGTTTTCGCAATTTGTAAGAAAGGTAGAAAAAATTTTAGAAACATCTGCCGAGTTTCGCAGTTATTTCAGAGAGTTGTTAGTGAAAATCAAAATTCTCAACTAACTACATTTAAGATATTAACAATTATTCTCAATTTGGGCAACAACTTTTTGTATTTTTTTAATTTGTTTAACAAATTAGTTAAACACTTTGTCTTAAAGGCTTAAAAGGATTAATTATTGATTTTGAGGTAAATGATATGAAGTTTTTTTAATTTTACGGATATTATTTATGGAAGCAGACGTGCATTACGGATTTATTTTTACATATAACGGAAATAAATCTTCGCTTTGGTAGAAACGCGACGATAAAAAAATAGTTTAAATCTGTATGTTTTCAATAAAAATGATTACTTTTTGCAAAAGCGTAAATTGCCCGACATCACAAGAATTGCTGTCGTTTCAAAATAAAGAAACGGCGGTAAAAGAGGCTGACGCAATTGAAGCCCATTTGAATTTATGTGAATTTTGCGTGGCTGAAGTCGAATTTTACGCAAATTATCCGCAAGCCGAAGAACCGTGCGTGACCGTCGAAATTCCGATTCCTTTATACCAACTCGCCGAAGCACTTTTGAATAATAACCAAAAGCATTTTTTCTCGCTCAACAAATTATTGAGTGAAAAGGAAGATTTTCCTCTTGAAAAAGCCTGATTATAAATATTTCAAAATATTTTTGTTTTGCAAATTTTAACTCGCTATATAACTTTCCAATTGTTCGATTGTAAATTGCTGTTCAGCAATAATTGCCTTGACCAGATCGCCGATTGAAAGCACACCGATAATTTTTCCGCTCTCACGAACGGGCAGATGACGAATATGTTTTTCGGTCATAATTTCCATACATTGCTCGACCGTTTGTGTCGGTTCGGCGCAGACAACTTCCGCCGTCATAATGTCTTTGACGGGTGTGTCCTTCGATGATTTACCTTTCAAAATTACCTTTCGGGCGTAATCCCTTTCCGATAAGATTCCGACAAGTTCTTCGTTTTCTATCACAAGTAAAGCCCCGATCTGCTTTTCAGCCATCATTTTTATAGCATCTAAAACGGACTCATCCGACGCAATATGCCAAATCTCATTACCTTTGGAATCTAAGATATATTTGACCAATTTCATAGCGTTTCTCCTGTATAAAAACAAGTTAAAAAATCTACTTGCTTGTTCAATTGTAAATGGGACATTTTTTCTAAAGTGAATGCCGTGATGATATTGCATTTTCAGAATATTGGCAATATTTTTATGAGAGAGTCCTATTTTTTGCTGTTACCGGCATAGTATGTGTCCGGTTAAAATATCATAGTAGTTGTCGGCTTTCAGTTGCGGTGAATAAGCAGCAATAATCTTTTAGAGGTTTGCGGCGTGCGTTTATTCGGAAGTGTCAATAAGAAAGTAAGCTGTTTTATCTATTCAACGTGAGTTCGAGATAAACCGTCGAAGACGGCAACATATTTGTAGCCCATAACGCCAGTTATGGGAACGGTTTAGACCATTTGATAAAGCGGTTGAAAACCGCGACATACGATTTTATGCCGCCATTTTCAACGGCTTTATCAAATTTCGATCAATTTCCCCACGATTTGCATCGTGGGCTACAAATATAACGTCGGTTTCACCGACTAAATCTAAATTTCTTATGTCGAACTCACGTTATTCATTAAAAAATCACCAAACCTGACATCTAAGGCAGATTCGAGATTGGTATATGGTAAGACAGAAACGCGAGTGCAAACGAGCGTGCATAAATCAGCATTTCAGCACGCTTCCTCGCGGTCGCGTTTCTGCCTTTTACAATACATCAATTATGAACTTGCTCTAAGATGCCGATAGTGCGGACATTTTAATTTACTAATGACACTTTTTAGAAAAACCTGATGACAAACATTGTTTTCGTATGTTATGCTGTGTTTGAGCATTTTCATCTGCTCATTTTTACCCTAAAATTCAACCAACCAAGTCAACAGAATAAATCAATGGAAAAATTAAACGAATATCTTCAAACTCTTTTATCTACCTGTAGTTATGAACTACATCTCGAACCGAATAAAACGCCGTATATAATAAATTCAAGCGGCACGACCGAAGTTGCCAACACGCCGCTGTTAGGCACGCAGATCAGCACGATAATTTTTCCATTGATACCGGCGGCGGCAAAACAACTACTTCCCAATCAAGATGAAATTGAATTTGAACACAATCATAATCTCGGAAGTTTTAATTTTTTGGTTAAAAAATCCCCTGCCGGATTTAATGTGACGATTCGACCTTTATTGGATGAAGATGGAGTTTCGAGAGTTTCGACTTCATTTAACGAAACCGCAAACCAAGTCAATACCCCACCGGCAAATTATTACACACCGCCAAAATCCGAAACATCATTTGCTAACTTAACCGAAGAAAAAAACGAAGCGCAAGAAAACCGGACAGCTAGTGATTTATTTAGTAATTCGTCAAGTGATTCAGTATCCGACTTTGAATCATCGCTTGAAATGGACGGCGATTTTGAAGTCGAATTGGTTGATGATTCCGTGCCTCAAGTAGAAACGGTTTCGGCTTACGACACCGAATTTGCAACGACTTTTTCCGATTCCGCAGCTTATGAACCGCCGCTTCGACCACAGGAATTTGCAATGCAGCACGAATCTTCGAACTCTACAAATTTTCAGCCGCCGATTGAATCGCAAAAATATCAATTGATGGAAAACTTTGAAGATGATTACGATTTGCGTAAATCGGGCGATGAACTCGAGGAAAAATTATCTTCCGTTTATTCGGAGGTTTCCGGTTCGCAAATGCAAACCAGAATGGACAATCTTTTCCGAAAAATGTCGGAAACCGGCGCGTCGGATTTACATATGAGCGTGTCAATGCCGCCGATGATGCGTAAAGACGGCAGAATGGCGAAACTAGAATGCAGCGAAGGCGAATTAAATCAGGCTTTGATGAAGGAACTTCTGTATTCGATAATGCCGAAGAAAAATCAGGAAGAATTTGAACGTCGCCACGATACGGATTTCGCTTATGAGATCGAAGGTCTGGCACGTTTCCGCGCTAACATCTTTGCTGACCGCAAAGGAATCGGCGGAGTTTTTCGAATAATTCCGACTAAAATTTTAACCGCCGAACAACTCGGACTTTCCAAATCCATTATGGATATGTGCCAACTTTCCAAAGGTTTGGTTGTCGTAACGGGTCCGACGGGTTCAGGAAAATCTACAACTCTGTGCGCGATGGTTGATTCAATCAACAAAAACCGCGAAGACCACATTATTACGATTGAAGACCCGATTGAATTTACACACGAAAATCAAAAATGTCTGGTTAATCAGCGCGAAGTTCATAATCACACCGATTCATTCAAGGACGCGCTCCGCGCCGCGCTTCGTGAAGACCCGGATATTGTGCTAGTTGGCGAAATGCGCGATCTCGAAACGATTGCGATTGCGATTGAAACCGCCGAAACCGGACACCTTGTTTTCGGAACTCTGCACACGACAACCGCCATTTCGACGATTGACCGCATCATTGACCAATTTCCCGCCGACCGCCAGCAACAAGTTCGCGTAATGCTTTCGGAATCATTGCGCGGCGTGATCGCCCAAACTCTTTTGCCAAAAAAAGGTGGCGGTCGAGTCGCAGCTTTGGAAATTTTAATTATCACACCTGCGATTTCAAATCTTATCCGCGAAGGCAAAACCTTCCAGATCGCTTCATCAATGCAAACCGGAAAAGTTCACGGAATGGTAATGCTCAACGACGCGCTGATGGAGTTGGTCAAAAAAGGACTTGTCGAACCGCGCGACGCTTACATTAAAGCCGTTGATAAACCCGCATTTGAAAGTCTTTTGACAAGAGAAGGAATGAAAATATAAAGCCAATTAAATAAAATGATTAAAAAAAGACACCCGAAATGAGTGTCTTTTTTAATTTGTTGAAAAGAAAGAGGCAAAATTACATTTTATGTCTCTTTCCCTGTTTTTACCTAAATTTTATCTATTTGGATTACCGGTAAAATCAATACCGGCGACATCTTCTTCGACATTTAAGAGCCGTGATGCCGGATCAAAAGTATAGGCTTTTGAATTCGGGGTTAAAGTATAGGTTGCACCAACCCCGACATCTACGAAACGGTAATAACCGAATGAATTGGTTCTTGCGGTTCGTATATTGCCCTGTGTATCGGTCAATGTAACTATCGCGTTGCGAATTCCGCTTCCTCCGGCTGTCAAAAGCCGTCCGGCAACCGAAACATTCGCGGCTGTCGGTGCAGCCAATTGATTAACCGTAATGACTGCCCCGGCAACGGTTATCGTTCCGTTTCGCATCGCTCCGGTATTATTTTGCGCTAAAGTAAAGTTAAGAGTACCGCTGTCGGTACCGGCTAAACTTACTGAATTGAGCGTAATAAAGTTAGCATTGCTGACAGAATTCCAATCGCAGGGAGCAGTTGCACCGCCATTCTTTGTTACCGTAACAGAACCTGTCTGGCTTTGAGAGGTAAGTGTTTGCATTGCCGGCGTAACAGTCACACAAGAAGCAGGAATTGTAACCTTAAAGGCACTGCGTCCGTATGTGAAGGCGTAAATACTGGAAACGCCGTTATTGCTCTGAATCGAGAGCGATTCGGTAACAACATTGGAAAATCCGGTTGTTTCCCGCGCCCAGTTTGCACCGCCGTCAATCGAAACAAAAACACCCAAATCAGTTCCGACATACAAACGCATTGAATTATTTGGATCAACTATAATTGAATGAGCCGGAATATCGGGAATCGCATTCAAATTACCAACAGTCTGTGTGCCGTCAATCAGTGTCCATGTCGCACCGCCGTCGCTGCTTTTGAAAACGTGACCGACACCGGTTCCATTCGCGTTCGGTGCTACATTAAAGGTTGAAACGGTAGCATAAACATTCAATTCATTTGTCGGGTCAAATGCCAACCACGAGATAGTTCCATTGCCATTGCCACGCGGCGTGAAAATTCCGGCAGACCAAGCGGTTGTCGGTGTCGCAGTAGTTCCAACAGTTGTAAAACGCATTAAGCCCGAAGCCGCTCCGCCAATAACACGATTAGGATTTGTCGGAGAAATAGCCATCGCTGTAATCGAACCGCCGGTGAGATTGGCATTTATTGCCACCGTCCACGAATCGCCGGAATTATCCGTGCGCCACATTCTGCGTCCGCCAATCCACAGACGAGTCGGGGTTGTCGGGTCCATCTGAAAAACCGTAATGAACGGGAATACATCGCCTGAAATGCCGGTGGTCTTGGGTATGGAACTCACTCCGCCGTTATCTGATCTTCTGATTGACAGTCCGGTTGTTTCAAAATAAATTTGTTGGGTATTTGCCGGATTGACGGCAACATATCCGCCGTCTCCGCCGAATATTCTTTCCCATCCATTTGTTCCGCCGCCAATCGTTCCCCGGTTAGTTCCGTTATCCTGTGTTCCGCCAAAGAAAGTTGTTCCATTAGGATATGGAAGACCGTGATAAAACTGTGTTACTTGATAACCCGCATTGCTTGGTGCCCAAGTTACCGAATTCGCTACAGGCACATTTCCGCAAACCGCACTTGCCGCCGTAATAGGTCCTCCACCCGCAGTTGTTCCGGTTGCATAACCGACATTGCCGGCTTTTGCGTTCGTAGTTTTAAATATACCGCCGTCATTACCGATAAACATAGTTTGGTTTGTCGTGCCGTCATAACCGGGCTGAAAAACTATGATGTGATTATCGGCGTGAACAGTCGTTGCATCGCCGTTAGCCGGTGGAGTACCATTATTCTGCTTCCACCAGAAAGAAGCAACACCCCAATTTGTTCCGCCATTATCAGAACGAAATACATCAATACCTGCCGTCCAAACTATATTGGGATCGGTCGGATCAACGGCAATTACATTATCATACCAACCTTGCGTGAAAAACTGAGATCCGCTTCCTGAGCATTGGGTAAATGTTGCAAAAAGCGGATTTGTAAGCAAAAGTGTACTTTGTAGATCGGTAGAACTCGTATTACGAATACGGTCTGACCACGATGCGGAATCTCCGTTTGCAGTCGAACGAATTACGGCAAGCAAACCTTGTGAGTAATCAACATTCGGGAATGTCGGGTTTGTTCCTGCCGGACAAGAGTTGCAGGTAAACATAGCATAGATAATGCTTTGATTCGACGGAGCCAGAGCAAGTGTTGTGCGTCCCATCTGCGCTTCAGTGTAAACATCCGTCCACACTCCAGCACCGCCGGCATCGGTATTACGGAAAATATGCGATTGAGCAAATGTTCCGACGGCGGCAAAGATATAATCCGTTGTTTGATCCGTACGGATTACTAAATCCATTGCCCCGTTCAAGCCATTTGTTGCATTCGAGACTAATACATTAGTCCAAGAAGCACCTCCGTCAAGACTTCTGTGAACTCCTGTTTGGGTTGCTGCATAAACACGTTGGGAATTAACATTGCTGACCACAATGTCTTGAACAAAAAAGAAATCAGCCCCCGTAGTTGAAGCCAATCGAGTCCAGGTCGCGCCGGCATCGGTACTCTTAAAAATACCTGCTCCGCGCACTGCGCCGCCATTGAAAAAACCTTCACCTGTTCCGGCATAGATGATATTGGAGTTTGCGGGGTCGAACGCCATTGAATTAACGGCGATATTAGCAAGAAAATCGTCCAACGCTACCCACGAGGCTCCGCCATTTGTAGATTTCCAGATTCCGCCGGCAGTTGCGCCCGCATACATAATATTTGCATTACCGGGATCAATAAGCAGAGCGCGGGTTCGACCTCCGACATTGCCGGGTCCGAGATTTGTCCATGTTCCTAAAACACCGGATGTTGATCCGACAGAATCAGGTTCACCGGATTTTCCGTCAGAATTTGGTTTTTGTCCGGCAGTTCCTTCTTTTAATCCCGGAGCATCTTTTTCCGAAGGATACATTTTTCCGTCTGCCGTCGAATAACGCTTCATACTCTTGATCTCTTCAAGAGCATCAAAATAACGCTCGACGGGAAGGTCTTTCATACCCTTTGGCAAACGCTTTTCAAGATACCGTTCTTGTGCTTCGGCGGGTTGATCAAAGCGTTTAAGATCTTTATCTTTGTTTATTTTGTATGTTATACCGTTACTCACGATGGCGACTTCACGGTCTTTTTCTTGTTCCTTACGCTTTGCGACGTTTTTTCGTGATTTTTCTTGTTTTTGCTGAATGCTTTTTTTCGTTTTCGACTTAGTGCGATTTTGGGCATTAACTTCAGCGACGCTAAAAATCAGGCTGACTCCGACAATCATTACTAATAGTATTGATTGAATTGTTTTAATTGCAGAAACGGATAGATGGCTTTTGCTGTTCATATCTTGCAAACTAACTCCTTTTAATTATTGAATCTAAAATAATTTATCTTACTTACAGGGGCTTAATTTTGATAACTAAATTGATAAACTATCATACTACGTTTTTTTAAATAATTACAAGAATATTTACGATAATTACTTTTGAAATAAAGACTAAAATTGGCGATAGAAACAACCTGAAAATAAAAATAATTCTTTTGTTGATTGATAGACGAAGCGTTTTACAGTAACTTATTTTCATTCAGTCAGAGTAAATTATAATCTTTTGCGATAAGATTTAATAAAACACACAAACCTAAAAACAATTATGACAAAACCTTTAGTTCTTAATTTAAGTGAAGTTAGTGCCGATGATGTGGCGACGGTCGGCGGAAAATGTGCGAGTTTGGGCGAGCTTTTTCGTGAATTGACATCGAAAGGTGTTCGCGCTGTGGATGGATTTTCGACGACGAGCGAGGCTTATCATCGCTTGCTGAAAACGAACGGTTTGAAGAAAAAACTGCAAACTTTGTTGAAAGATTTAGACGTTGAAGATTTGGACGAACTCGAACGAGTCGGTAGCGAAGCGCGTCGTTTGATGCTCGAAACGCCTTTTCCCGAAGACCTCGAAACCGCAATTTTGAAGGCTTATAAAGAATTGGGAAAACGCATTGGAAAAATTAATTTTGCGGTCGCGGTGCGTTCTTCGGCGACGGCGGAAGATTTGCCGGACGCTTCGTTTGCCGGTCAGCAGGACACGATCTTGAACGTCGAAGGCGACGCGCGTTTGATCAAAGCGTGTCAGGAATGTTTCGCATCGCTCTGGACTGATCGCGCAATTTCTTATCGTCAGGCACGAGGTTTCGACCATTTCGACGTTGCGCTTTCAATCGGCATTCAGCCGATGGTGCGTTCGGACATCGCTTGTTCGGGCGTAATGTTCACGCTCGACACGGAAAGCGGTTTTCGTGAAGCGGTCGTTATCAACGGCGCGTGGGGCTTGGGCGAAGCGGTCGTGCAGGGAATGGCAACGCCGGATGAATGGAATGTTTTCAAACCGACCTTGAAAAAAGGTTTTCGCCCGATAATTACGCGCAAACTCGGCGTAAAGGAAGTAAAAATGGTTTTCGCCGATGACGGCAGCGGAACGCAAGTAAGAGATGTCGTCGCATCGCAGAGAAACCGTTTCTGCCTTGCCGGATTTGAGGTTTTAGAACTCGCAAAATGGGCGTGTGCAATTGAAGATCATTATTCGAAACGCGCCGGTTTTCATCAACCGATGGACATCGAATGGGCGAAAGACGGCGTAACCGGCGAACTTTTTATTTTGCAGGCAAGACCGGAAACCGTCCACGCGCAGAAAAAACAAAACGTCGTCGAAACTTATAAACTTTCGGATAATCACGGCGCACCGCTCGTTACGGGCGTGGCGGTCGGTGAAAAGATCGGACACGGAAACGTCCACGTTTTGCTCGATCCCGATAAAATAAAAAGTTTCAAAGAAGGCGATATTCTCGTAACTTCGATGACCGATCCGGCGTGGGAGCCGATTATGAAACGCGCTTCGGCAATCGTCACGGATCGCGGCGGCAGAACTTGTCACAGCGCGATCATCAGCCGCGAACTCGGTTTGCCGTGCATCGTCGGCGCGGAAAATGCGACCGAACTTTTAAAGAGCGGAACGGAAGTTACAGTTTCGTGCGCGGAAGGCGAACGCGGAAATATTTACTACGGAAAGGTTGATTTCAAAGTCGAACGCCGCGAAATTAAAGACGAAGAACGCCCGAAAACACAGGTAATGATGAACGTCGGCGATCCCGACCGCGCATTTGCCGCTTCGATGTATCCGAACGACGGCGTTGGCTTGGCGCGTCTGGAATTTATCATCAACAATCACATCGGAATTCATCCGATGGCACTAGTCAATTATCCGAATCTGAAAAATACCAAAGACCGCGAAACAATCGCGCAGAAAATCGGCGAAGAAGACCCGAAAGAGTTTTTCGTGCGAAAACTCGCGGAAGGAATCGCCAAGATCGCGGCGGCATTTTATCCGAAACCCGTAATTGTCAGAATGTCGGACTTCAAATCAAACGAATACGCCCGTCTGATCGGCGGCGAAGAATACGAACCGCACGAAGAAAATCCGATGCTCGGCTTTCGCGGCGCATCCAGATATTACGACGACCGCTACAAAGCCGGATTCCGCCTCGAATGTTTGGCAATGCAAAGAGTCCGCGAAGATATGGGTTTAACCAACGTCAAAGCGATGATTCCATTTTGCCGCACGGTCGAAGAAGGCGAAAAAGTCATCGCGCTAATGGCTGAACACGGCTTGCCGCAAGGCGAAAACGATCTGGAAATCTACGCAATGTGCGAACTTCCCGCCAACGTCGTTTTTGCCGACGAATTCTTAAAAGTTTTCGACGGATATTCCATCGGCTCAAACGATTTAACACAACTCGCGCTCGGCTTAGACCGCGATTCCGAAATGGTCGCGCATCTTTTTGACGAGCGCAACGGCGCAGTCGAAAAAATGGTTGCGATGGCAATTGAATCTGCCAAAAGAAATGGCAAAAAAATCGGAATCTGCGGACAAGCACCGTCAGATTATCCCGAATTTGCCGAATTTTTAGTCGAAAAAGGAATAAATTCTATTTCATTAAATCCCGACACGGTGATTCAAACGACGCACACGATTTTGGAAATGGAGAAGAAATTGAAAAAAGCAAACTAGTGTTCAGTCAAATTTGAATTGACGTTAAAATAGTCCATAATAATCAATATTATGGGAAAATACATTGTAACACTAGAAAAAGCCGAACAAGAAAAACTGCGCGAAGTCATTGCCAAACGCAGCAGTAACTCAGAGAT
>JBBSAX010000170.1:0-11586 GCA_038251885.1 Pyrinomonadales bacterium | reverse complement strand
TTTTATAAAATTCGCGGAGATTTTCAGCTACGACCGGATAATTTTTAAGCCAACTCAAATTTTCTAAATTTCTGCGGTCAATGTTGGCTTTTATTTTCCAAAATCGCGCAGCGTCTTCAAACGCACCGTTTTGGGCGGCATTTGATGAAAGCCGTTCGAGCGAATAATTAACTCTGTAAAAATCAAAATAATATTTTTCTACCAAAAGTTTTTCCGCAGATTTCCAATCGTTTGCGCCAAGATATGCCTGAAATAATACTTCGATGTATTTGTTTTTTAAACCTTCGACTTCTGAATAATTTTCGTCAAATTTGTTGGAAGAATTAAAATTCCTTTCAGCTATTTTTAAGTTTTTCACTAAAATCGGAACGAGACGCGCTTTATAATTCGGTTGCTTTTCGATAGTAATCAACGCTTCGCAAAGTATTCGCGCGGCATTTATCCCTTTGTTTTCCGTAACTTTTACTATTTGATCAAAAACCGAATCTTTCTTTTCTTGCGAAATGCCTTCGCTTTTGAAAAAAACGTAAAGTAAATCGTCAATATCATTTATTAAATCGAGTTTTGCCGCGTTTACCAACAGATTCGGATTTTGATTTAAAATTTCGTCGGATAATTTTTCAAATTTATTTTGATTGATTATTTCTGCAAGTTCATAGGAATATTTAGCATTCGATTTGGTTTTCTCAAATTCATTTCGCAAAAAACTTTCCGCTTCAAGCCGGATTGCCAGCTTTGCTTTTTGTTGATCGCTGAGGCTTTCCGGTTCATCATCGTCGTAACCATCAAATTCATCCTCGACAAAATCGGCAAATCTTCTGAGAAAATATAATCGTGAATATCTCGAACTTTCGTTCGATAAATCAAACGGCACAGCCGAAAATGATTGTTTATAAGCGTCGTAAATCCGTTCGTTTTCCTGTCTGCCGTAATAATAAGCGACGCGCTCTTCCCAATATTTATAAGAATTCTGCCGTGCGCCTTGTTCGCTCAAAATCTTCGATTCGACAATTCGTGCGCCCGAAACCATTTGCACCTGACCTGCCAAACCGCTCGGTTTTCCCGACATAATATCGCTCGTGTCGGTGTTCATCAATTCTTCGACAATCGGTTGGGCATTCTGCGCTTCGCCCGCATTTTTAAGAGCGGCGGCGAGTTCGGTTTTCGTCCAGAAACGCAATTGCTTTTCGGGGTTTTTAAGAATCGGCTGAACTTGTGTATGACTTAATTTGCGCGACCAAATCAAATTTTTATCTTTTTGATTAAAAGGCAAGCTCAGAGATTTCTGCAAAAATTGCGCGGTAATTTGGTAAATTCGTTGCCTTTCGGTTTGATTTATTTGTGAATATCTCAATTGATTGGAAATACTTTCGCCCAATTCATAATAATCGTAGGCTTGTTCCGATGAAAAAGTTTCTGCCAACCAATTTATATCTTGAACACTTTTAAAAAAACTCAGATAACGCAAAGCCGCATCTAAATCGGTCGGATTTTTTCGCACATCTTCGATAAATTCATTTAATAATACTGAATTATCAAGTCCGAATTTATTGCGCCATTCGATTCTTACATATAACCAATTCGGATTGCCGGAAAATTGATAATAATCGGGTGTTTTTTCTCTTTCCCGCTCGGTTTCGGCAACCTTTTCTGCCAGCCATTTATCAAAACCCGAAATATCACAGTTGCTTTTGTTTGCCTCGCACAATTGAGAAAATTTTGAATAAATATCGCCGTTGAAATCCATTTTCTGCAAATAAATCTGCAAAGTTCCGGCATCTTTGAAAAATTCACTTTGCATCGCGTTTTTCACAAAATTTGAAATCAAATAGCGATTTTTTTCAAATTCGGGGTTTTCGGAAATCTGCTTGATTGTTTGCGCGATTTTTTCGTTGTTGACAATGCGCGAGTAAAGACTCAAACGCCGTAAAAGTGAAGATAAATCATTTGCGGCAGAACTTTCCGCTTCTTTTATCGCCAACCGCAAATCTTTTTTCAAAAGCATTTTGGCAACTTCGCTGTCAATGTTTTCCAGATTTGATTGAGCTGAAATGCTTATTGCCGCAAACACAAATAAACTGAGAAAAACGCAGATTTTTTTCCAACTTTGAAGCATAGATATTTCTCCCGAATTTTAAGATTTTCTTTTCCGTTTGAGTTGCGAACTCAAACAAAGGTTGCCGCGCTGGGAACTATTATTTATCAAGTTTTTTCGCTTGTAATTTGTCGTAATAATCATTGATGTAATCCTTCATCCAAACTTGCCACCAGCCGAAGCCGAATTTTTTCGCTTCTTTATTTGCTTCTTTCGCCGTCCAATTTTCGTGCGTCATTCGATAAACGGCGATGACCGTTCCGGTGCGATCTGCGCCGCGCTTGCAATGAACAAAAACCGGCTGATTTTCCGCGTCATCAATCAGCGAAACGATTTTTTCAATGTCCGCGTCTTTCGGTTCAAACCAATTGCTCAAAGAAACATTGATAAATTTCATTCCCGCGTCGGTCGTCCATTTTTCTTCCTTTTTTGACAAATGATCTTCGCCGCGCAAATTTATAACCGTTTTCACGCCCATTTTTGCGAGTTGTTTGATGCCGTCTTCATCGGGTTGACCGCCGCGATAAAGATTTGTATTTACCTGACTCAGATTTGGCAAATCTTTATTTTTAGATGCTTTCTGTCCGTGTGCAAAACCACCGACGGAAAGCGCGACGACGATGTATAACGAAAAATATCTGATTGCTGATTTCATAATTTTAAATAAACGGTCGGAACGCGAACTTTAGTTCGCCAGTAGATGAATGGAAAACAATGCTTTAAACGAATTGATTTAGCAAAATACTACCTAATGACTGGCGAACTAAAGTTCGCGTTCCGTTTTTAGTGCTTCTCCGCAAATTCCTGCGGTGCTTCGAGCGCGTGAGTTTGCTCTTCACCGCTTGCTTTTTTGTCGGCAAGAAATTGATTAAATTCCGCTGAACGTCCACGCGGAACGCTCAGAGATTTCCAACCCGACAAACGGAAATGTTTTGCCAGAAACGTAATTTGCCCGACGTGATAAGCGTAATGCGTCATTTGCCGATTGATCGCTTCGCAAATCGTGTGCGTTTCGCCGCGAATTGTGATGGTTTTTTCAAAATCTTCCGCCGTCAAAGGTTCAATCGCCTCAAAAAGCGTCTGCCAACCTTTTTCCCAAAATTCAATCAAAGATTCGCGCGTTTCGTCCATCAATTCAAATTCCGTATCGCGTTTGCGTTCGGGTTTTTCGCCGTCGCTCGTCAAAAAATCTCGCCAACGCGAACGCTGATTTCCCGCAATATGTTTGACGATTACAGCAATCGAATTCGCTTCCGCATCAATCGCTTTGAAAAATTCATCATCCGAAACCTGTGCCATCGCCTTTTCCGCCATCTTTTTATAATTGCGAAAAGATTTAATCGCGTCGCTCAAATAATTCTTTATAATATGTTCGCTCATCTTCGGTTAGTTTTCTTGTTAAAATTAATAAATCAAGACTTGGAGTTTCTTTGGGAATGTTTTCATCTCTATATTTAAGTTTTGGATTTTCTCCTATAATAAGTCCTCCAGAAATAATTTGAGGCACACGCATCTCAACATCTCTTTGATAATCAATCGGTTTAAAATCTTTCAGTTCGTTTATTTTTTTGATTCCTTCTTCAAATTTGCTTTGATTATAAACTTCACCGACATTTAACGATATAATTTCTTTAAGTTTTCTCGCATCATCTTCGTCAATTCCGACAAATTCGATTTTTCCTATTTGATATTGAAGTTCTTCATCTATATCTACAACAAGATTTACAATTCCATCCAATCCTTCTGATTGTGGCTCAATAAATGTCACATCAAAATCAGCGTTGTAATTTACATAACCTTTATTTGCATATTCTTTTTGTAATTTTTCATAAATGAAATTTTGCAAGTATTTTCCATCGGAAACATCTCCTGATTTTTGTCCGAACATTTCCAGCAATTGCTTTTCGCTGAAAACCTTTGTGCCTTCAAATTTTATTGTTCCGTAAACAAAGCGAATTCCTTCATCAATTGAAATTTCAACTACATAAGAATTAGACACAAGACGCGGCGTAATTGAATGAATTTTGGCTTGAAAATAACCTTTGCTAAAAAGAAATCTACGCGAACATTTGTCCGCAAAGTATTCGTAAACTCTTGCGTCAAAGAGTTTTCTGTCGCCCAAGCATTCTTTGAAATTTTCGACAAGTTCCGCGCTTGAAACATTTACATTCCCATCAAAACGAATTTCCGAAACAAAAGCCGGATTTCCTCTTTTGACGGAAAAAATGAGATTCATTTGATTTTTCGGAAGTTCTTCGCCGTAAGCAATGACTTCGGCGTTAAGGTACCCAAATGATGAAAGTCCATCTTTTATAACTTTTACAGCTTTTGCGACTTTTGCGCCGCTAAATTTATCATCAACATTGATATTTGCTTTCGATTCTCTTAAAAATTTTAAAAAATCGCTTTCGGGAATTTTCTTTCCAGTTGTTTCATCATATTGCTCATAATTGGTATCGAAACCTATGAATCTGACTTCGGCAATTTTGGTTTTGCCGTCTTCAAAAGGAATCGAACCGTAATTGTGCAAAATTCTGATTTGTTTCGGAGATTTTGTTTGTTGAGCGAAAGCGTTAATAGAATTACAAACAAAAATAAAGGTGAAAGCGGCGAAGATTATCTTTAATAAACGCATAAAAACTCCTCTTTTCTTAAAGTCGCTAAAGGCAACAAACATTATAGCGTAGATACGAGATGAGTTAGTAATTTTGTTGATTATTTCGTTTTCATTCCCGCTCAATCATGCTTGGCGGCTTCGATGAAATATCATAAATGGTACGATTGATGCAGTTTCCAACATTTTATTTTACTAATTTCAAGCCGCCTTTTTCAATTTAGTTGCCAACTCTGCCAGAAACGCCGGATTTTCCAACATTTCCAATGTTACAACTTGACTGCTTGGGTTTTGAGATTTTTCCATTGCTTTGCGAAGTTGGCGGTTGATCTGAGTTTGATACGGTAGATTGCCCGCTTCGGCGGCTTGTTTTTTGTAAAAATCTACAACGTCCGCGTCGAGCATTATCGTAACTTTCAGTTTTTGCTCGCTGCGTTTAGTAATAAATCTTGAACGCCGAAAAGTGTGTTTTCCGACGCTTGGCAAATCTTCTTCGCTCACGCCTTTTTCGCGCATTTCCTGAATATCGGCTTCCGTGTATTCGACTTCAAAACTTTTAGGTGTCGAATTCGTTTCGTGCTTTTTCATACGTTTCTCTATCTTTGCTTGTCGCTTTCCAAGCAGAAATTATCCTAATAATTTGATTGCCGGATTCGTCTTCGCGGTAAGTAAAAATAACGTGCAAAAGTGTAGAATCCGCCAAACCTATAACAAAAAATCTTTCTTCGAGTTCGGAATGAGATTCATCAAAATCTTCGATTGACCAAATATCGTCAAAAACCTTAGTTGCATCTTCAAACGAAATGCCTTCGTGAATTTTGATATTAGAGAAATTTTTGTTTTCATCCCATTCAAACTCCATATTGATAATATACAGATTAAATACAGATTGTAAAGAAATTTTACATCAGAATCATTCCCACTCAATCGTGCTTGGCGGTTTTGATGAAATATCATAAACGGCGCGATTTATGCCGCGAATTTCGGAAGTTATTCTCGATGAAAATTTATTGAATCAGTAAATTTTTGGAAAAATTGTCAGTAAATGGTTTGTAGATAAATATATTTAAGATAAAATTAGAAATTATGATCGCAGTTCTTGAAAATCACATCGAGATTGATGGCAATCAAGTTGCTTGGATAGCCGATACGAAAGTAAAAGTTATTGAGGTTGCGCTGGACAAACTCGCTCACGGTTCGAGTCCCGAAGAAATCCATTTTCAACATCAGCATCTTTCGATGGCGCAAATCCACGCCGCGCTTTCATATTATTATTCGCACCGGGAAGAACTCGAAAGTGAAATCTTACAGCGTCTGAATGAAGTAAATAAACTCGCTGCCCAAAACAAAAATTCACCGCTTCAAAAGAAACTGCGTGAGCTGAAAAATCAAAAATGAACGTCAAACTTTATATGGACGTTTACATCAAACGCGCCGTTACAAACGGCTTGCGCCTGCGCGGAGTTGATGTTTTAACTGCCCAAGACGACGGCATAACGGAACTCGAAAACGATCTGCTGTTAGACCGCGCCACCGAATTTCTTTACTTTGGAAAGTGAAAACTTTAACTTGATATAATTTATTACTATTGGATTTCAAGTTTATCTATAAGATAATGTTAAACTTTTGGGTAACAAAAGAAAATGTGTTAAAAACAAACACCTAAATTCCCTTTTTTATAAAATTATAATGAGCAAAGAAGAAGTCTGGAGACAAGAATCTAACAGTATTGAAGAAGCTAAAATCTCTAATAAATCCACCAACTTTGAATGTTCCGGTTGCAAAATTTTAGCTAATGCTCCAACTGAAACCAAGCGAGCAGATTTAGAATTATGTAAAGAATGTTTTGGCAAGAAAAAAGATCGTCGTCAAAATAAACTTAATGATTTGACTGGTAGCGAATGGGCTTTGTTAAGCAAAAGTGTTGAACAATACAATGGTAAGAGAACAGAGAAGCAAAGAATGCATGGCGCAGCCTTTCCCGCTTCACTGGTAGAATCACAAATTAAAATTTACACCAAAAAAGGTGATTTAGTTTTGGATCCATTTTTAGGTGTAGGAACAACAATAGAAGTTGCTGAATCTTTAGATAGAAAATCAATTGGAATAGAATTGAGTCCTGAATTTGCAACTCTAGCTTCAAGAGATATTAAAGACAGAGAAAATCATAAAGTTATTTGTGACGATGTGCGTAATTTAAAAAAACATATTCCGTATGATTTTATAGATTTCATAATTACAAGTCCGCCTTACGCTACATTATTAAAAACAGTGAAAGGAGCTTTCGCTTATAAATGGCGAGAACACTCAGAGTTAAATGTTGTAGCTAATCCTCAACCTTATTCTAAACATGAAGCTGACTTGGGTAATTTAACTTACTCAGAGTTTATGGATACTTTGGTGCAAATTTTTCAAGATACATTTAATGTTTTGAAAAGTAACTCTTATGCTGTTTGGGTTGTTAAGGATTACAGAGATTTAAAGAATAATGTTCCAATGGTGAATTTTCACTCTGATGTAATTCAAGCAGCGGATACAGGAGGATTTACTCTTTGGGACATTCGCATTTATGATCAAACTAAATTTCGTCCATTGGTTGTTTTAGGGTATCCGTCAAGAAACTACTACTTAAATATTGGACATTCTTACATATTAGTTTTTAAGAAAGTAGAAAATAAAAAACATTGATTTGGGGTAAACGTGATAAAAGATTTAATAAAATTAGAATTGGATAAATATAAAAACAATTCTTACCTGACTCATAATTTTCACCCATATCCGGCAAAATATATACCTCAAATACCGGCAGAAATTATAAAAGGATTGTCGAAAGAGGGAGATTGGATAATTGATCCGTTTTGTGGAAGCGGAACAACCCTTGTTGAATGTAAACTGATGGGAAGAAATAGTGTTGGAATTGATGTAAACCCTTTAGCCTGCCTAATTTCTGAAGTTAAAACAATAGAGCTTTCAAGTAAAGAAACAGCAATCATTTACGATGTGTTATCAATTATTGAAAGAGAAATGGAAGAAAAAAAAATCTATCCAAAACCCAACCACACTAATCTTAACTTATGGTTTGAATTATTTATTCAAGATGAATTAGCAATAGTTACAAATAATATTGAGAAAATAAAATGTGATAAAGTTAAAAAATTTCTAAAAGTCGCGCTGTCTTCAATTATTGTGAAAGTGTCTAATCAGGATAGCGACACAAGATATAAATCTGTCAAAAAAGATTTGAAAGAAGGCGATGTTATGAAACATTTGGCAATCAAAGTAAATGATATGCTAAAAAGACTCCATCAATTTAATTGTTTATCCAAAGAAAGTTCTGCTCAAGTAATTAATTCTGACGCAACTGACTTTAAATGGAATGGCTCTCTGTTCAATTTGGCTATAACTTCACCACCATATATAAATAGCTACGATTATTATCTTTATCATAAACACAGAATGGCTTGGCTGGGTTTAGATTACAAAACAACTCAAGAAAAAGAATTCGGTTCAAGAAATAAGCATAATGATCGCGGGTTTGGAGTAGAAGACTATAATAATTCAATTAAAAATAATGCTTTAATAATTAAAAATTTATTAAAAAAAGATGGCTATTATTGTATTATTGTCGGTGATGGAATTCTTAGAGGTGATTTAATCAAAATGAATAAGAATTTTGATGGCATTTATCAATCAATAGGCTATAAAAAAGTATATGAATTCACTTTTGATCAAAGAAAATATACAAGAACTTTCACTCCAAATTTAAAGACCGCATTTAAAGAATCTTATTTATTGGTATATCAAAATTGTTAAATATCGTTCCAGCGTTTTCCTTTGCTTACCGTATTATAATCGGGACTAATTGGTTTAATTTGACGTATAACGAACCATATAGCAGGCTCATCAGAACGCTTAAATTCTAAAATATCCTCTGCTGATAACACTTCACTTACTTCTTTACTTCTAAATGTAAATCTAAAATCAATATTTTGTCGAGGATGATCTGGCGCAGGAACATAGAATATAGCTCTCGCATTTTCAATATATAAATTTTGACCATTAGCACCCTTAAATAAAACATTCAAAAATACTTCACTTTGTTCTCCGCCCTTTGGAGTAATGATAGGCTCATCAAATGGAGGAAAATAAGTAACAAAGTGTTTAGGTATAATAATTTGTCCAGGAGAGCTTGTTGTGCTTACGTCATTTTTTGCAGATAATTTCTTCCAAAAGCCATTTTTAATGGTTTCAATTGTTTTGTTGACTACTTTATTTTTTTCTTTTTCTAAGTTTGTAGTGCGCGGCGGCGGCTCAGGCAAACTTTCTTTTCCAAATAATACTTTTCTCGTTCCTTTTGCCTCAGCCCGTTTTTGAGAAACGAGTTTTCTGCGTAGTTCCTCCTCCTTGAAAATATAGCCTTCATCAAGTAATTCTTGTAATAACTCAAGATCAACTTTTTTACAGCAGTCGTTCATCAAATTAGAATAACTCTCAAATGTATTTATGAATGAGTTAAACTTGGTTTGATTTTCTTGAGTTACCAAATCAAATGAATGTAGTGAGTTAATTTCATAATTACCGTAAAGTCCACCACCAGTTAGATTACTTGAGCCGACTGAAATCCAAGCATGATTGTTTGGAGATTCAAAAAGGTAAAATTTAGGATGAAATGTGCGTGTAAATATTTCATTATGGAATATAAACAATTCGTTTGATACAGACAATAATTCTTCCAACGCCTCAAAAGAAGTTTGTTTTTGGTCAATTCCAACAACGGCTGTTATTTTTCCGCCGGAGTCCCGAAAATTTTTCAAAAATGGACTCAAACGCCCAACACCACTACGTTTAGCATAGGCAACTAAAAAATAAAAATTCTCAAAACCGTTAGTTTTAGTATCGGCTAAAGTTTTCTCTAAAATATATCCAATTGATCCGTCTTGTGGCTGGTTAAGAACTTCAAACATTTATTATTTCCTCAAAGCAAAATGATTTCAAAATTATAATTTATTCCCATTCAATTGTTGAAGGCGGTTTTGATGAAATGTCATAAACGACACGATTGATGCCGCGAATTTCCGATGTGATTCTCGATGAAACTTTGGCGAGAAACTCGTGCGGCAGACGCGACCAGTCGGCGGTCATTCCGTCGGTCGAGTTTATTGCACGAAGCGCGATTGTCTTTTCGTAAGTTCTAAAGTCGCCCATTACGCCGACGGATTGGATCGGCAGAAGGACAGCGAAGGCTTGCCACGTTTTGTCGTAAAGGTCGTTTGATTTTAGTTCTTCGATAAAGATTTTGTCGGCGCGTTGGAGAAGTTCGACTTTTTCGGTGGTGATGTCGCCCAAAATCCGCACGGCGAGTCCGGGACCGGGAAACGGATGACGTTGGAGAATCTCGTCGGGAATTCCCAAATCTTTGCCGATCAAGCGTACTTCGTCTTTGAAAAGTTCGCGCAGCGGTTCGATCAATTTGAGATTCATTTTTTCCGGCAGACCACCGACGTTGTGATGTGATTTTATCGTAACCGACGCGCCGCGAAGCGAAACCGATTCGATGACATCGGGATAAAGCGTCCCTTGCACGAGCCATTTTACGTTGCCGATTTTCGTTGCTTCCGCGTCGAAAACGTCTATAAATTTCGCGCCGATTGCTTTACGTTTCAGTTCGGGATCAACGACATCTTTTAAGACCGCGTAAAATTCTTCGGAAGCATCAACGCCGATGACGTTTAAGTGCAGATTGTCTTTGTAAATCTGGAGTGTTTCTTCAAATTCGCCCGCCCGAAGCAGACCGTTATTGACGAAAATGCAGGTTTGCCTGTCGCCAATCGCTTCCTGCATCAAAACCGCCGCAACCGTCGAATCAACGCCGCCGCTCAAACCGCAAACGACATTTTCGTTTTCGCCAACGATTGCGCGGATTTTTTCGACTTCTTCCGTGATAAATTGTTTTGAAGTCCAATCGCCTTTGCACGAACAGATTTCAAACAAAAAGTTCCGCAAAATCTCTTTGCCGAGTGGCGTGTGCGAAACTTCCGGGTGAAATTGGACGGCGTAAATGTCGCGGTCTTTATTCTCGATTGCCGTTACGACATCGCCCGTCGTCGCCGTCGTGTGAAAGCCTTCAGGAAGCCGCGTAACGTGGTCGCCGTGGCTCATCCAAACGTCGAGTTCAAACGGCAATTCGGCAAAAAGCGCAGTTTCGCCGCTCAAAACTTTCAGCCTCGCGTGTCCGTATTCGCGCCTCTGCGCCGGCATTGATTCGCCGCCGAAATCAACCGCCAAAAGCTGCATTCCGTAACAAATGCCGAGAATCGGCGCATCAATTTTTTCGTAAAAATCTTTAGATAATTTCGGCGCGTCTTCGTCCGTAACGCTCGAAGGTCCGCCCGAAAGAATCACGCCTTTCGGATGTTTGTTGATAATTTCTTCCAGCGCGTAGTGAAACGGCACAATCTCGCAATAAACGCCCTGCTCACGCACGCGCCGTGCGATAAGCTGTGTATATTGCGAACCGAAATCGAGAATAAGTATAAGTTCGTGTTGCAAAATGTAATATCTCCAAAGAATTATTAAAGGAAAGATTATAACTTGTGTGAGAATATGTGAGAAATCCGTAAATAAAAATCATTCGTAAGGTGCGAAAGTGTTTGTTGTCTTTCTGCTGGAAAAAAGGTTAATTAAAATTAGAGAAATTCAACCTTCAAATAATTTTCTCGATTTCTCTAGTTTTTGCCTAGGGCTTATTCAAAGTAGGGAATCTAAAGGAGTCATTATCAAACTCAAGGCTTTATCTATCAGAGCATCATAATATCGCCTTGCTTTAGCGATGTTTTCCCAGCCTATTTTTCTTAATATCCCAATTGTTAAGTTGTTT
>JBBSAX010000169.1:0-11592 GCA_038251885.1 Pyrinomonadales bacterium | reverse complement strand
CTATGATAAACATTGCGCCCTTGCTCACGCGCGGGCTTCTGCCCTGGACTTCCACATCTAAACTTGAATATATCCTAAAATCATCTGTGTCCATCCGTGTTTATTTGTGGATAATTTTCTTACCTATTTTTTCAATTCAAGACTAAGTTTTGTTAAATCTTCCATCCCGATATTTCCGCCGCATAAAATTAAGACGACGTGGCGTGATTCGTCAAAATTTTCGCGCAAAATTTCCGCCGCCGCGAGTGTGCAGGAAGTTGCGGGTTCGGTCAAAACTTTTGCACTGTCGAGCAAATAAAACATTTCGCGCACGGCTTCGGAATCGTCAACAACCGTTACATCCGACAAATATTTGCGCGTTAAATCAAACGTCAGTTGCGAAACCGCCGGTGCGCCGAGCGTTCGGGCAATCGAAGTAATTTCCGAAAGATGCACGATTTTATTCGCTTTCTGCGCCTTTGCCATACTTTCCGCGCCGCGCGTTTCTACGCCCCAAATTTTTACTTTCGGCTTTTGTGATTTAATTGCCGCCGCGACTCCGCCCGCCAAACCGCCGCCGCCGATGCTAACGATTACGTCCGTAACTTGCGGAACATCTTCTAAAATTTCCAGTCCGATCGTCCCTTGTCCGGCGACGACCGTTTTGTCGTCAAACGGGTGAACGTAAACGTAACCTTCGGTTTCATATTCTTTGGCGCGTTTGAAAGCGTCCGCCATCGTCGGAAAAAGCTCGACTTCCGCGCCGTAATTTTTGGTTTTGTCAATATAATTTTGCGGCGTGAATTCCGGCATTAATATCAAGGATTTATACCCAAGAGTGTGCGCCGCGTAAGCGACTGCCTGCGCGTGGTTTCCACCACTGACGGCGACAATTCCGCGTTTATTTTCTGTACTTTTTAAACTCAAAAGTTTATTAAATGCGCCACGAACTTTGAACGCGCCGGTTTTTTGCAGAAGTTCGTGTTTCAAATAAAAATTTGAATTAAAACGTGCGCTCAAACCTTCGTCGTAAAACAAAGGCGTGCGTTTAATGTAAGGCTCAATGCGCGTCGCGGCTTTTTGGATTTCGGAGAGTTTAATAATTTCTTCAGTTTCAATAATGGTATTTTTAATCTCACGATTAAAAAATACCGATTTTGAATTTCCGAAGTGAACTCTCTTTTCCGCTTTTCGCGCCGTTAATAACATTGTTTTAATTTCTCTCTTTTTTAATTTTTCGCGCTCAAATTTTCTTGAAAAAGCGCGACTCTTTTTTCGTAAACTTCTCTGACCATTTTTACATCTGCCAAAAATTTCGGCAGTTCTTCCATCCGCAGAGCCTGCGGTCCGTCAACTAATGCAACGCTCGGCTTAGGATGAAAGTCAACCAAAATCATATTTGCGCCCGCGATTACGCCTTGCGCCGTCGTGTGCATAATGTCCAAAATATTGTCTGAACTTCGCGCCCGTGAGCCGACCGAATGCGACGGATCAATGCAGACAGGCATTCGCGTCAGACGTTTGACCACCGGAATATGCGCGAAATCAACCATATTTCTATGCGGATCGCCGATATTCGTTTTCATTCCGCGCAGGGCGAAAACGACTTTTTGATTGCCTTCGCTCGCCAAATATTCGGCGGCGTGTAAGGACTCGTCCAACGTAATTCCGAAACCGCGTTTGAGCAAAACCGGAAATTCCTGCTGCCGTCCGACTTTTTTCAAGAGTTCAAAATTCTGCGTGTTGCGCGTGCCGATCTGCATCATCACGCCGGTCGGATTTCCGGTTTTTTCGAGTGCTTCGCGGATTTCGTCCAAATGTGATTCGTGCGTGATCTCCATCGCAATTACTTTTATGCCGTATTTTCCGGCGAGTTCAAAAACGTAAGGCAAACAATTTTTGCCGTGTCCTTGAAACGAATACGCGCTCGTGCGCGGTTTATACGCGCCCATTCGTGTGCAAACTTGTCCGTTTGCCTTGAGTGCTTTCATCATCGCCTCGACACTTTCAGGCGAATCAACCGCGCATAAACCCGCAAAAACATTCAAGTTATCCTGACTGAATTCAACGCCGTTATAGCTGAAATGATTTGAGCGATGATCGTCTTTGTGGCGACCGAGAACGCGATATTCTTCCGAAACGCGTACGACGTGATCTACGCCCGGAAAACTTTTCATCTCTTCGAGCGATAACGCCGCCGTGTTGCCGATCAGATAAACTTCAGTCAAAACTTGTTCCGCGCCTTGCACTTTGTGAACGCGCATTTCAATGTTTTGAACATTTTTTAAGTGCTTTTCGATCCGCAAAAATTCTCTCGAATCGGTATTAATATATGGCTTTAGAATTAGAATCATAAAATAATGGATAATGGATAATGGATAATTAAATACAATTTTTAACCACAGATTTACACAGATGAACACAGATGTTTTTCGTTATTTTTTAATTTCATATCTTTCTTCATCATCTGTTTTATCCGTGTTTATCTGTGTAAATCTGTGGCTAATATTTCTTAAAAAACTGCAAAACTTCAACCGCCTTTAATTGACGAATATCGTCCGAGATTGCGAACGTCCACGGCGATTTCTCGTATTTCTTCGAGTGCGCCGCGCAGTTCGCTTTCATTTGCCGGAGCTTGCAGGTCGAAGTAAAAATTAAACTGCGACGGCGCATCTTTGATCGGTCGGCTTTCGATTTTTAATAAATCAATGTTACGCCGCACGAATGGTCGAAGTGCGCTGTGCAATGCGCCGGGTTTATTGTCGAGTTTAACGACGAGCGAAATTTTACTGCCTTTGTTTTGTTCGTCGGCTTTCGGCGAAAGTAGTGCGAAACGCGTGTAATTTTCCGTGTGATCTTCAATGTGTTCGCGCAAAATTTTTCCGCCGTAGATTTCCGCCGTGCGTTTTCCGCCGATTGCCGCGCGTGTTATGTCGCCGCTTTCAACCACGCGCTTGACGCTTCCCGCCGTGTCATCCGCCGCCAAACCTTTCAAAGCGGGATGTCCGGCGAAAAATCTTTCGCATTGCGCGAGCGCGACCGGATGCGATTCGACCGTTTTGATCGTTTCAAAAGTCGCATCAGGCGCGGCGACCAAAAAGTGCGAAATCGGCAAAACTATTTCACCGACAATGTTTAAAGAACTGTGCAAAAGCAGATCGTAACAGCGATGCACCGAACCGACGAGCGAATTTTCGAGCGGCGTTAAAATGTAATCCGCCTTGCCGAGATCAATCGCTTTATACAAATCTTCAAACGTCCGGCAAGGAATCGTTTGACAATCTTTGCCCATAATTCCAAGCGTCGCGGCTTCGCTGAAACTTCCGTGTTCACCTTGAAAAGCAACGCGCGACTTGCCCGCAAGGTGCGACAATTCCGCAGTTTCTTCGGGCGATCCAAAAGGTTTTCGATAAGTTTTTTGTTGCAGACTGAGCGATTCGTCAATGATTCTTTGAAAAATATTAGCGATGCTTTGCTCGTCGAACGGACCGGAATTTTCCTTTGCCAAACGGTCTAAAACTTCGGTTTCGCGCTTCGGATCACACAGCGAAGTGTCAACGTCTTTTTTTGCCGCGCCGACGCGCAGAGCGATTTCGGCACGTTGGTTTAAAAGTCGAAGGATTTCGCTGTCAATTGCGTCAATCTCGGTTCGGGGACTGTTTATTTTTGGTTCACTCATCAATTTCTCAATGACTGGAGCGCAAGCGTCTCGCTTGCATGAGCGCGAAAGCGCGTTTGCATTGAGATAAACTTGATCTCTTATCAATCGTCGTTCCGCCGCAGACGCGGCGATGCAAGCGAGCCACCTGGGCTCCAGTCCTAAACTGCCCAGAGATGATTATCCGTGTTGTAATGCAGCAGAAAATCGCTGTTGTCCGTCCATTCGGGACGATAATTCGTGGCGACAACGGCAAGCGTTTCAGCAAGCGCGAGCGACGAATGTTCGACGTTTGGCGGCACGATCAAACTCTGATTTGCTTCAAGAATGAATTCTTTTCCGCCCAAGTTTATCTGCCATTTACCATGAACGACGTAAATAATTTCTTCGTGCGCGTGGCTGTGCGAAGCCGTAATTGCGCCTTCGTCGAGTTTGACGTGCGCTAACATTACCTTTTCACCGACCGCAACTTCGCGGCTGTACCCATCCGTTGTTGTACGCTTGTCTTCTCTGTTCCAATCGTATTGCTTCATATTTTTTGTTTTTGCCCACGAAATACACGAAAAAACACCAAAATAAATCAATTCAAATTTTTCTTCTTTTTTCGTTCCTTTCGTGTGTTTCGTGGGCAAATAAATTTAATTCACCTGTTTATTGACTAAAACTTTTTCCTTCATCCACGGCATCATCTGACGCAGATTTTTGCCGACTTCTTCGATCTGATGTGTTTTGCCTTCGGCTTCCATTCGTTTGAAATTAACTTTGCCGTTGTCGCATTCGCTCATCCATTCGTCGGCGAATTCACCACTTTGAATTTCGCCTAAAATCTTTTTCATCTCGGCTTTCGTCGTATCATTGACGATGCGTTTTCCGCGCGTTAGATCGCCGTATTCAGCCGTGTTTGAAACGGAATAACGCATATTTGAAATGCCGCCTTCATACATCAGATCAACAATTAATTTGAGTTCGTGCAGACATTCGAAATAAGCCATTTCCGGCGCGTAACCGGCTTCGGTCAAAGTCTCGAATCCGGCTTGCACTAATGCAGTTACGCCGCCGCACAAAACTGCTTGCTCGCCGAAAAGATCGGTTTCGGTTTCTTCTCTAAAAGTCGTTTCAATCACACCCGCTTTGCCGCCACCGACCGCCGAAGCGTAAGATAAACCGACTTCTTTTGTGTCGCCGCTTACATCTTGATGAACTGCCAAAAGACACGGAACGCCGCGTTCCAAAGTGTATTCGTGACGCACGAGATGTCCCGGACCTTTCGGCGCGACGAGAAAAATATTGACATCTTCAGGCGGTAAAATTTTCTTGAAATGAACCGAAAATCCGTGTGCGAACGCAAGATATTTTCCCGCCGTCAAAAACTGTTCGATCTCATTTTTATAAACCGTGGGCGCGAGTTCGTCCGGCACTAAAACCATCACTACATCAGCTAATTCAACCGCGTCTGGCGTGTATAAAACCTCAAATCCCGCATCCAACGCTTTTTGCCGCGATTTGCTTTCTTTCGGCAAACCGACTATCACATCGCAACCCGAATCCTTTAGATTATTCGCGTGAGCGTGTCCCTGCGAACCGTAACCGATCACCGCAACCTTCTTATCTTTAATAAGTTGCGCGTCTGCATCTTTATCGTAATAAACTTTCATTAAATTTCCTCAATGTAAAAAATAAGAATTTTTATCCACAGATGGACACAGATAAACACAGATAAGAAATAGCTTTTTGGTTTTGGTTTTATCTGTGTCCATCTGTGTTTATCTGTGGATAATTTCTCCTGTTTTCTTAAATTTTGTTATGCTTTTGCTTCTAAACTCTGTTCAATTCCTGACAACCGATTTATCGCCACGCAACCTGTGCGCGTAACTTCATTGATCGCAAAAGGTTTGAGCATTTCGATAAACGTATCAACTTTTTGCCAATGTCCCGATAATTCCAAAATCATTTTTTCGTGCGAAATATCCACGACTTTGGCGCGGAAAATTTGCACTAAATTCATTACTTCGGCGCGTTCGTTTCCTGCGCTGACGCTGACATCTATCAAAGCCATTTCGCGTTCGATATGCGGTAGTTTCGTAACGGCGCGAACTTCGCGGACACGCGCCAGACGCGAACATTGTTTAATGATTTGCTCGATCACGCGGTCGTCGCCATAAGTTACAATCGTGCAGCGCGACCACGCCGGTTCGAGCGTTTTGCCGACGCAAATCGTTTCGATATTAAAACCACGCGCCGAAAAAAGCCCGACGATCCGCGATAATTCGCCCGCCTCGTTTGCTACTAAAATTGAAATCGTATGCTGCATCTTTTTTAATTGTGAATGGTGAATTATTAATTATTAATTTTAAGAATTTCTTTCATTCACCATTCACCATTTATAATTCACAATTATTTCAGGATCATATTTCGCGTGTCTTGTCCCGCCGGAATTATCGGGAAGACGTTTTCTTCTTTGCTGACGACAATATCAAAGATCGTTACGCCTTTGAAATTTAAGCCTTCTTCCAAAACTCGTTTTAAGTCTTCGGGTTTTTCGGCTCGCAAGCCTTGCGCTCCGTAGGCTTCCGCGAGTTTCACAAAATCGGGCGAGATCGAAAGATCAACTTCCGAATAAGCGCGGTCGTAAAACATTTCCTGCCATTGGCGCACCATTCCGAGATAACCGTTGTTCATAATGATGACTTTGAGCGGGATTTTGTATTGAATCGCGGTGATGATTTCCTGATTCGTCATCTGAAAACCGCCGTCGCCGACGACCGCGACGACTTGATGTTCGGGACAAGCAAGCTGTGCGCCCATCGCAGCGGGAAGTCCGAAACCCATCGTGCCGAGTCCGCCGCTCGTCAGCCATTGACGCGAGCGTTTGAACGGATAAAACTGCGCCGCCCACATTTGATGCTGTCCGACATCTGTCACGATTATCGCGTCGCCATTTGTTACGCGATAAAGTTCTTCGATAAGCTGCTGCGGTTTGATTTCTGTATCGGAATATTCACACGAAAACGGAGCGGCATCGCGCCATTCGTTTAATTTATTCCACCAACTTTCACGCTTTTGTTTGCCGTTTGAAATTTTTGTTTTGTCAGAAGTTTCGAGTTTTTCGGCAATTTTCTGCAAAGCCTTTTTTGCGTCGGCAACCAATGAAATATGTGCTTTCTTGATTTTGCTGATGTTTGAAGAATCAATGTCTATATGAATAATTTCAGCATTCGGTGCGAATGTAGCAAGTTTCCCTGTCACGCGGTCATCAAACCGAACACCGACGGCAATCAACAAATCACTTTCCGAAACCGCCATATTTGCCGCGTATCTGCCGTGCATTCCGAGCATTCCGAGCGAAAGTTCGTGCGCCGTCGGAAATCCGCCAAGTCCCATCAGAGTCGGTGTAACGGGTGCTTGTAAAAGTTCGACAACCTTTAACAATTCGTCTGCCGCATCCGCCGTTACGACTCCGCCGCCAACGTAAAAGACAGGTTTTTCGGCATTGATTAATCTTTCAACAACTAATTCGAGCGTTGTTTCGTCAATCTCTTCTTCTGTATTTTCAAACAAATATTCAGCGTGAATCTTGCGCGGATCATCGCACAGTTGCGCCGTAATATCTTTTGGAATATCAATGACGACCGGACCGGGTTTTCCTGATTTCGCAATCTGAAACGCTTCATCAACAATTGCTTCCAGATCGCGCACGTCTTTGACCAAATAACTGTGTTTGACAATCGGCAGAGTTACGCCGAATGTATCAACTTCCTGAAAAGCATCCGTGCCGATCATTGTGCTTGGAACTTGCCCCGAAATCACGACGAGCGGAATCGAATCCATATAAGCCGTCGCAATTCCCGTTACCGCATTCGTCGCGCCCGGACCTGATGTGACAAGCGCAACGCCGACTTTTCCGGTCGCCCGTGCATAACCTTCTGCCGCGTGAACCGCGCCTTGTTCGTGCCGCACTAGATAATGCGAAATCTCATCTCGAAACCGCCAAATCTCATCGTAAATAAACAAAACCGCGCCGCCCGGAAGACCGAAAACTGTGTCAACGCCGTTCTTTATCAAGCCTTTGACGAGAATTTCCGCACCTCTCGGTGCAGGTTTTGAAACTTCTTCACTTTCCGCCGAAACTTCGCCTTTTGAAACTACCGAAACATTTGCAACGCTTGTCATAACTGCTCTTTTCAAATCTAAAAACAAAAAAAATCATCACCCTTTCCCACGGGTAATGACTTTTTCAACCAAGGCTAAATCCTGTCATTACCTATTTTAAGTAATAATGACAAAATAAATGGAAATGATAGCCGACGAATTTCGACGGCTATCAGGAGAAACGATGAAAAAATTCTGATTACTATTTTGCATAACTAAAAGTTTTAGTCTTTTAGAGATTATGACTATTTTTTATAGTTGTCAACATAAATTTTACAATTCGGGAAAATTATTTGAATTAAAATCATTGAGTTCAATTTTTAATCCTCCCAGATCGCGCCTTTTCCGGTTTCCCAAAATAATTTGTTAATCGCCGGAATGTCTTTTTCGAGCATTTCGTTTGCTTTTGCTCTTAGAGTTGACCATTCGGCATTCATTTGTTTGAGCAGATCAAGCGAAGGTTGATTGACACGAGGAAGATCGCTTTCGGTTTGATTGATCAGATACATATAATTTGCCGTGAATTTATTCGGGAAATTTTCAACATCGTCATACGCTTTTGATTTTCGCTGAACCATATCTTCGTCCCACGCCTTCATTTTTTTGAGAAGTGCTGCGCCGTCTTTTTTTACAACACTATATTTCGCATCTTCCGGTAATGATTCTAAGATTTTCTCCAAATTCTTTTGTTTTTCATAAATATC
Source organism: Pyrinomonadales bacterium (assembly GCA_038251885.1). Taxonomy (GTDB): domain Bacteria; phylum Acidobacteriota; class Blastocatellia; order Pyrinomonadales; family Pyrinomonadaceae; genus JAHCHG01. The sequence goes on along the minus strand of JBBSAX010000169.1, from coordinate 3,102 downwards.
GTTGACAAGTTGGTGCATTATCGCTAGTTCAGACTCCATCGAAGACATTATCTGGTGATATTCTTTAAATGTCTCCGAATTCGTCGGATACATCGGATTTGCCAGAATTTCCGCCGCTGTCGAAACATTTTGTCCGCCCATTTTCACAGTAAAATTATATTTTCCCGGCGACGCTTTGTGTCCGCGATAACTCGCTTCGATATAAACATTTTCTACTCCCGGCATAGTCGGATAACGCATATCCCAGACAAATCTGTTCAAACCTTTCGATGTCGGCAATGTCGGTTCCGAATTCGGTCCGCCGTCATATTCTTTGAAATCTTTAGCTTCTTTTGAAGAAAATGTGCGAACTAGATTGCCTGCCGAATCTCTCACTTCCAAGGTTACATTTTCATCCTTTTTCAATTCGGGCAGATTATAATAAATAATCACACCATTCGCCGGATTTACGCCGCGAAATACATTGCTTCCATCAAAATCGCCGTCAGATTTATTTAGTTCGCTCGAATCGTTGGCGAGATAAGCGTTGGCAGGTTGATAAACCGAAAAAGAAACGGGATTTTTCTGATATTGACGCAAGACATTCAAATCATCCAGAATCCAAAACGATCTGCCGGAAGTTGCAGCAATCAAGTTTCCTTTGTGAACACGCAAATCGGTGATCGGTGTGAGCGGCAGATTGAGTTGAAACGGCGACCAATTTTTACCGCCGTCCCAAGAAATAAATACGCCGAGTTCGGTTCCGGCAAAAAGTAAATCTTTTCTGACTTCATCTTCGCGCACGACTCTTGTAAATGCGTTGGAAGGAATTCCGTTGTCAATTTTAGTCCAGCTATTTCCGTAATCCGTAGTTTTATATAAACCGGGCGCGTGATCGTTAAATTTGTAACGCGTCGTCGCAATATAAGCTGTTGCTTTATCGTGCGGAGAAACTTCGATGGCGTTAATTAAGCATTCCGGTAATCCTTTCGGCGTAACATTTTTCCACGTCGTGCCGCCGTCTTTTGTAATCTGAACGAATCCGTCATCGCTTCCCGTCCAGATCACGCCTTTTTCAAGCGGCGATTCCATAATATATGCAAGCGTGCCGTAGTTTTCCGCACCGACCGCTTCATTGGTATATGGTCCGCCACCTTTGCCTTGTTTTTCCTTTTCGTTTCTGGTCAGATCGGGCGAAACTTCCTTCCAAGTTTTACCGAGATCGCTCGTTTTCAAAAGATATTGCGAACCGTGATAAAAAGTATTCGGTTCGTGTTTGCTCCAGATAATCGGCGCATTCCAGTTGAAACGATACTTCATATCTTTGGCATCCATACTCAAATATTGAATCGGTGCCGCCATAATATTCGTTCCGGCTTTCGCTTTTGTATTTAAAACTTCAATTGTTCCCTGATAACTTCCGCCCAAAACTAAAGTCGGATCGTCGGGATCAAAAGCGAGAAAAGCACTTTCGCCGCCCGCCGAAGCCTTCCAATCGTCATTAGTAATTCCTGAACTTCCAAACGAGCGGCTGGCGATGGAAACCGACGAATTATCCTGTTGTCCGCCATAGATTCGATAGGGAAATTGATTGTCAACATTGATTCGATAAAACTGCGCGGTCGGCATATTGCTTTGCGGACTCCACGTTTTACCTTTGTTAAAAGTTATCGCCGCACCGCCGTCGTTAGCGATTACGAAATTGTTCGGATTATCGGGGTTGATCCAAAGATCGTGATAATCGCCGTGCGTTCCCGATAAAGTTTCCCAAGTTTTGCCGCCGTCATTTGAACGCAAAGCCGGAGCGGACAAAACATAAATCGTGTTTTCGTCTTTCGGATCAATAAATAATTCGATGTAATACCACGCTCTCTGCGTCAAACGGTTGTCATCTGAAATTCGACTCCAGTTTTTTCCGCCGTTATTTGAAACGAACAAACCGCCCGAATCTTTATCCGAATCGCTTTCGATCAAGGCATAAACTTTTTCGGAATTTGAAGGGCTCACGGCAATCGCCATTTTGCCCATTTCTTCCGGCAAGCCATCGGTCATTTTTTCCCAATTCTCGCCGCTGTCGGTTGATTTATACAAACCGCCGCCGGGACCGCCGCTGATTACTTTCCACGGGCGACGACCATATTCCCAGGTTGCCGCATACATTATCCGCGAATTATTCGCATCCATCGAAAGTTCGGAAACGCCGGTTTTGTCGTCCACATACAAAACATTTTTCCACGTCGCACCGCCGTCGGTTGATTTAAAAAGTCCGCGTTCTTTGGAATTACTATACAAAGCACCTTGCGCCGCGACATAAACGACATCGGGATTTTTCGGATGAACGATGATCCGAGAAATATGTTGCGTCGCATCTAAACCGATCTTTTTCCAAGTCTTTCCGGCATCGGTTGATTTATAAACGCCGTCGCCCGAATGCGTCATCACGCCGCGAACCGCGTGTTCGCCCATTCCGACATAAACCACATTCGGATCGCTTTCGGAAACCGCAATTGCGCCGACCGAACTCGTTTTAAAGTATCCGTCCGAGATGTTTCGCCACGAAACGCCCATATCATCGGTTTTCCAAAGACCGCCGCCGGTCGTTCCCATATAATATGTTTTGGTGTCGCCGATAACGCCGTGCGCCGCCACCGAACGTCCGCCGCGAAACGGTCCGATAGAACGCCATTTCATCGGCTTGAAAATACTTTTGGTATCATTTGGATCGGTGTTTTTTGAAGTTTGTGCCGATATAGAAAAAATGCTGAAACAGAAAACGAGTAATAAGATCAAATTTTTTTGCATTGAATAATCCTCAAAGATTTACGGTTTTGTATTTTTGCAGACTTGGAAAGATTGCAAAATATTAGATTAGAAATTGTATTGCTTTTTCTGAAAGCATTATACTTCGGCGTTCAATTTTCCGCAATCAGTTTGGAAAATCGTCTTTATTAAAGTCTATTTTGAAATTAAGCACCCCAACAGAAATAGATTAGATTATTTTGACAATCAAAGGCAGAAACGCGAGTGCAAACGAGCGTGTCAACCCCCGAACTTTTGGCACGCTCCCTCGCGGTCGCGTTTCTGCCTTTTTTGTCAAGATAACCTTACTTAAATTTGTTGGGG
>JBBSAX010000168.1:0-11599 GCA_038251885.1 Pyrinomonadales bacterium | reverse complement strand
GTTACACAGGAAACTTTCCTGCGTCTTTATAATAATATGGATGCGATCACGAATGAAGAAATGCTTCGACCGTGGCTGATTCGCGTCGCGCTGAACTTAGCGAAAAATACGATACGTGGAAACATTAGAGCAAACACGCGGGAAGAAAATTACGTCAAAGAAGTAGAAGAAAATTCAGTTTCATCGGTTGAAACGGATTTCGAACAGCGCGAACAGGTTAGGGAAATTCATCGCGCTTTGGAAAAAATAAAAGAGCCGCTGAGAAGTTGTTTGGTCTTAAAGAAACAAGGTTTATCTTATAAAGAAATCGCGGAAAGTCTTTCGCTCAATGAATCGAGCATCGGCACCTTTATTGCACGCGCCCGCAAAGAATTTGTCAGGCATTACGACAAGTTCGGGAGGGAACAATTATGACGGAAAAATGTTTTGATGAAGGAACAATTCAAGCCTTTTTGGATGGCGAGCTCGGATTAGAATTAGTAGATCGAGTTTCGCGCCACGTTGCGCTGTGTGATTCGTGCGCGATGGCAGTCGCTAGAGCCGAAGGCGAAATGGAATTTGCTTTCTCCGCGCTCGACAATGAATTTAATACGCTTGTTCCAACCGAAAGACTTTGGACGAAGATCAATAATTCGATTGAAACCGAAGCTAAAAACAAATCAATTTGGCAAGTCTTTTTTGCCTTTTTGACGAATCCTTCAACCGTTGCCTTTGCGAGTCTTTTGATCGTCTTTGGTCTGTTTGCCGGTTTATACGGTTTGCAAAATGGCAAAGATTTTAATACAGCAAATGTTGCTAGTAATCCGAAGATATCGGAAACAAAGACTGTAAATGTTGATGTAACTGATTCTAATTCCATTCCAAGCGGTAATGTTCCAAATGTTTCAAACGCTTCGAGCGAAGACGAAAAGATTCAGCCGCCGACTCCGACATTTGTTGCAGATAAGCCGGATGACGATTCTGAATTCAAAGTCAGAAACGTTTATTACGAAAAAACTGAAAGAATTCGCCGCGAACAAAGACCGCGAATTGAAAGAACTTTGCCTGATGTGGTGTATGTTGATGAAACTTTAGCGGCGGAAGAAAGTTATGTTAAAACGATCTCGACTCTGGAGAAAACCGTAAACAGCCGCAAAGATGAAGTGTTTAAGCCTTCGGCGCGGTTCGCTTTTGAAAAAGATATGGCTGTTACGGATGACACGATCAAGAAATTAAAAGAAGAAGTTCGCATTAACCCTAAAAACGAAGCCGCACAGATTTTGCTTCGCAATTCATATCAGAATAAGATTAATTTACTCAATTCGGTTGCCGAAAAGACCGATCTGATGGCGAGTTTGAATTAGTCAAAAAAAGCGTTTGATGTCCCGCCTTTAGTCGGCAATTATTTTATTATAAAGAATTAGCCGCATAAAGTTATGACTGCAAACTGTGATAAATTTTTACTTAAATAATGAAAACTGGCAAAATTTACGGAAAATTTAATAAAATTCTCCCCCTCTTTTTATTTTCGGGGTTTTGGATTTTAGCATCGGTCGGTTTGATTTCGGCGCAGGTCAAAGTTGCGCCGAGAGTTGATTTCAAAGTTGAGAAAAAAACTGAAATACTCGGAACTATAACTAAATCCAAACTTTCAAATTTTGATTGCGAAGAAACGGATGCAAACTATGATGTTCCGGAAAAATCAATCGCCGTCAGCGAAAAAGTAAATATTTCGATCTGCATTAGAGAAGGACAGATTAAAGTGAACGGCTGGAATCGCAATGAAATTCGCGCTTTTGTTAATAAAGGCAGCGGAGTCGGTTTCAGCGTTTTAGAAAAAGACAAAGATAAAAAGCCTGTTTGGGTAAAAGTTTTGGGCTACGATCCTTCAAAAGAAAGTGAATACAGTCGCGAAGAATGCGTTTCCGGCAAAGTAATCGAATTGGATGTTCCATTCGGCGCGACCGTCAATATCAAAAGCGGCGAAAGCAAAACGACGATTGATTCGGTTGCCAAAGCAGTGGTTAAGAACGTCGGCGGCGACATTTTTTTGAACAACATCCCGAACGGTGTTGAAGCGCGAACTTATCGCGGCAACGTAACTGTAAAAAACTCCGGCGGTTCGATGACGCTGGAAACGACAAACGGAAATATCGTCGCTTACGATGCTTCTTCTGAAGAGATCGGCGATTTTTTTCGTGCCAAAACCAACAGCGGCGCAATTACTTTGCAAAAAATCAGATACAGAGAAACTGAAGTAAATTCAAATTCCGGTTCGATCAATTTCGTGGGCGAAATCTTAAATGGCGGACAATATTATTTCGGTTCGGCAAACAGTTTGATCACATTGGTTTTGCCGGAAAACTCTTCAAGTAAGATAGTTGCAGTTTACGGTTACGGAAATTTTGAATCGGAAATCCCGATGGAAGATTTAAAACGCGGCGAAAATTCAAAGTTAGGAAGTCTTTCGGCAACCTTTGGCAAAGGCGAGGCTCTCTTAAATTTCAAAACGGTAACGGGCAAGATTCTTATCAAAAAAGTAGTTAAATAAGTTTGGAGTTCCGCCTTTAGGCGTGACTTCAAACTCGACAACAGTTTCTCTAAATTCCTCTAAACCTTTATAATAAAAATTCACGAATTAAAGTTCAGATTTTAAAACCAATTTTCAGTTGCAAACGTAAAAGAACTTTGTGCATCGGAAAAATTTCAGATTTGTGAATTATTTATTATGCCGGAAGTAATCGGGCAGACGCTCGACGACAAATATAGAATCGAAAGACAACTCGGTAAAGGCGGAATGGGAACGGTTTATCTTGCCACGCACATCGGCACGGAAAGACCTGTCGCCGTTAAAGTTATTGCGTCCGAATTTATGAAACGCGCCGAATTTATCGAGCGTTTTCGCCGTGAAGCGCGAGCTGCCGGAAGATTGCGTCATCCGAATGTCGTTAACGTGACGGATTTCGGTTTTTCCGACACGAAGAACGGCGAGGTTGCGTATCTCGTGATGGAATATCTCGACGGCTGCACGCTCGGCGAGATTTTAAAGGAAGAAAAAAATCTGCCGCTTTCGTGGACGGTTGATATTTTGGAACAGGTTTGTTCGGCGGTTCACGAAGCGCACGCGCAAGGAATCATTCACCGTGATTTAAAGCCTGATAATATCTGGTTAGAACCGAATCAGCGCGGCGGTTACACGGTAAAAGTTCTCGATTTCGGCATTGCCAAACTCGAAGAAGCGCACGTAATAATTCCGGGTGATTCCGATCTGAAAGTTATTTTAGATTCTGAACCCGAAGTGAGAAGTGCAAGAGCAACAATTGCCGATAATAATCAAACAAAAACTTTTGCCGATAGTAATAATTCAACTTTAGCTTCAGAATCCTCAACGATTGCTTTGAACGACGGCACAAAGAATTTTAATTCGGAAGCCGGAACTCTGATTCAATCGGACGGAATTGATTCGGAAAGCGAAACGGCTGTTTTTGTGGAAAACGATGCAAAAATAATATCTGAAGATGAAAATACAAAAACTAAAATACTTACTGAAGCCGATGAAAATGCGGAAACTAAAATAATCTCGGAACAAATTGAAACTAATAAATCGAACAATAAACCGATCAGCACCGCGAAATCATTGATTCATACGCCTTCGACGGCAGAATTAACGCGTGTCGGTGCGGTTTTGGGAACGCCGCTTTATATGTCGCCCGAACAATGCAAAGGCGAAAAATTAACGCCGCATTCCGATATTTATTCACTCGGTGTGATCGCTTATCAAATGCTTTCGGGCAAAACTCCGTTTGACGGCGATTATTCCGAAGTAATGGAAGCGCATAAAGAAACCGAACCGCCGTCGCTTGATGCAAAAAAAGTTCCGAAAAAAGTAAAGCACGTAATAAATGCTGCGCTTTCCAAACATACAGAAGATCGTCCGCAAACGGCGGAAGGATTTGCCAGCGAACTACGCGCCAGCAGTGAGGGAATCGGTCAACTTTTGCGCCGCGCACTTGTAATTTACAGCGAACACATTACAAAGTTTTTGATAATTGCTTTTTTGTTGGCAATCCCTTCGATTTTACTGACATTTATAAATGTTATTTTACGATTTTTAATTTCGGTAGAAGTATTACCCGACAATCTCGGTTTGGGAATATTGAGCGGAATTATTATGTTTCTACAATTTTTTGCACAGATTTTTTACGGTGCTTTGCTGGTTGGAATGACAACGTGGATCGTAGCGCAGGCTTTAGCAACTCCGCTTCGTCCGATTAGCGTCAAGGAAACTTTTCGACAGGTTGGAAAACGCTGGAAACCGATGCTTAAAACCGTAACTCTCAGCACATTGATTTCAATGGTCGGTTTGGCTTTTTGTCTTCTGCCGGGAGTTTGGCTTTCGGCAAGATATATGCTGATCGCGCCTTCGATTATGATGGAAGGCGTAAAGGGACGCGCTGCCTTTCGGCGTTCCATCAAACTCGTCAAGCGTTCTTTTCGGACTGTTTTGGCAACGGCAATTCTAATTTATATCGTTCCGGCGACACTGGCTGTCTCAATTGCCTTGTTCCTAAACGGAATGATGAATACTTTTGATCCGCCGAAGAAGCCGGCTGAGGCGATTGTAACTGAATCAACAGCGGAACAAATTGATAAACAGGAAGATGTTAATTTCAAAGTTGACGGAAAAGGTCTGAGAGTTACAACGGGTGATTCAAAGGAAGATGATAAAGAAAAAAGTATGGGAAGAAAACTCAGAGGTTCGCTTCAGCAAGGTCTTTATGAACTTTTGTGGTCGCCGATTTCGATTCTGATTATTTCTTTTACATCCGTAATTACAGCCTTGCTTTATTTCAAAACGCGGCAGGCAGGCGGCGAATCAATGCAGGAATTGCTCCAGCAATTTGAAGACGAAGAATGTCCACAGAGCAATTGGCAAACACGCGTGCGGGCAAGACTTTTGCAATCCGGCAGAACGACGACGGGGAAAAAGATTATTACGGGCGGAAAGTCGAAAGAAACGGGTTTATAGCAAACTTAAAATATTAGACCGAAAACGGAAAATTATTTTTCATTTTCCGTTTTTAGTTTTACACTCTATAAAAAATTCTCTCCTTAAAAAATTAAATGATGAAGTTTTATTTAAACATCACAAAATTTGGATTTCTAATAATTGTCTTTGCCATTTCAGCAAATGCACAAACTTTTCAGCGCGAACTTTCCGTCGCTAAAAACGGAAAGCTAGAGATTACCAATTTTCACGGGCGCGTTAGTATTTCAACCGAAGCAGAAACGGAAAAAGCCGTTCTAACAATCGAAAACGGAAAGGAAAGCAATGTAACGAGCGAATATAAAAACAATTTACTGCAAATCAATGTAAATTCTGATGATCCGAAATCGAGAATTGATCTGAGTTTGAAAATCCCGACGCGAATGCGCGTGAAAATCGAAACTTCCGATGGCGAAGTGCGCGTGGCGGGAAATTACGAAAACATCGAGGTAAAAACCGACACGGGAACTATTGCAACGGATGTTCCGCTTGATGATTTGAAATACAATTTTGTCTGGACATCTTCGCGTTCGCGCTTTTTGAGCGACATCGAATTGAACGAAGTCAAAGAAAAAGCGGCGGGAAAATTTGTTGTTAGCGGGAAGATTTTTGCTGGCGAAAATCTTGGGAAAAAAGGAAAAAAAGGAAGGGTAGAAGGTAAAAATGAAGAAGAAAACTCGCCTGATGAAAGCGACCTGCCGGAAAGCAACACCAGCGACGAAAAAGAAGATAAAAAATCAAAAAAGAAAGATGAAAAACCCGAAGATAAAAGAATCGAACTCGATTTTTCGACCTCGCGCGGAATTATTCTTTTAAATGTAAATCCCACTTCCGTTCCGTCGGATTTGGGCGAAAGAGAGTTGACCAAAGCGGCTAAAGCAATAATCAGAAGCGGCGATTCGATATTGATGGGAGCGATTCGCCGCACCAGTCCGAAATATTTCGGTGATTATGCCAGAACTTTGCCGCCTTTTAAGAGCGAACCCGTTTTAGAAGAAAAAAACAGAGAAACTTTTATAAATGCCAGAGTTAAAAAGGTTTTGGTGCAGGTTACGGATGTTAATAATCGCTCGATTCCCGATTTGAAAAAAGAAGATTTTACTTTGAGTGAACGCGGCGAAGTGCGCGAAATTTTATCGGTCGAACCGGCGACGACCTCGTTTAATCTAGTTTTGCTCGCAGATGTCTCAGGCAGCGTTGACAGTTATGTGAATTTTATCCGCAAAGCCGCACGAAATTTCGTCAATACGGTAAATCCGAATGACAAAGTTGCAATCATTATATTTAACGATGACATCGAAGTTTTATCAAATTTTACGACCGATAAAACAAAACTTTCGACAAGTTTGGACACTTTCGACGCGGGCGGTGGGACGGCTTATTACGACGCGCTCGGCTACATTTTGGCGGAAACTCTGCGTCCGCTGAAAGGCGAACGAACGGCAATTGTCGCTCTGACGGACGGTGAAGATACTCGCTCATTTTTGCCTTTCGATTCGATTTTAGGTGCGGTTCAGGAAAGCGGCGCATTGATTTACCCGCTTTACGTGCCGAACGGTTTGATCGCCGCCGCGAAAAATCAAGACCCGAATTCGACTGTTGATCCGTTGCGGGCGAGATATTTTAATCTAACCTCAAAAGCCGAAGCCGAAGGTGAAAAACTAGCGCAAATTTCGGGCGGTGTTTATTACCCGATTCGCCAACTCGACGAACTGCAAAAGGCTTACGACGATATTGTCGTCCAACTTCGCACGGCATATTCGATAACTTTTCGTTCTGACCTAGCCGAACGCCGCGACGGACGCGCTTCGCCGCTTTTAAAAGTCAAAATAAAACGCGAAAACTCTTTCGTCAAACTCGGTTCGGTCGTCGAAGTTAAAAATGCGGAAAACTCAAAAATTTCGGATAATAATTTAACGCAAAGTTTTATTGAGCAAAATAAAAAATCAACAAATTTTTTATATCAAAAAGCGAGTTTCAATAACGCAAATTTTCAAACCGCAGAAATTTCCGGCGAAATTGAAAACATAAGATATAAACAGCTTTTAGCCGATAATCTAAAAACTTATAAACTCGAAAATTTTGATATAAACAAAGCAACAGGCGCATTTTTGCTGGAAAATGAAACGGAAAAAATTGCCGTCAGCCGTTGGATTTCGCCGAAACGCACGCGCTCTTATCCATACGAACGCGTTTACGACACGCTCGCACATTCCGGTAGAAAAGTCGCCGTAATTCCCGTTCTAAAAGACGAAGGTTTAGGCGGCGACCGGGATTTTTTGCAGTGGGATACGATTTCGCTTCTGAGTCTTTTAGACGTTCAAGTAGTTCTCGCGTATTACGACGACGCTAAAAAAACACGAAAAAAAATGACAAAATCACGTCGCAAAAATTTGATGAAACTTATATTTTATCGCGTTTAACGGAAGTTTTTAATTTCAAAGGCGCGGCGCGGGAGTGGAACGAAAAAGAAGTTAAAAACTTAAAAAATGTTTTAGAAAAAGCAAGACTCACTTACCGCGAAATCTCGAAAAATACGAAAACTTATCTCCACGACGAAGGCGTTTTGGACGAACTGATAAAAGTCGCCGAAACGCCTGAAAAATTTATCGAATTTTCACGCGGCAAATCGAAAAAAGCCCAAAAACGAGAATCGGAAACTTTGCAACCGAAAGAGGCTTTATCGAGCGACACAAAAGGAACTGTAACGATCACGAACGCGCTTTTCGGTAAATATTTCTTCACTGTTGACGAAACGCGCATTGAACTCGAAACCGTTTATTTGATCGAAGCAAAACACAGCCAACGTGCCCTATTTCCAAGTAAAAATGACATAAAAGACGGCTTTATAAAGATGATGCTTTACACGAATTTGCAAAACGTCAAACTCGGCGCAAAAAAGGTAAATTACAAAGTCCAAATTCGTTTAACTTCAAACAAATTAACAGGTTCGATTGATTCAAACACCAAAGCCGAAACATTTGATAAATTCTGCTCGGAAAATTTGATTGATTCAAAACAAAAAGCTTTTCTAACAAAACTTTTCCAAGAAGCGCGGGAAAATAATTTCACAATAATTTTAGAACATGGTGAAACAGCAAAACTTTTAAAGGAAACAATTTAGAAAACAAGAAATTAAAAATGATTCGCAGTCCATTACGTTATCCGGGCGGAAAAAGCCGAGTTGCCGAAAAAATCGTTTCGCTGATTCCCGATTTTGAAGAATTCCGCGAACCCTTTGTTGGTGGCGGTTCGGTTTTTATTAATCTTAAACAAAAATTTCCCGACAAAAAGTTTTGGATAAACGATAGATATTCGGAACTTGCGGTATTTTGGAAGGTTTTACAAAATGACTCTGAAAGTTTATTTGAGCAGATTTGGCAGTGGAAAAGCGAATTTTCTGATGGTAAAAAACTTTTCTATTTTTTGCGCGAAGGAAAAGAAAGTTTTAGTGAAATTCAAACAGCGGCTATGTTTTTTATTTTTAATCGAATAACATTTTCAGGGACAACCGAAGCGGGCGGTTTTTCTAAACAAGCATTTGAAAAGCGTTTTACCGATTCGAGTATCGAGCGTTTGAAAGCAATGCCGCAAATTTTGCAAAATGTAAAAATTACGAATGCAGATTATGAAAACACAGTAAACACCGATGGAAAAGACGTTTTTTTGTTTCTTGATCCACCATATTTTAGCGCGACAAATTCTGCGCTCTACGGCAAAAATGGAACTTTGCACAAATCTTTTGATCACGAGAGATTTGCCGAAAATTTAAAAAACTGTTTGCACAAATGGCTTTTGACTTACGATGATTCGCCGTTTATAAAAGAACTCTTTTCTGATACAGATATTACAAGTTGGAATTTGATGTATGGAATGAGAAATGTCACGAAAAAATCTATCCAAAAAGAAAAAGAACTTTTAATTTCAAATTATTCTCTGGAAAGTATTGAAGAAAGACAACTTGCACTGGAATTTTCCGTATGAAATCTTCACTTCTAAATTCACTTTTCGACGATGAAGAACGCCGACCTTTGACGATTTCGGAGTTGAATGAACAGGTCAAAGGCGAACTCGAACGGCGTTTTGCTTCCGTTTGGGTTGAGGGCGAGATCACGAATTTTCTTGCGGCGAATTCGGGGCATTGGTATTTTTCTCTGCACGACGGCGATTCGCAACTCAAAGCGGCGTGTTATGTTCGCAATAATATGCGAATTCGGTTTCAGCCGTTCGACGGTTTGCAGGTTCGCGTGCGCGGGAAACTCTCGCTTTACGCGCCGCGCGGCGAATATCAAATATTGGTCGAATCGCTTCAACCGGTCGGCGAAGGAGCGTTAAAAGTTGCGTTTGAGCAAATCAAGTTAAAACTTGCGAAAGAAAGACTTTTTGATGAAGAATTAAAACGTCCTTTGCCGTTTTTCCCCAAAAGAGTCGGAGTTGTAACAAGCCCGAACGGTGCGGCTTTTCACGATATTTTGAATGTTTTGTCCCGAAGAACCCGTTCGGTAAATATCACTCTGATTCCGACTCTCGTGCAAGGTGAATTTGCGGGTGAAAAAATTTCTGAAGCGATTGAAGCGGCGAATAAATTTAACAAAATTGCCGATGAAAATGATAAATTCGACGTTCTGATCGTCGGGCGCGGCGGCGGTTCGTCGGAGGATTTGTGGGCGTTCAATGAAGAAAGAGTCGCGCGGGCGATTTTTGCTTCGGAAATTCCGATAATTTCCGCCGTCGGACACGAGATTGACTTTACGATTGCTGATTTTGTTGCCGACAAACGTGCGCCGACTCCGAGCGCGGCGGCTGAAATTGTCGCCGAATCCGAAGATCAGATCGAAGCATTTATCTATCAGCGAAGACAGGATTTATTTCAATCAATCAGTTACAAACTTCTAGCGGCGCGTTCGGAATTTCAGGAACTCGCGATGTCGCCCGTGTTTAATGAGTTTCCGCAGAAAATAAAAGATTGGCGTTATGAATTAGAAGATTTCAAAGAGCAAATGCAGGACGCGCTTTCTGAAAAAATAAAAAACAATAAGCAACTTCTCGAATCTTTATCAAATCGAATTTCACCGTTGAAGCTGGCTTCAAAATTGAATAAGCAACGAACCCGTCTTGCGGTTTTGCGCCAAAAACAGTTTTCAGCAATAAAAAATGTCGTTGACGCGAAGGATGAAAGTTTGAAAATTAGAATGGCTTCGCTTGATGCGCTTTCCCCTTTATCAGTTTTGAATCGTGGTTTTTCGATCACGAAAAATGAAAAAGGTGAGATTTTGCGCGATGCTTCAAAACTAAACAAAGATGAAAAGGTGAAAATTCGTCTGGCAAAAGGTAAAATCGAAGCGAAGATTTTGTCGGTAGAGAATTAAAAACAATGTCAAGATTTGAAGTTGATCTAACTGATTCGAAAACTGAAAATGCACTGAAAGCGGTTGAAACTCCGATTTTTGCGGAGCAAACAAAGCCCGAAAAACCAAGCATTTTTCTCAAAGTTTTAAAGATATTCGCGCTTTTGGTAGTTGTTTTTGTTGTCATCGGCGCGATTGGCGGATTTTTTTACTGGCGAAATTTGAAAACAACTCCGCAATATTCGCTGGCACTATTGGTTGAAGCGGCGCGGAATAACGATCAGGCGAAAGTTGATGAATTAGTTGATACCGATGCGGTTGTTGATGATTTTTTGCCACAGATCACCGATAAAGCGGTTGAACTTTACGGACGAAATTTGCCGCCGGAGAAAATAAAGCAAGTTGCAAAAGTCATTGCGCCGATTCTTCCGTCGGTCAAAGATCGCGCTCGGGAAGAATTACCAAATTTGATTCGGGAAAAGACCGCAGCCTTTAATAATATTCCGTTTTGGGCAATTGCCGTCGGCGCGAACAAGTATTTAGATATTACGCAGGAAGGCGATAAAGCGTTTGTCAAAAGTAAGATAGAATCGCGCCCGATTGAATTGACGATGAAGCGTAACGGCGACAAATGGCAGGTTGTTGCGGTGAAAGACGAAGTTTTAGCGCAAAGAATCGCGGAAAAAGTCGGACAGGAAGTTATTGCAGTCGTGCAGAAAAACGGCGCGACCAACATCACCGAAGCGGGAAAAAGTCTCGGCGTGGAGAATGTTAAAGACTTGCTGAAAAAAGCAGAAGATATTTTTAAGTAAATGAAAAATCAGAAAAAACAGTCATTTGAATCTTCTTTGCAGGAACTTGAAAAAATCGTGCGCGGACTCGAAGAAGGCGATTTGTCTTTGGAAAAGAGCCTCGAACTTTTTGAAGAAGGCGTAAAACTATCGCGTGAATGTCAAGAAAGATTGAATCAAGCCGAGCGAAGAATAGAGGTTTTGCTCAAGGATGAAGACGGAAATCCCGCGCTGCAAGCGATCGAGGCTGATGACTTGCGCGAACAAAGACAATCGAAAATTAAAAAGCGGATTGTTTTTGACGACGATGAAGACGATGATGAATCACCTTTTTAGTAATACCAAGTTGCGTAAATAGGATGATGTAGAAAACGAGATGCGAGGCGGAAACGCGACTGCAAAGGAGCGTGTTCAATAACTAACAGCACGCTCCT
>JBBSAX010000167.1:0-11726 GCA_038251885.1 Pyrinomonadales bacterium | reverse complement strand
CTTTAAAAAATTCCTATCGAATTTATAATTTTGATTGCTACCTGTAAACCTATTGAAAGTTTCTAATTACGAAGCACAGGGTTAAAACTTACAGATTTGTCAAATGCACCCAATTCAACCAATTTTATCTGTTGCCCCAAAATCTCGACAGAGCCAATTTTACGGGTGCAGTTCACTTGCCCCATCTCACCAGTGATGTTTCCGGTTGACCAGACTCCATAGCCGATTGCCCAAAAGTGTTTGCCCCAATATCGTTTCTTGACTTCGGGATATTCACTTTGCAACATTCTTGATGTTCTGCCTTTCAGTCGCTTGACAATATCGCTGATTGACTCCTTTGGAGCACATTCAATGTGCATATGAACGTGATCTTTGCTGACTACTCCCGACAAGATTTTGACATCTTCGGAATCGCAAATTTGCATCAGCAATTCTCGGCATCGCACTTGAATTTCTCCTTTCAAAACGTGGTAACGGTATTTCGTTACCCAAACTATATGTGCCGTTAGCCGTGAAACTGTATGACTTCCGTATCTATTTTGATTCATGTTGCTTTTTTATCACTTCTGAGAAGTGTGTAGCAACTAAAGTCTTGCACTGAAAGTGCATAGTTTTGAACTAACAGCTGTGACCAATAAAAACAAACAGATAGTGGCGGCAAGAATTCCGGCTATAAATCCGGCGGGCATATCTTTGACCACGCCGATTATTTTCAAAAAAGCAAAAGGCATCATCGAAAGCACACTTCCATATGGAAATGCCGAATAATATTCGCCTTTAAACGGAATCATTTCGTTTAACCACGAAGGCGGCTTCTGCTTGAAACCAATTTTTCCGTAAAAAACTGTTCGGCAACGCGGAATGTGTAATTGTAATAATATTGCGGCTTCGGATTGCTCGAATAATAAACCACGCCGACCGCTAAAATAAGCCCGATTATGAGAATTTTCGTGGTTGAAAAAGTTTCTTCAGACATTTGATTTGCTACCAAAAACAGTCTATTGAATTTCACATTCGGAGCGCAAACCAAGCAGCTATTTGTCGTTTAGAGTAACGGCTTGAGTCGTGAAACCGACAGCGAAGCGCGGCGGTTTCTCACGCATAAATGCGTAACTCTGAACTTTGACAAGTAACTATTCATTCCGAATTATGCGATAATGTTTGCGCTAAGAAAATAGATTTTGTAACGGAGATGCGCTACTATGATTCGCCAAAAATATATCAAATCATTTATTTATTTATTTATTTTGTGCTTAGCAGTTCATTTTTGTTACAGCCAAACCTCTGAAATTACGGCACTTGAAACGGGCAAAACCATTGACCGCGAAATCTCCGGCGGGCGAAAACACATCTTTCAAATTAATTTGGAAAAAGGGCAATACGCCAACATTTTGCTTGAGCAAAAGGGCATTGATGTTTTAATTCGCGTTTTTGGCGCGGACGGAAAATTGACTTCCGAATTTGACCGCGAAGTCCGAGCAAACGGCGTGGAAACAGTTGAAATCGTGGCTTCTGAAAACGGCGCGTTTAAACTTGAGGTCGAAGCAAAGGTTAAAAATGCGCCGTCAGCGAGTTATAAAATTACGCTTACTGAACTGCGCCGTGCGACGGAAAACGAATTTTCATTGGAGGAAGCACGCCGTTTTATGATCGAAAGCCGTGTTTTAGAACGCGCCGGAAAATATCTTGAGGCACTGCCGCTTCTCGAACGTGCGGTCGAAATCAGAGAAAAAATTCTGGGTGCTGAAAATGAAGGAACAGCCATCGTGATTAACCGTTTGGGCATTCTTCATTTCAGTATGGGCGACATTGAAAAATCCGAGATGTTTCTCAAACGCGCCAACGACATTTACGAAAAACTGACGATTCCGAATGAAATTTACTTGTCTGACACGCTTGGAAATTTGGCGGTTATTTACAAAATCAAAGGCGATTTTATCGAGGCGGAAAAATTACTGCTTCGGTCTTTGGAGATTCGGGAAAGGATTTTGGGAACAAATCATAATTTGGTCGCGTCTTCTTACAATAACCTCGGAATTCTTTATCGCAAACGCGGTGAAAATACTAAAGCCGAACAGATGTATCGGCGGGCTTTAGAGATTCGTGAACGGCTTTTCGGCACGGAAAGTATCGAAGTTGCATCGGTTTTAGTAAATATCTCTACGCTGAGTTATTACAAAGGCGATTATGAAAACGCGCTTGTTTTAGATCGCCGGATTTTGGAAATTCGTGAGAAAATTCTCAATCCTGAAGATCCCCAAGTTGCCGTTGCTTTGGTAAATTTGGGATTGATTTATATCGAACTCCGCGATTTTGAAAAAGCCGAACCGCTTTTGAAACGGGCTTTGGCGATACAGGAAAAAAGTTCCGGTCAAGAGAGCGCAAATCTAGCTGCTCCGCTCCAAAATTTGGCTAAACTTTACGCAGAAAAAGGCGAATATGAAAAGGCTGAACAGCTTTTAAAACGTGCGGTGGAAATATCCGAAAAAAAGGGCAGCTTGCCTGATTTTTCACTTGTTCTGAAAGCCTTCGGCGATCTTTACACACTTAAAGGCGATTACGCAAAAGCGGAAATGATTTACAAAAGAACTTTGGAAATCAAGGAAAAAACGCTTGGCGAAAATCATTTCGAGGTCGGTTTTACCTGCGACGCGCTGGCGCGTGTGTATTTTTTGAAGGGCGACGCGGCACAGGCAATAAAATTTCAGGAACGCGCCAACCTCATTCACGAAAAAAATATCGCACTCAACTTGAGCGTCGGCACGGAACATCAAAAACTTTCGTATATGCGTCTGATGTCGGAAAATCTGAATCAGACGATCTCGTTGCACGTTAATCTGGCAAAGGAAAATAATTCTGCACGAGATAACGCTGCTACCGCGATATTGCAGAGAAAAGGGCGCGTTTTGGACGCGATGACCGATAATTTGGCAGTTTTGCGCTCGCGTTTTAACGCAACCGACAAGATTTTGATTGACCGGCTGAACGATGCCAACGCACAACTTGCCGAACTCGCGCTCAATCAGCCGGAAACTAAAACTCTTACCGAATATCAAAACCAAATTTCCACCGTCAGAGAGCGAAAAGAAAAATTAGAAAACGAAATTAGCCGCCGCAGTGAAGGCTTTTACGAACAGGCGAAAACCGTAACGCTTACCGATATTAAAAAGACGCTTCCGGCTGACGCGGCACTCATTGAATTTGTCGTTTATCAGCCGATTGATTCAAAAAAGCAGGGCAAAGAAATCTTCGGTGAACCGCATTACGCGGCTTATGTGATTCGCAATGAAGGCGAAATCGGTTGGGCGGAACTCGGTGCGGTGAAGGACTTGGACGCGGCGATTGACCAATTTCGTGCGGCTTTGCGTGATGTCCGTCGGCAAGACGTTAAAAAGATCGCCCGCGCTTTGGACGAAAAAATAATGTCGCCGCTTCGCCCTTATTTTGGCGATGCGAAACATTTGCTTATCTCGCCTGACGGAAATTTAAGTTTGATTCCGTTTGAGGCTCTGGTTGATAAAAAAGATCAGTTTGCGGTCGAAAATTATTCGTTCACATATCTGACAGGCGGACGCGATTTGCTGAGAATGAACGCGAAACGCGAAAATAAAAATAATCCGTTGGTGATCGCTAATCCTTTGTTCGGCGCATCGGAAACAATCGCGTCTGTTTCGCGCAAACGCCAAAGCGTTACGGCAACGCGCAATCTGACCGACACCTTTTTTGCGCCGCTCGGCGGAACGATGCAAGAAGCGCGGGCGATTCAGACAATTTTTCCAAATATCGGCTTTTTGAGTGGAGTTGAAGCGACAGAAACAGCTTTGAAACAAACAAACGCGCCGCAGATTTTGCATCTTGCAACGCACGGATTCTTTCTCGAAGATAAAAAAATCGGCAATCCGCTATTTCGTTCAGGGCTTGCATTTGCAGGTGCAAACTCGCATAAAAGCGAAAAAGACGACGGAGTTTTAACCGCACTTGAAGCGTCAGGTTTAAACCTTTGGGGAACAAAATTGGTCGTTCTTTCGGCTTGCGATACCGGTTTGGGCGAAGTCAAAAACGGCGAAGGCGTTTACGGTTTGCGCCGCGCTTTTGTCCTTGCCGGAACTGAATCGTTGGTGATGAGTTTATGGTCAATCAGTGATTATGTAACACGCGAATTGATGACGAATTATTACAAAAATCTCAAAAACGGTTTAGGACGCGGCGCGTCTTTAAGACAAGTTCAACTAGAAATGCTCAAAAAACCGAATCGTCAACATCCTTTCTTTTGGGCGAGTTTTATTCAATCGGGCGATTGGACGGGTTTGGAAAGTAAAAAGTAAAACGCAAAAGTAAAAAGTAAAAAAAACATATCACCGCGAAGAGTTTTCTTCGCGGTTTTTTATTGCGCGAAAAAAACTCTGAAATGTTTTTCTCAAAATGTCTTATCAGTGCAGGAGAGGTAGAAAATTATGTTCAAGAAAGTGAGTTTATTAGTATTGGTGGCGGTTTTGTTCAGCTATGTAGCAAACGCACAAAGTCAGACGGAAGGTACAAAATACGAGGCTTGGGAATTGGGCTCACAGTTGAGTATGGCGGCAATTCTGAACGCAGTGGGCGATCCACAAGCGAATATTGACGAATCGCTCGATATAGCTAAGAAAAACGCAGGCAAATTCGGCATCCAATTGCCGCCTTTGCCTGCTAAAACAACCGTTCGTGCGGAAAATACCCGACGTTTTATAGATTATGTTGTGGAAAAGGGCGGGGATCCGATTCAAAAATATCTGAAAGCAAATTTCAGCGAAGAACACGCGGCGGCATTCGACATCGGTTTGGCAACAAACATCTATTCTTTTCTTCAGATTTACGGTGATGTCTGGCAAGCCGAAAGTTATCCGCCGCTTTTTCTTATTACGATAAAACACCAGACAAAAGCCGCTAACTTGCCCGTCCAAACGACCGATGAACTGGTCAACCTCTATGGCAAAAACCCGACGAAGGAAATTGTCGGAAAAGCTGCTGTCAACACTACAACAAATGTTTCTCTATATTTGATGAAGCGAGAAGCAACAGAAATCGGAGACCGTTTGGCGGCACAGGCAAAATACGCCGAAGCAGTTATTCATTATACGAAGGTTATCGAATTTGATCCGAATTTCCCCGAAGCCTATTTCAATCGCGGTGTGGCTTATTACGAAATAAAGGAATTTGATTCGGCAATCGCCGACTTTACGAAATTCATTACCTTTGCTGATAAAAACAGCTATGTTGCACTAAGGCTTCAGGAGGCGTATGGGAATCGCTGTGTCAGTTATTACTACAAAAAAGATTTTGTTCGGGCGGAAAACGATTGCACTGCCGTCATAAATCTCAAAA
This sequence comes from Pyrinomonadales bacterium, assembly GCA_038251885.1. Lineage (GTDB taxonomy): Bacteria > Acidobacteriota > Blastocatellia > Pyrinomonadales > Pyrinomonadaceae > JAHCHG01. The sequence continues at coordinate 6,365 of JBBSAX010000167.1, read as the reverse complement.
AGGATTACGTTTCTCCTTATTACTTTCGCGCTCAATCTCGTCTGGCGCAAGACAAACTCGCAGAAGCGATTGATGATTTTACGAAAGTCATTGAACTTAAACCCAATGCGGTTACTTATTATTATCGTGGCGTGGCGAATCAGAAAATCGGAAAGGAAGAGTTGGCAGAACTCGATTTTGAAAAAGCCGAATCTTTAGAACCCGGGATCGTTCAAAAACTAAACGCGAAAAAAGAAAACGACTGAGACAAAAAATGTGAAATATTTTTCCCGAAATGTCTTATCAATAATGAACGGTAATAATTTTACCGGAATTTAGGAGAAAAATTATGAAAAAAATAAAATTTTTGTTGGCGGCTGCAGTTTTACTGAGTGGGTTTGCGGTGCTTTCGGAAGACGTGGTGTATTCACAAAGAAAGGATGTGAATACCGTAAGTTCGATAAGTTCTCAAAAATCTGCGGAGGCTAAAGTTGAAGATACGAATGTGTTTATCAAAGTCGTCGGTGTGGAAGATTCTGTTTCAGAAAAGAAAAGCAATACGGAAGTCCCTCTGCTCCTCGGTAAACATATTGCGGTTCAGATAGTGATTGACAATTCCGGCGGCAAGGAAGATTGGGAAGTTTTCCCGGAATATTTCAAGCTCAAAGATGCGCTGAACAATACATTTATGCCGGCTTTCTTGGATGTAGCTTTTCCGATTTTGAATAAGGACATTGTTGATGCCGGCGATTCGGTAAGAGGTTGGATAACATTTGAAGTTCCCGAAAATACTGACATTAAATCTTTGAAATTAAGATACGAACTGAATAGAATTTTTTTGGATAAACCCGTTAAATCAGGCTGGATATACTTGTCCGCCGTTAAATGAAGGCGAAGTGAAATTGACCGGTTTTCTGGCGGGAACGGCTTTGTCCGACGATGTGAAAAAAGAATACGTCAAAAAAATTCGCAGCGGAGGAAATGTTCACGCCCCGAAACAATGGTCAGGAGATGATGATGTCGCCCGCAATCAACAGATTTCTTATGTCATTGATTTAGCAACAAGCGCGTTGAAACTTCAAATTATTAAAGCCTAACGAGAATTTCAGGAGAGAAAAATTATGAAAAAAATTACAGTTATAAAATTTTTGTTATCGGTTGCAGTTTTATTGAACGGGTTGGCGGCGTTTTCGGAAAATGCGGTATTTGCACAAAAAAAGGTTGTGGCAGATTCGATAAGTTCGAAAAACTCCGAAAAATCTGCGGAGGCTTTGGTTGAAAATTCGCAGGTGATTATCCGAGTCGTCGGAGTGAAAAATTTTGTTCCAAAAGAAAAAGATTATTTATACCCTAAAGACGGCAATAAATTTATATCAGTTCAGATAGTTGTTGACAATACAAACGGATTGGAAGATTGGGACGTAAGTCCGGGGGGGGGCAAGATCAAAGATGCGATTGAAAGAGAAAAAGGGAGAATAAAATATCAGAATAGTTTTGCGCGAATACAACGCCAACTAGCAAAGGCGTAGTCCGAAAACAACAAGTGTTCAATATATTAGAAAAGGAGAAATATTATGGCTGTTCGTATGAATATGTCTTTGGCAAAGAAGATAGAAAATACTAATTCGACGGATCAATATTATTTTCAAAATTGTGAATTAAAGCGAATTGGTTTATACGGAAGATTTTTAGATGCTGATCAAGCAGTTGGAATTGGACTTTTACTTCACCGTATTATAGAAGACCGGAAGTGTGAGTTCGTTAAAATTATCGACCCCATTGTTACGCCCAGATTGCGAAACGCATTCGTATCTAAAAAAAAATTTAGAAATTTAGATTTAGAGATTCAAGATCGCATTGGATATAGAATTAAGTTTAATGATCTTAGGGTTGTCAGTTTTATACAAAAATTTGAACATATAGATTCCCTAATTGGACCAATCCCTCTCTTAATGGATGTTTTTACAATTGAGGCTGAATCCGTTGATCCATATCTTTGAAAGTCCTAACCACGCAAACGCTTGGCTACCGCAGATAACCGTGACTTTTGACCAATTCGATGGTCGCAGACTCTGCATTAGTAAGAGTCTTGAGTTTGTCCGTTATGCGGCATCAAAAGTTCTCGAATATAGGTTTAAAGTAGTTGATTAAAGGACAGTCGGAGAAATGTAAATGAGTAGCAAACTGAAATTAACCATCAAAGATTTTCCGGTTCGCGGCGGCAGCGTCAGCTTCCAAATCACGAGTGCCGGTATTGGTCAAACAATTGTTAATTCGGTTCGTGTTTCAAAATTGACCATCAGCCGATCAACATTTGCTTACTCAATTCATTTTTTGATGTTGGCACAATTAAGGCGGTTGAATCCTCAAGACCCAAATGCGTCGTTGCCGCAAATAACCGTAACTTTTGATAAATATGATGCCAACGGAAAATTTATTTCCGGTACCACCACCGATTTTTTTGATGTCGTGGTTGAAAACGTGAGACCAAAAGGCGGTGAGGAAGAAATCATTTTTTTGGCTGACCGCAAATCGGGTGATTTTGTGATTTCTAATGTTGAAGTTCGGTTTGATTAAGAGGAGAAATTATGGTTTCAGTAGAAAAAATAAATATGGACGGCAGATTGGAATTGGGCGTAAATATTTCCGGTATTGTCGGATATGCCGGGGCGAACGACAAAGATGATGTTCTGCTGATTCAGGGATTATTCCAATATATTGCTAAGGGATTGTCACCCGGATCAATCGGTTTGGGCGGTTTGTATAAATTACCGGAAATAACGGGTGAAATGGATGGCGAAACTTATTCGGCAATTGGCGAGTTTCAAATCCGAAATTCTCACCGATTGTTGAAGGATAGTTATAACACGCGGATTCATTCGGCAAACTACCGAAATCGCCAACTTCGTTCTACAGCCGGACGTTTTATGGCAATTACGCTTTTGCACATTATGGCAACAGATGCCGCTCTGATGAACGGGAGTAATGATTATACGCGGTAATTGGCAAGCCTAAATGCTGAACTTGCTCGTGTTATTGATTTGGCAATAATAAAATCTTGAGAAAGAGGGCGGCAAAACAGAAAGAGATTTTGTAGAATTTGGCTTTTCCGAACAGCCAACCAACGGATAATAACGAACTTGGTAATATTCGCGCTTATCGCGGACAAAGTGGTTCTAGTTTCGGTTTGAGATCATTAGAAGTTTATTTTTAATTTAATTTGTAAGGAGCAATGGTTATGTCATATTTAGGGTTCTTATGGGTTGACGGGATTCACGGAGATTCACGGGATCCGAGGCATCTACGCGAATTTGATGTTGTAAGTTATGCTTTTGAATCTGCATCAATCGCATCTGGTCATCATGAACGCGGTTCTAACATTAGAAAACTTGATGGGGATATTGGTCTAATATTAAAAATTCCCATGCACACAGTTCCCGTTTTTTTTGATTCAGTCATAAATGGAAACCAGTTTAAAACTGCAATTTTACAGTTTGAAAGAAACATAGGCGGCAGAAGTAGCGGAACTTTATCCAGATATGTAATGCGAGATATTTCAGTATCAAAAATGATTCCAATCGAGGATACGGATCACAGCCGAATCTGGTCTTTGACGCTGCATTATGAAAGCCTTGATACTTCTCTCTACTCTTGAAAAACTGAGGATACAAAAATTTTTATCATCGGTGATGTTGTTTATTGCACTTCTGATTTTGATTAGTGGGTTAATGTCTTTGGGTTTGATGGCGAAGTAAAACGATTATGGACTCACTTGTGCAAGCAAAACTTCGGAGTCCGGCTTAATTGAAAAGGAGAAAAATTATGAAACAAAATTCAATTTTAGTATTGGCGTTTATTCTTGTTAGCTTGTGCGCTTTTCAGGCGACTTCGGCACAATTTACGATAAAAATTCCAAAGTTACCAAAAACGGAAAAGCCGAAACAAGAACAGCCGAAAACTGCCGATAACGGCAAAAATCAAAATGATACTATCGTTACAAACCCGTCGTCAAAACTTAATTCAGACAATAGTTATAAGAATCAGCGTCCGACCAATGTGCCTGTTTTTCTCAAAGATTCGGTTTATGTGCAGGCAAGAACACATAACGAGTATTGGAAAATGCCCAATCAGCGAAATTATTCAAGCTGGATTCCGATGATTAAATTCAACCAATTTTATAACAATGATAAGCAGTTAAATTACACGGTTGAATATTTTAACTCTGACGGCTCGCTGTGGTTCAGCGAAAACTTGGAACAATTCAGAGGGATAATCGGGGCGGTTTCGTTCAGCAGTTCCAATCCTTACGAGCGTCTGAAGACAAAATCAACCGCCGCGACGGGCGTTTATTCGTTCAAAATCACCAGTCAAGACACCAAAGAAGTTATCTATCAAGGCAAATTCAAAGTTAGCAAGTTTAGCACGGGACAAAGAACGGATGAGAAAAACAAATTCGATTTTTTTGTCGAACACGATTGGCTGCTGCCTTTTGGAATGATTACTTTTGACACCGAAAATTTTGAACTGGGCGGAATGTTGGCGGCAGTCAGCATTTGGCTCAAAGGACCGTTGAAAGCCGATGAATTGGAAGGACGTATTTTTTACCAAGGACAGCAAATCAAATTAGCACAAGACAATATTTATAAAGATAAGGTGATTGATTTTGACGAGAGAACAACCGAGTTTGCCGCGCCTTTTGCTCCAAATAACACTTGGAAGCGGTGGCAGTTTTATTGGTATAACTTTCTTCTCGACAACAATGGAACCTTTAGACGCGAAAATTTTCCCGACGCTTTTTACTTCGACAAAAATCCGGGCGAATACACCGTTAAAATTTATCGCAGCGGCGCACAAATCCGTGAACTGAGTTTTTCAGTCGGGGCAGACGGAAAAATTGTTGTGCCGGCTTATTCAACACAGATTCCACTACCGCATAACCGGGTAATTTTGCCCGTCAAAATAATCGGTGCAGAAAAATGGGATTCGCTGAGTTGGAAAACCGATGCTTTTTACGGAAATCCGCTTTCAGGCTTCAATGTTCCGTAAAAAGATAAAACACGGATGACTGCAACGGACGATTTTGAAACGTAATATGAAAAGGAAATTAGGAGAAAAGGTTTATGGCTATTTACAGCTTGGAAATTTATGACGAAGGGCAATCTTTAGGGTTCTGGAAAAGCGTTGGATTCGATACACCCGGACACGAAGCCGATCAATTAATTCGAGTCAAAAGTGTCTCTGATATGGTGATAAAAGTGTTGGCGGCGATAGGCAACCAGCGGGAGAAACCTATAATTTTATTCAATGGAGTGGGCGGCGTTAATTATCAGAGCATCGGGGCGGGCGCAATGCAAGATGCTTCGGGAGAACGCAGTCTGCAAGTTGACAGCAACGGAGAATTAAATCAAGCCGGTAAACTTTGGCTTCCTCGTTTGAATGGGCGGGTTGGCGGAATCTACCTTTTGGGAGTAGATGATAAACCGAATTTATACAGTAAAAGTAATGGTGCGAGTTTTCCTCTCTTGTTAGCCGTTTCAAAACTACTAATCGGCATTAGAATTAATGACCGGGTTGGAGCCGGAAATTCCATTGTTAATTTTGGTGAATCCGGGAAACAGCCGCACACACTCCGAACACCGCTTGAAAGGCAACGCTTACGTGACAGTTTGAAAAAGTTAGACGGAAGATGAAGTAAGAAGCAAATTGTAGGAAATTCAGACTCTTTCGGCGTGAAGGAGTCTGCCTGTTGCCCAAGCAGTTATAATTCCGTTTGAAAAAGTTCAGAAAGGAGATTTAAGGATATGAAAAAAGTAAGCACCTAAGCAAAAGAAATGTGATATAATGAGCCGATTTGTGCGAGAACTTTATCCAGTTCCTGACACAAATTTTTATACGAACCGTAGGCTTCCCACGAAAGCCAATCATACTTTATCTTCTGCCATAACATCTCTATTTTATTCAAACTCGGGCAATAAGTCGGCAAAAAATAAATGTTTAAGCCTTTTGCCGCCCATTCCTCAATCTTTTCCTCAAACTCTTCGCTCCGGTGAATCGGCGCATTATCCAAGACCAGCCAGGTTTCCCGCGAGAGATTTTGCGACAATAAATCCAAACACCCAATCACCACATGCGAATCTACGCTTTCCTCAAAAACGAATGATTCAAACCGCCGGGCGTGATGCCACAAAAATCCCAAGACGGTTTGCGAGATGCCTCTGGTAACCGAAATCTCAATTCGCTCACCTCGCTTTTGCCAGGCATAAACCACTTTTGCGGTCAGATTAAAACCCGCTTGGTCGCCATACACTAAATCCATCACGCCATCTTCGGCTTTTTCAGTCAACTCGGCTAAATCTTGGCGGGCAAATTCTTTTTCATCGGCATCG
>JBBSAX010000166.1:0-11741 GCA_038251885.1 Pyrinomonadales bacterium | reverse complement strand
ATTGCAAGCTAATGATATTGTTGTGGTAGGAACGGATAAAGGAAAAGCAGTTACGAACAGTTTGATTAAGGCTTTGACAGGTGGAATCGGAAATTTGTTTTTTAGATTCCCTTTATAAATTATGAAAGACAGTCGCGAAATTATACACCAACAGGTGACTGAAACGGTTGAAATTGAACGTCCTTTTGAAGGGCAGGTTACTGCCACCGGCAATCATTATCCGGGTTATCGGGATGCTTACGCGCATGATGGATTTCAATTAATTGATTATTGGCGTGCGATCAGAAAAAGACTCTGGTTAGTTATCGGAATTGCTGTCTTGACAACAACTCTCGCCGCCATTTATATGGCACGAAAACCGGATATTTATTTGGCAAAAGCCAAAGTTCAAGTTGATCTTGAACAACCAAACCAAGATTTGGTTACAGAAAATAACAGGCTACCTGTTTCCAATTCCGATCCGTCATATTTTAATACTCAGCTTCAACTACTTGACAGCGAAGCACTTTTGCGAAGAGTGGTGAAAGAATTAAGTTTGGACAGCAACAAAGAGTTTCAGGTAGCAAAAGCAAATGATTCAACAAGTCCCTGGCGTTCGGTCTTGAAAACACTTGGTTTAGCCAGCGAAGATAGTAAAAAGGAAGAAAAAGGTATTGATGAAGTAACCATTGCGGCTGATTCGTCTTTAGCATCTTCCGAAGAAATAGCCGAAGCCATCAGACTCTCTCCTTACGTTGATTTGATTAAAAAAAGTCTAAATATCGAACCTGTCAGGGAATCCAGAGCAACATCAAAAGAAACACGCTTAATCGAAATTTCATATAGAAATAAAGACCCGGAATTAGCGACTCTCGTTGTTAATGGAATCGCCGCGACATTTACAAAATCTAATCAAGAAAAGAAATTCGGAACGTCAAAAAAATCGAATGAATTTTTGGAAGAAAGAATTGCAAATCTGCAAGCCGAGATCAAGCAAGGTAATCTAAGACTCGAACAATTAAATCGCGAAGCAGAAATTCTCAAGCCGGACGATAAACCATCCATTGCGATGGAAAGACTGGGTGAACTCAATAAAAATCTGCTTGAAGCTGAAAATGAAAGAAAAAATGCCGAATCTATCTATTTTTCGGTAAAAGATTCACCGGCAAAAATCAAAAGTTTGGCGGAAGAGCAGAATATTCGATTTTTAACCGAAAGAGAAAGCGATATTCGGGCTTTAGTCAATGATACAACGAAAAAAATTGCCGACCTTAAATCAACCCGTGCGAAATTATTAGAAGAATATGTTGAAACCGCGCCGGAGATCAGAGAATATGATCGGCAAATAAAAACCTTTGAAAACGAAATTGCCACAGCCCGTGAAAGAAATGAAAAGGCACTCGAAGCATTTAGAAAAAGTTCAACTCAAGTAATTCTTGATAACCTTCAAACAAAATATTTGCAAGCAAAAGCTAAAGAAGACAAAATTCGTTCGTCTTATAATGAGCAATACAGTCTTGCTTCGGGACAAAATCAATCGTCAGTTTCGATCAATCTTTTGCAACAGGAGATTGATACGAAAAAGGGTTTTTTAAAAAATCTGATTGATAATCAAAGTCAAAATGATATTTTGGCTTTAGGAACAGAAAATAATATAAGCGTCGCCGAAATAGCCATTCCCCCGGACACTCCTGTTTCGCCAAGACGTTTAACGACGGTTGTTGCCGCATTATTTCTATCCACGCTTTTTGGAATGGGACTTGCTATATTTCTTGAATATCTTGACGATACGATCAGAACTACTGAGGAAATCGAGAATTATCTGCAACTTCCGGCTTTGGCGGCAATTCCGACAATTGATTCAATGCCGAAACGCCGCTTGTTATTGGTCGGCTCAAATGATGAAGGAAATTCAGCTGCACCCGAATCAGAACTTTTGATCCATAAAGATTCCCGATCATCTTTGTCGGAAGCATTCAGACAACTGAGAACTTCAATTTTGCTTTCGACCGCCGGACACGCGCCGAAATCGCTTTTGATTACATCGAGCCTTCCGGCGGAAGGTAAAACGACAACGGCAATAAATACGGCAATTAGTCTGGCACAGACAGGTGCTAAAGTATTGATAATAGATTCCGATATGCGCCGTCCGCGATTGCATTCCGTGTTCAATATCAGTAATGCGGAAGGTCTCAGCACACTGTTATCGGCGGAATTATCGGAAAAAGAAATTTTCGAGACAATTCAATATGATGAGGCTTCAAAACTGAATTTACTTCCTTCAGGTCCCGTTCCGCCGAATCCGGCAGAACTTATCGGTTCTGAACAAATGTCAAATTTATTAAAGAGTTTGCAAAACAAATTTACCCACGTTGTTGTGGATTCGCCGCCGATTGCTTCATTTACCGATGGCGTTTTGATTGCTTCGATGGTGGATGGTGTAATTCTGGTGGTTCACGCCGGAAAGAGTTCGCGTCAGGTTGTAAAACGTTCAAAACAACTTTTGAACGACGTCGGTGCGAAAATCTTCGGTGTCGTTCTTAACAATGCAAATCTCCGTAGTCAGGATAATTACTATTATTATCAAAGCTATTATCACCGGAGTAGCTACCGGCACGACGACGAATAGTTAACTAAAAAAACAAGTAAAAAGTGTTTAAGGATTAGTATTTTTAGCCTACATTTTTTACTTGTTTCAATTTATACAAAGAAAAATTTAATTAAAAGAAAAACTTCATTATTTTATGGAAAAACAAACAAAAATATTGGTTACAGGTGCGGGCGGCTTTATTGGAAGCCATTTGGTTACATTTCTTAAAGAAAAAGGTTATTGGGTTCGTGGAGTTGATCTTAAATATCCAGAATTCAGCGAAACGGATGCCGACGAATTTGAAATTTTAGATTTAAGACGTTGGGACGCTTGTCTGCAAGCTACAAGAAATGTTGACGAAGTTTACGCACTCGCGGCAGATATGGGCGGAATGGGATTTATCTCGGCTCATCACGCACAAATTCTTTATAATAATTCGCTAATTAATCTGCACACACTCGAAGCCGCGAAAACTAACGGCGTGAAAAGATATTTATATACGAGTTCCGCTTGCATTTATCCCGAACATCTTCAGGAAGAAACTAATGTCAAACCTTTAAAAGAAGAAGATGCTTATCCGGCTTACCCGCAAGACGCATACGGTTGGGAAAAACTTGTTTCCGAACGATTATGTATGCACTACCGCGAAGATTACGGAATTGAAACTCGCACAGTTCGTTTTCACAATATTTTCGGCGAAAAGGGAACTTGGGAAGGCGGACGCGAAAAAGCTCCGGCGGCGATGTGCCGAAAAATTGCGCTGGCAAAACTTACCGGAAATCAGGAAATCGAAATTTGGGGCGACGGCGAACAGACCCGTTCATTTTGTTATATTGACGATTGCCTCGAAGGTATTTATCGGTTGATGAAATCCGATCATTTTGAACCGATAAATCTCGGACAAGACAGAATGGTGACGATCAATCAACTCGCCGACATTGTTGCCGAAATTGCCGAAACTGAAATTTCCAAAAAACATATAGACGGTCCGCAGGGTGTTCGCGGAAGAAATTCCGATAACGATAAACTTCGTGAAGTTTTGGGTTGGGAGCCGCAAATTTCTTTGGAAGAAGGTTTGAAAACTACTTATAAATGGATCGAGAGTCAAGTAAAAGCCGATCTTGAGAAAAAAAAGGTTCAAACTTTTACAACTGCAAATAGTTAGAGGGAGTTTTTGGTGAACGTTGAAAAGATAAAAGTAGAACTAATTGCGCCGGTATATAATCGGCGCGATACAACTTTACAGGCTTTGAAAACCCTTTCGAGAATTGACACGGAAGGTTTGGAAGTTCATGTCATCATTGTGGACGATGGTTCGACGGACGGAACAAGTGAGGCAATTTCTCAAGAATACCCGGAAGTTCAAATCGTCAAAGGAAACGGAACTTTGCATTATGCCGCCGGAACAAATCGCGGAATTCAAGCAGCTTTGGAAAGAAACCCTGATTTTATTGTGACGATGAATGATGATGCGATCTATCACGAAAACTTTTTGCAGAAATTGATTGCGACCGCTAAAGAAAATCCGCGATCAATCGTCGGCTCACTTCTTTTACTTTGGGACGAACCTCACAGAGTTTTTCAGGTAGATTTTAAATGGAAGACACTTTCCGGTGGTTGGCAGCAAAACGATAATTTAACGGCATTTGATTATCCTGATAATGCCTTCGAAGTCGAAGGTATGGCGGGAAATTGCGTTTTATTTCCGGTCGAGGCGATCAGAGAATGCGGTTTAATGGATGAAGAAAAATTTCCGCACGGATGGGGAGATATTCAATATGTTGTCAGAATGCGGAAAATGGGTTGGAAACTTCTTGTCGAACCGAAATCTTATGTTTGGTGCGAACCGAATACTTATCCTAAAGCATTACATCAACAATCTTTGAGCGAAACATTAAAAATTTTATTTAAGAACCAACGCCATCCTTTAAATTTTCAAAGACAATTTATCGCCCGTTGGGAATCTGCTCCAAGCAAACCACAAGCATTTTTGAGTTTTATGGTCTATTTGGGTGAACTTTCAACAAAGTCCTTAAAGTTGGCGACAAAAAAATAATTCAAAGATAAACAAAACCTTAAAGTTATACCTGAACTGTCTGCTGTCTGACTATTAACAATCTACTTGAAATCAGAAAACCCGGGAATGCCGAACTCAAAACTAAAAAAAATATTTTATGTCTGGAATTATAAGGAATGGGGCGGCGCGCAGATTTATTTTTTCGGGTTAATTCGGGAAATAAAAGATAAAGCAGAGATAAAAATTATTTTACCGGCGAACTCCGACGAACAGCTTTTGAGATTTATCGAACAACTTGATGTCGAATATGAATTTCTGGAAAACCGTTCAGATATAAGTTCAGCCGAAACGCTGAAAAGAAAGATTGAAAGACATTGGAGAAAATTTCGGAGCGAGTTTGAAGTTCTTCGGCAATTAGGAAAAAATGATTTGCATAACAGCATCATTCACATTGAATTTGCGCCGTGGCAATCACTTGTTGCAATTTTGTATTTATGCTTGAGAGCAAATGTTTTTATCACAATGCACAATTCGCTGCCGCCGGTTTCAAAATGGCGGTATTTGCTTTGGAAACTAAAATTTTCTTTGATAACAAAATTTGATAATTTTTATATTTTTCCGTCGAATGAAGATGCAAAAAAGAGTTTGAAACCGCTTGTTTCGCTCGAATTTTACGAAAAAACAAAGGTTACATATACGAATGTCAACCCGGACGAGATTGAAGAAGCCTTGAAGACGGAAATTGATTCGGAAAAATTAAAGCTAAAATTTAATATTCCAAAAGATAAATTTTTAGTATTTTGTGTCGGGCAATTTATTGATCGAAAAGGTCGTTGGACATTTTTAGAAGCGGCAAAAAAGGTTTTTGAAAAAGACAAAGATATAGCTTTTGTCTGGATTTCAAACTCAAAACCGGGCGATGAAGATTTGAATAAAGCGAAAGGTTACGGTCTTGGCGAGAATTTTATTTTTATCACATCCGATCAGGTCGGTAAGGAACATATTGATTTGTTCAAATTGATGCGGTTGGCAGATGTTTTCGCGCTTGTCAGTTTTCAGGAAGGTTTGCCGATTTCTTTATTGGAAGCAATGGCTTTGGGAATTCCGAGTATTTCAACAAATGTAAATGCGATTCCCGAAGCGGTTAAACATCTGGAAACAGGTTGGTTAATCGAAGCGGGCGACTCAAAGCATTTGGCAGAAGCAATAAATACTTTGAAAAATGACAAACATTTAAGAGAAAAACTTTCAAAAAACGGACGTGAATTTGTTCTGGCGAATTTTAATGAAAAAGTTGTTGCACAGATTGCGCTGAAGAGTTATTTAGAATCATTTAATTAATCGAATGGAAAAAAAATCAGCCGAAAGCAGCAAAAGCATCTTTAGGAATGTTTTATATGGATTCTCAACGTGGGTTTTGCCGCTCGGACTCAGTTTTTTTGCCACACCGATTCTGGTCAAGGCTTTGGGCAACGATGATTACGGCATTTACGCGCTTGTTCTCGGTTTCATCGCATATTCATTTAACTTTGGAATCGGTCGGGCTATCACGAAATACATCGCCGAATACCGTTCGAGCGGAGAAAGTGAAAAAATAAAAGATGTAATTTCGGCGACATTTTTCTTGAATATAGCGGTTGGATTAATCGGCGTTTCAATAATTTTTCTTTTGGCAAACTGGCTAGTTTTAGATGTTTTCAAGATCGAAACGGCATCGCAAAGCAAAACAATTTATTCGTTTTATATTGCCGCCGGAATCATATTTTTTTCGATGCTGATTCAGGTTTTTAGTGCGATTTTGCAGGGAATACATCGCTTTGACGTTTTTTCTAAGATATTTAATTTCAACATATTTTCCTTGATAATCGGTAATATTCTGTTGGCACTTTACGGTTACGGATTAGTTACTTTACTTTCTTGGAATTTGATAATTTCTGTAATAACTTGTGCAATCTATTTTTTAACCGCAAGAAAACTGTTACCTGAATTCGGGATAAGTTTTCGATTTTCAAGAGAAACCTTGAAATTAGTTTTGAAATTCAGTTCCGGTGTGATCGGTTATCAAATTTTAGCTAATGTTTTATTGCTCTTTGAAAGAGGTTGGGTGACACGCAACCTCGGTTCGGAAGTTTTGACTTATTATGTCGTTCCGATGATGTTAAGTCTTTATATTCACAGTTTTATATCGAGTTTACTGCTGGTTTTGTTCCCATTGGCAAGCGAACTAAAAGACGAAAAGGAAAAACTTCTGCGGCTTTATAAAAAAGCGACGAAAATCGTTTGTTTGCTCGTGGTTTTTATGGCGATGACTTTGATTGTTCAAAGCACGGAGTTTTTAACGCTCTGGATGGGAAATACTTTTGCCGAAAAATCCTCGACGCTTTTAGTTATTCATACAATTACTTTCGGGTTATTAGCAATTCTAACGGTTTCGTGGCAAATGACGGAAGGTTTGGGATTTCCTAATTACAATTTTAAAATGTTTGCCATTTGTTTAATTATCGCAATTTCAGGAATGCTTACTTTAACGAATAATTATGGCAGTTACGGAGTTGCAATTGCACGATTAGCCGGATTTTCAACGATATTTTTCTCGATATTTTACGTTGAAAAATGGTTTTTTGAAAAAGTTCAGATTGAATTTTGGCTGAAAATCGTCGGAATTTTAACGGTTTCCGTCTTAATTGCCGCATTTGTCGAAGAATTGATCATCAGAAATCTATCGGTTTCTTGGCTGACATTTCTACTTTCAACTTTTTGCGGCGGAATTGTTTATTGTTTATTTGTGTGGATAATGGGTTTTATAACCGATGACGAAAAACTTTTTGTAAAAAATATTCTCCGACGCTAAAAATTATTAATGAGTAAAAAGATAGAACTCGTTCAAAGAGTTGAATTCATAAAGAACGCCTGTGCAGGAAAAAAAATTTTGCATCTCGGATGCACAAATTATCCATACACAAAAGAAGCTATTGAAAACGAAATGCTTCTGCATACCGAACTCGGAAAAACGGCAAAAGAACTTTATGGTTTCGATTACGATCAGGCGGGAATTGATATTTTGCAAGATTCGGGCGTAAGAAATCTTTTTCAGGCGGATTTGGAAAAATTGGAAAAAGTTGAACTGAACGAAACTTTTGATGTCATTATTGCCGGAGAAATAATCGAACATCTGAGAAATCCGGGACTTTTTTTGCAAGGAATTCAAAGATTTATGAATCCCGAAACAAATCTGATAATTACAACGGTAAATGCGTATTGCGCCTTCAGATTTATAGTTTACGGACTTCGCGGAAAAGGCGGTGAAAATGAACCTGTTCATCCCGATCACGTTGCTTATTATTCTTATAAAACCTTGAGTTTAGCGATAAACAGAGAAAATCTGACAGTTAAAGATTTTTATTTTTATGACATCGGTGATGAACATCGTCCTTTTAATCGTTGGTATTATAATGTTTTCAACGATATTTGCGTGAAATTTTCGCCGCAATTGAGCGACGGTGTAATTGCGGTTTGCGGTTTGAGTCAAACTTAATTTATGAAAACGGATTTAGGATTTATACAAAAATTAACAAGGCTCTACACATTCTATTCGCCGATCAGAAAAGGAAAATATCGCCTTGCGCTGGCGAGTTTGGGTTTAGAAAAAGATTTGCCGAAACAGGTTGTTGCCAAAACTTTTGACGGCAGAACCTTAAAAGTTAATTTTGACAATCATTTTGCTTATTTCATTTATTTTCTCGGCGAATACGAACCGGCGATTACGAGTGTCATAAAAAATATTGTAAAACCGGGCGATGTCTGTTTTGACATCGGCGGAAATATCGGTTGGTTCACGACGCTTTTGCAAACTTTAGTGGGAGAAAAAGGGGAAGTTCATTCGTTCGAACCTGTTCCTCCAACTTTCAAAGTCTTGGAAGAAAATGTAAAATCAAACATTAATTCAGATGTTGTGCGCTTAAATAATTTCGCACTTGGCGAACAGAAAGGTGAAATGGATTTACATATTTTCGACGATTTGCCGGACGGACATGCCTCAATGTCGAATTTTGGAAAATCCGATTTTACGGCGTATAAATGCAAGGTTGAAACGGTAAATTCGTATTTGCAGGAAAATAAGATTGATAATGTAAAGTTTGTTAAAGTTGACATCGAAGGTGCGGAATTGACAATGCTCAGGGGCGCAACGAGTTTTTTTGAACAAGAAATTCCGCCGATTTTTGAGATCGAAATGGCTTTGGATACTACAAAAGGTTTCGGCTATTTGCCGAATGACATAATCCAATTTATCAAAAGTCAGTATGATTATGAGTTTTTTGCCATCAACGAAAGAAATTTTAATTTAGAGAAAATTGAAAAGTTTAATCCGAATGATATTGGCGCAAATGTTTTGTGTATTCCCCAAAATCATTATCAAAATCGGCTTGCTAGTTTTACAATAAAATAGTCGCAAACTTAGTAGAAGTATTAAAAATGTTGAATCAAAATAGCCAGATAAATTTCAAAAAAGATAGAACTCTTTTGATTCCTGTAGTTGGAATATTGACGTTAGTTGTAATCGGGTTTTTTACTCTTTTAATTTTGACAACGGACGATTTTAATCCGTTTAGGGAAATGTATCTAATGCCCTGGGTGTTTGCTTCAGGACTTGTCATTGCCGCGCCCAGCATTTATTTGTATTACAAAGGAAGATTCAACTTTTTTCATCCACTTGTTTTTGCCGCTTGGTCTTATTTTTTTCCGGCTTTTTTTCTCGGTGGTCTGGTTTTGGCTAGTGGTATTTCCGAGCCATATTTTTTGTCCTTTATCGAAGATCAGCACTATAATTTACCACTTACTTTGGTTTATGTAATGCTGGGATATGGGGGATTAACGCTTGGTTTCTTTCTTCCGGTCGGCAGATTTGTCGGAGCAAAATTTGAAAATTGGTTGCCTGTGTTGAAATGGAATTCATCTCGATTGCTGATTCCCGGTTTGGTTCTGCTGGCGATAGGTTTGGTTAATACGGTTTTGGCATTTTTTGGTGGAATTATCGGTTTTCAAAAGGTGGAAGAGATTGGAGCATATGACGGAATTTTATTTCTCTTAACTCTTTTTTGGTTGCAAGCAAGTTTTCTGCTCTGGTTGTGTATCTTTAAAACTGAAAAACTAAATTCCAATTATTACTTCATAATCGGAATTTTACTTCTGACTTCATTGATTAAAGCGGCTTTTCAAGGTAATCGTGGCAGTTTAATTCAAATATTTATTCTCATTGCATTTGCCTTCGTATTATCAGGCAGAAAAATTCAAGTTCAACATCGTGTTTATGCCGGATTAATTCTTGCTTTTGCTTTGATTGTCGGAATGATTTATGGAACAACTTTTCGGAATATCAAGCAAACAGAAAGGCAAGTCAGTATGGAAGAATATACGGAGTATATCTTCAAAACTTTTGATAAAGTTTCTGAACAGGATTTAAGCGTTACTTTGGGAAATGGTTTTGCTGCTTTGGCGGAAAGAATAGAGGCGGTGAGTTCTCTGGCGGTTGTCGTTGCCAATTATGAAAAATTAAAGCCATATGAGGAAAGTTACGGTTTGGATAATAATATCTATAAAGACAGCGTAACCTTTTTCATACCACGAGTGATTTGGTCGGATAAACCCGTTGCGTCCGAACCTCGAAAATATGGAGATTTATACTTCGATTATGGGGAAAATTCTTTTACCATCACCCCAATGGGAGATTTATTACGCAACTTCGGACCGATTGGTATTCCATTAGGAATGATTTTTCTAGGATTTTTGATTCGCATATTGTATGCCACATTTATTGAAAATCAGGAATTTTCATTTTATCGGGTTGTGCTTTTTTATATGCTTTTGACAAGTATTTCGTATGAAAGTTTTTACGGTTCGATTGTTCCATATATGATTAAAGTTGGTGTTGTATCGGTTGTCGGTGTGATCATTTTGAGAATATCTATAGGAAATATGCGAAAGGGCTATAAAAATGAATAAAATTGAAAAACAATGGGATCAATTCGGCGAAGAAAATCCATATTTTGCTGTTGTCACCTTAAACAAATTTAACAAAGAAAATTTGGACGATGAAGTCTTATCGGATTTTTTTGTTTCCGGTGAAGAATATACTGCAAGAATCTGGAACGAAATTGAAAATAACTTAAAACCGAATTTTTATCCGAAAAGATCCCTGGATTTCGGTTGCGGTGTCGGGAGATTGGCAATTCCGATTGCCAAACGTAGCAAAAAATCAGTCGGCGTTGATATTTCTCAAAAAATGCTTGATGAAGCAAAAAGAAATGCCGATAAATTAAATATCGAAAATATTGAATTTGTTAAAGGCGATGATGATTTGTCAAGGCTAAAAGAAAAATTTGATTTTGTTCATTCTTTTATCGTCATTCAGCATATAAATCCCACAATCGGTGAAAATATTTTTAAGCGAATAATAGATTTATTAGAAGAAGATGGAATCGGAGCATTACATTTGACTTACGATCATCCGGGAAAGTTAAGTTCGGTTTTGCGTTATAGAATTTATCGAAATTTTCCGTTTATTTATTCATTAAGAAATTTATTATTAAAACAAAAGAAAGAGCCTTTGATTCCGGTTTTTACATACGATTTAAACCGAATTTTCGGTATTTTACAAAATAATAATTGTCATAAATGCTATGTTCGTTTCAGCGAACACGGACACAAGGGAATTCATATATTTTTTGAGAAAAAAGCAGATTATATTTATTAAAAATAGAAATCTAAACCAAATTTAATTTATTAATAAATTATTGTTCAAAGAAAATTCCAATGAAAAAAGTAGTTTTTACAAACGGATGTTTCGATATAATTCATCCCGGACATATAGATTTGTTAAATCGTGCTAAAGCATTCGGAACAAAATTAATCGTCGGGATAAATAGCGATCAATCTGTCAGAGCAATAAAAGGTGCGCCGCGTCCTTTTTTAAGCGAAGAAGATAGAAAACAGGTCTTGCTCGGTTTGAAATCTGTAGATGAAGTCAGAATTTTTTCCGAACCGACACCGGAAAATTTAATTAAAGAAATAAAACCCGATGTCTTGGTCAAGGGCGGCGATTGGGCGGAGAATGAAATTATCGGCGCAGATTTTGTTAAAAAAAATGGCGGCGAGGTT
>JBBSAX010000165.1:0-11749 GCA_038251885.1 Pyrinomonadales bacterium | reverse complement strand
CCTGCGCGTGTTTTTTGGCTTCGTCATCGGATAATTTTCCGAGAAGCTGTCCTAAATAGAGTGCGAAAAGGTAAATTGCGATCATCTGCGCCGTGAAAGCCTTTGTTGAAGCGACGCCGATTTCTGGTCCGGCGTGTGTCAGAATCGTGCCATCGGCTTCGCGTGTAATCATCGAACCTTGCACGTTGCAGATTGCCAAAACTTTACAGCCGGATTGTTTCGCTTCGCGCATTGCGGCAATCGTGTCGGCAGTTTCACCCGATTGCGAAATGACGATCAAAAGATCAGTATCGCGCAGAACCGGATTTCGATAACGAAATTCCGAAGCGTAATCAACCTCGACGGGAACCCTCGCGAGTTCTTCGAGCATATATTTTCCGGCGATTCCGGCGTGCCAACTCGTGCCGCAAGCCGCGATTTTAATTGACGTGACATTTTGAAAATCTTCTTCGGAAATGTCCATCTCGTCGAGATAAACTTTTCCCGTGTCGAGCGAAACTCTGCCGCGAACGGTATCGCGGACGGCACGCGGCTGTTCGTAAATTTCTTTGAGCATAAAATGCTTAAAGCCACCTTTTTCCGCCATAATCGGATCCCATGTGATGCGCTGTTGTTTCGGTTCGACAATATTTCCGTCATAATCGGTAACGCGCACGGAATCTTTCGTTAGTACGGCAATCTCTTTTTCGCCAAGATAAAAAACGTCGCGTGTATGCTGCAAAATCGCGGGAATGTCGGATGCGACAAAAAATTCGCCGTCTCCCAAACCAATGACGACCGGCGGACCTTCGCGCACAGCAATAATCGTGTCGGGTTCGTCAACCGAAATAATCGAAAGCGCAAAAATTCCGCGCAGTTCTTTCACGGATTTGCGAACGGCTTCTTCCAAAGAAATATCGTCTTTATATTTGTAATAACCGATCAGATGCGCGACCACTTCCGTATCAGTTTCGGTTTTAAAAACACTTCCAACTTCAGCCAGACGTTTTTTTAATGTTAGGTAATTTTCGATAATGCCGTTATGAACCACGACGACTTTACCTGATTGATCGCGGTGCGGATGTGCATTTTCTTCAGTCGGTCGTCCGTGCGTCGCCCAGCGCGTATGCCCGATTCCATAATTTCCGTCCAAAGGATTCAGACGAATCGCTTCTTCCAAATTCCGCAATTTTCCTTCGGCGCGACGCAAGGAAAGAACGCAATCTTCACCGACGACGGCAATTCCCGCCGAATCATATCCGCGATATTCTAATTTCCGCAAACCGTCAATAATCAACGGCACAACTTGTTTATTTCCAACGTATCCGACAATTCCACACATAGTATTTTATAAAATTTTCTATTTTATCCGTTCGTATATCAACACTGCATTGAACAAATCTTCATAATTCTTTTGTTCTTCAGTTCCCGGAAAAATTTTAGAAGCGTTTGATTTATATGTTTCAGTTAATACTTTTCCATCATCAGAAAGCGACATTTCCTGAATGGAAATTATATTTTCAGGCGATTTATTTTTGGAAACATAATGTGTTGTGACGATTTTATTTTTTTCCCATTTCGTAACCGTCACGCTGTCTGTAATGTAACCGGAGTCTAAATAATCGTCTCCGCGTCCATCGGTATAAAGAGTAAATTTTCCACTTATATAATTCGCATTTTCTTCATTTTGAAGTTTGATAGTTACAAAAACGGCAGGCGTTTTTTGTTCAATAATCATAATCCTTTCGATTTCAGAAGCATTTTCGGAAAATCTATCCATTCCTTTAGACTTACTAAAATTTAATTTCCATTTCCCGCTAAAATCAGGGCGATTAACTTTTATCTGATTTTCCATACGTTGAGCAAAAACACTTCCGGCAAAACAACCTGATATTAACAGCAAATTAAGTAAAATATAGATTTTTTTCATAAAAATTAAGCAGCTTTTTTAACTTCTTCGACAAGCGCAGCAATAAATTTCTTGTCGTTTAATAATTTCCTTTCGAGTTCTTCAAGTTTTAGTTCATCTTCCATTACTGCGCGAAGTTTCTCATTTAATAAAAGTTGCAATATTTCGATTTCTTCATTTACGGCGTGTAATTGGAAATGTTTGAGAATGTCTAAATCAAGTTTCATCTGAAATTCAACTTTTGTATTTGAAGGATGAAGTTCTTCGCGTGTCGCAATCTTTGTGCGGCGGCGAAGTTTATATTTTCCGGGCTTGAGTAAAGATTCATCTGTTATACCGTTTTTCTTCATTTCTTCATAATCTTTTTGCGTAACTGTTAAAATTCCTTTACTCATAATTTTTTCGTTCGTCCCAATATGATTTTTCTTCCAATCTCGTCGCTTTTCGGGCAGAAATAATTCGATAGAATTCTTCATATCTAACTGTATAAACAACCAGTAAAACACCTTTTATGGTTAAACCTAAAACTCTAAACCTTTGTTCGGTAATCTCTGAGTGTGATTCGTCATAAACATCTAATCCAAATTCGTCAAAAAATACATCTTCCGCTTCACTAAAACTAATTCCGTGAGTTTTGATGTTTAATACGTTTTTATTGATGTCCCATTCAAAATTCATTGAGCGTTCTGTGAAGTTTCTTGCTCTTCTTCATTTAAACTTTTTATCGCACGCGCCGGTGCGCCGACAACTAATTTATTCGGCGGAACGTCTTTTGTGACAACACTTCCTGCGCCGGTTGCCGCACCGTCGCCGATTTTTACTGGCGCAACGAGCATTGTGTCCGAACCGATTTTTACATCGTTGCCGATAATCGTCGCGTGTTTGTTTTTGCCGTCGTAATTGCAGGTAATCGTTCCTGCGCCGATGTTAGTGTTTTCGCCGATGGTTGCGTCGCCCAAATATGTTAGATGATTAGCCTTTGAATTTCTGCCGATGACCGAATTTTTGACTTCGACGTAATTTCCGATCTTCGCTTTTTCTTCAAGACGTGCTTTCGGGCGAAGATGCGCGAAGGGTCCGATTTTGCAGTCGTTGCTGATTTCCGCTTCCGTAATTATACAATTATCCAAAATTTCAACACCGTGTCCGATGCGCGAATCGGCGATGCGCGTTCCAGAACGAATCGTGCAACCGTCGCCGATTTCGCTTTCGCCTTCGATGGTTACATTCGGATAAATTACCGTATCGCGCCCGATTTTTGCTTGCTCGCTGATATAGACGTTTTTCGGGTCAACAAAACTCACGCCGTAATCGAGCATCAGGCGCGTTACTGTCCGGCGACGAATAATTCGTTCTAAATCGGCAAGTTCGGTGCGATTATTGATACCGGAAACTTCGCGCGGATCGTTGTGATGATAGAGCGAAACATCTTCGTCGGCATCTCTCAAAATTCTTGGAACGTCCGTTAAATAATATTCGCCTTGAGCGTTGTTGTTTTCGACATTTGAAAGCGCATCGAAAAGTTTTGGCGTATCGAAGCAATAAATTCCCGAATTGATTTCGTTGATTTTTCTTTGTTCTTCGCTCGCGTCTTTTTGTTCGACAATCTCGTCGAAAAGCCCTTCTTCGTCGCGCACGATGCGTCCGTAACCTTGAGGATCGGAAAGTTTTACGGTCAAAATCGTACAGACTGCGCCGCGTCCGCGATGATGATAATGCTGTTGAATTAACGCTGCCAAGGTTTCGGCGCGAATCATTGGAACATCACCTGAAAGAACAAGTAAGGTCGAGTCTTCCGTTTCTAAAAATCCACGCGCCGAATTTACCGCATCGCCCGTTCCGAGTTGCTCTTTTTGCCAGACGAACTCAACTATTTCAGTTTCCAATTCCTTCAAAACTGCGTCTTTAACCTCTTCGCCCTGATGTCCGATGACGACGTAAATCTTTCGCGGCGCAAGCGCGGAAGCCGTCCGGCAGACGTGATTTATCAGCGGACGACCATCGAGAAGATGTAAAACTTTTGCCGATTTTGAACGCATTCGCGTTCCTAGTCCGGCGGCTAAAATTAACACGTCGAGTGGTTTCTGTTCATTGGAATTTTCGTTTTCCATAAATTACTAAAGCGTAAAAATTTTGCTTGTTGACGGTTGCATCGCGCATAGAAGAACGGTCTGTGCCAATTTTTCGGGATGATGGCGAACTTTCTCACTGTCGTCTAAAAGATTACCATAAACGATTTCCGCGCCTTCGATTGTTGCGGGTGAAATCGAATCGGCAATACCGATTTGCTTTGCGCCTTCATCGGCATAACGCGCCATTTGCTCTTCGCTGATAAAATGATTGTTCACGATTACGTAATTAAAATCAATTTCAGATGCGTATTCGCGAACGATTTCCAGATGTTTTTTCGCAGAAAATCCTTCGGTTTCGCCCGGCTGAGTCATCAGATTGCAGATAAAAATCTTGACGGCGGAAGATTCCGCAATCGTTTCCGGCACGCCTTTGACAAGAAGCGGCGGTAAAAGACTTGTAAAAAGCGAACCGGGACCGACTGTGATCACGTCCGCTTCATAAATTGCGGCGAGAGCTTCCGGCAAAGGATGACAAGTTTCGGGTTCGAGTTTCAACTGCTTGATTTGATTTCCGACTTTTGAAATATTCGTTTCGCCCCGAACGACCGTTCCGTCAAACAATTCCGCCGTGAGTCTGACATCCGCCATAGTTGCCGGATAAATATGACCTTTGCTTGCCAGAATTTCCGATGAAAGTTTGACCGCTTCGGCGAAATCGCCGGTGATTTCGGAAAGCGCAGCTAGAAAAAGATTTCCGAAACTATGTCCGCCGAGTTCGCCGTCGCCACGAAAACGGTGTTTGAAAAGTTTTGATAAAAGATGTGAATCTTCCGAAAGTGCGACCATACAATTGCGAATGTCACCCGGCGGCGGCATTTGCAGTTCATCGCGCAATCTGCCCGAACTTCCGCCATCGTCGGAAACCGCGACGATTCCCGAAAGATTTTTGAGCCAGACAGGTTCATCTTCACCGGCTTTGACGAACCTCTTTAACCCCGATAAAAGTGTCGAAAGTCCGTTCCCGCCGCCGATTGCGACAAAATTTAAACCTATCGAACTTTGTGAAAACAGGTGATTTTTCATTGTTAAATTACGAAATGTATCAAATCTGTCAGGGGTGTTTTATGAGAAGTTTATTTTTTCCTCTAGGCAATATATTTACAACAAGTTTTTATTCGGGTTGATTAACCTCGAAAAGTTTAACATTTTCCATATTGCTTGAGCAAAGGTTAATTTTAGCGGTATTTTTCAGGACATCTTAAATATTTTTTGTTAAAACTCTACAAACACAAAAAAACACTTGAAGCATTTGTAATCAATGTGCTAAATTATAATAGTAGTTTGTCGCCAAACCCGCCCGACAAGCTACATACGCAAATAGTTGAAAAACTTGCAACTTCTTACCTCTATTTACCAAATAACTGAGAGAGAAAAAAATTAATGGCAGAAACGCCCGTTATATTACACGAACAACAATTTCATGAAATTAAAACCGTTCTCGCACGGCTTTGTGTCGAGTGCATCGCCCGCGTGGTTTTTTTAGTTGACCGCGACGGTCAGCCGATAGCCTTTTCCGGTGACATCGGAGATATGGACACGACGAGTTTTTCCAGTCTGGCGGCGGGAAATGTCGCCGCGACGACAAGTATGGCAAAACTTATCGGTGAAAATATCTTTCCGTCAATGATTCACGAGGGAGAGCGCGAAAGCATTTTCATCAGCATTATCGGTAGAAGTTTGCTGGTTGTAGTTTTTGATGAAACATCAACGCTCGGTCTGGTTAAAATCAGAGCGAAAAGAGCGACTTACGAAATAGCCGATATTTTAGAGAAAGTCGCACACGCTTCGACAAATCGAAGCCTTGAAGACATCGCATTTTTCGCGGACATCACCGACGAAGATATTGATAGCCTGTTTAATTAATGGTAAATGGTGAATGGTTAATCGTATTCATATCAGAAAAAATAATTAACCATTTACCATTTACCATTTACCATTAACAAAAATTATGACATTCATTAATTACGCATCACGCGAAATTAACTGCAAAATTGTTTATTACGGTCCGGGATTGTGCGGCAAGACGACGAACCTGCAATACATCTACGACACGACCGCCCCGCAAGCAAAAGGTAAGTTAATCAGCTTAGCAACCGAAACCGACCGCACGTTGTTTTTCGATTTTATGCCACTCGAACTCGGCACGGTTCGCGGTTTCAAAACCCGTTTTCATCTTTATACCGTTCCCGGACAGGTTTATTACGATGCGTCGCGCAAACTCATTTTAAAAGGCGTTGACGGCGTGGTGTTTGTCGCCGATTCGCAGGAAGAACGAATTGATGCCAACATCGAATCGCTCTACAATCTGGAAGAAAATCTCCAATCGCAAGGCTACGATTTGATGGATTTGCCCTATGTTTTGCAATTAAACAAACGCGATCTGCCAAATGTTATTTCAGCCGAAGAATTAACAATGGAACTCCAACGCAAAGGCGAACCCGTTTTTGAAGCCTCCGCACCAACCGGAGTCGGAGTTTTCGACACGCTCAAAGCCGTCGCAAAACAGGTTTTGACGGAATTGAGAAAAAGCTAAAAAAGTTACTGCCAATAAATTATTAAGCATTCACATCAAAAGAGGAGTTTCGGAAATCTTTCCAAAACTCCTCTTTTATGTTCAACTTTTGATGATCGTCTTTATCTACATCTTCCCTTACAACAATTTATCCGGCGTGATCGGCAAATCTCTGATGCGCTTTCCGGTCGCGTGAAAAATGGCGTTGGCGATTGCCGCCGGAATGCCGACCATTCCGAGTTCGCCCATTCCTTTGATACCGAGCGGATTGACGATCTTGTCGTCTTCTTCAACAAACATCGTATCAACCTGATGAATGTCGGCGTTTGTCGGAACGTGATAATCTGCCAGATTCGTCGTCGTCATACGCCCGAAGCGATGGTCAATTTCGGTATTTTCGTGCAGAGCCATTCCGATTCCCCAGACAACGCCGCCGATTTCCTGCGAATGCGAAGTTTTCGGGTTCATAATCTTTCCGGTCGCCGTTGATTCGACGACGCGCGTAACTTTTATAATTCCAAGGTCTTCGTCAACTTTGACCTCGACAAACTGCGCTCCGTGCGCGGCAATCGAATATTTATCGCGCTCCGGCGAAGGAACGGCGCGGTAGTCTTCGACGATTTCGGTCAGATTATTTTTTCTCATTAAATCGGTAATCGCAACGGATTTTGACGAATCATTTTTGATCTGCAATTTGCCGTTCATCAATTCCGTTTCATCAATTTTCGCGCTTTGAAACACTGAGTTTGATTCCTTCAAAGCCAAATCGAAAAGTTTTTGTTTAATATTATTTGCCGCGCCGTAGATCGCCGTGCCGACGCTTGCCGTCGTCTGCGAACCGCCCTGCGCCGGAGCGCGTGGAAATTTCGTGTCGCCGAGTTCGGATTTGACCTTTTCTTGAGGAATTCCCAAAAATTCGGCGGCGATCTGTGTCATTACGGTGTAAGTTCCAACCCCGATGTCGCTCGTTCCGCTGGCGACATTTGCCGTTCCGTCCGCGCGAAGTGTGATTTTTGCGCCCGCCGGAGATTGAAAGCCGCCCCACACGCCCGTCGCCATTCCGTAGCCGACGAGCCATTTTCCATCGCGCATCGAACGCGGTTCCATTTTGCGCTTTTCCCAACCGAATTTCGCTGCACCTTCGCTGTAACATTCGCGCAAAGCCTTGCTCGACCATGGTTTTCCGTCTTCGGGATCAACTTCGGCGTAATTTATAAGGCGCAATTCGAGCGGATCAATTTTTAATTTAAAGGCAAGTTCGTCCAAAGCTGATTCAAGCGCGAACATTCCCGAAACCGCGCCGGGAGCGCGAACCGCCGCCGGTGTCGGAAGATCGGTTTTAAGGATTTTTCCGGGCGTATCAACATTTTCGCAAGCATAAATCCTGCGCGTCCAACGGTTTGTGCTTTCAAAACGCTCTTCGTAGGTTGAAGTATTATTCGTCGAATCGTGAATTATTGATAAAAGTTTCCCGTTTTTATCCGCGCCGAGACTCACCTTTTGCCACGTAAATGGGCGATAACCGTGTCCCGTGAACATCTGCCGCCGCGTGTAAACTAATCTCACCGGAAGTTTTAATTCGCGCGAAGCCATCGAAACGAGATACGGATAATAATTTGCCCTGAGCGACGAGCCGAATGCGCCGCCGACAAAGAGCGAAATCAGCGAAACATTGTCTTCCGCTACGCCGAAAAGTTCGGCAAGATGCGAACGCGTTCCATAAACATTCTGCGATTTATCGAAAATCGTTAATTTATCGCCTTCCCAAACAGCAGTCGCGCCGTGCGGCTCCATCGGATTGTGATGCTCGATTGGAATCGTATATTCGGCTTCGATTTTTACGGGCGAATCGGCAAATGCTTTGTTTGGATTTCCGCGTGGTTTGGCGGCTCTTTGCTCATTCAAAGGAGTTGCATTTTCTAAATTTCCGAGCGTATCGGTCGTCGGTTTTTCTTCAGTAAATTCAGTTTTTATAAGTCTTGCAGCAAAACGTGCTTGTTCAAAAGTCTCGGCAATGACCAGCGCAATCGGTTGATCGCTGAACAAAACTTTATCGGATTGCAAAGGATTAAACGCCTCGCGCCCGCGCGGTTTTCCATTCTCTCCCGCCGGAATTTTCGGTGTGTTCAGATGTGTAAAAATTGTGATAACGCCTGCCGATTTTTCCGCCTCGCTCATATCAATTGATTTGATCGTGCCTTTAGCAATTTTACTTTGAACAATAAAACCGTAAACCATCTTCGGCAGAAAAAACTCCGCCGAGTATTTCGCCTGTCCCGTAACCTTCGCAAAACCGTCCACGCGGCTGATCTCTTTTCCGATATATTTCATATTAAACTCTCAAAAATTACTTTTTATCTGCTTCTTCGCATCTAGGAAACGGAAATTTCAACTCAATGTTATTTAAATCTTCAGTGCCATTAATATCTGAATTGGACGTTTTAAGTTGCTGAATTGATTTTCCTTCTTTTTTAATGAAATTCTCTGTTTCCGCACAATTCTTATATTGTCCAACTAACCAATACACGATTCCCCTTAAAAAGCCTTTTTCTCCTTTTAATACTTTGATTGTAAATCTACCATTTTCATCTGTTTTGGCTTCAAAATCAGAAATTACAAGTTCTTCAAATGTTTTGGAGATGTCGTCTTCTTTGAAAAATTGAATAATTTCATCGGCGGCAGGTTGACCGTCGCTGTAAATTAATCTTCCGTTCAAAGTAATCATTTCCGGCATTTCCGGCGGAATAAGAATAAGATTTTTCAGAAAATAATTTGCGCCGACCGAAATTTCAGTTGCTGCTTCTTTTTTCTTCGCATTCGAATAATAGAATGTTTTGATTGGAGAAAAAAAGTTGTTAAGAACCGGATCAAATTCGTTTTTTTCGTTGTTATTAATAACAATTAAATAAGTTCCGACAGGAATAGATGTAAACTCGAATTTTCCTTTATCGTCAGAACAGGTTTGGTGTCGAAATCCCAATGTTTTTCCTATGTTTTTTGAAATTAAATCAAGACAAATTTCTTTAATCGGACTGCCATTCGGTTCGACTATTTTTCCGCTTATTTCATTATTAATGGCATAAATAAAGTCTTGCTCGGTATGACTTTTTGCTTTTATTTCAACTTCAACAAAATTAGTTTTTTCTGTTGAAAACACAAAACCGTCAATTTTTTCGGGCGTGATTTTATATTTGCCCGCGGGCAAGTCGTAAATTTCATAAACACCGTTTTCATCGGTGATAAGATCAATATTTTTACCGTTTCCGACGACCTTGAGTTTAAGTTTGGCGAGCGGAATTAATGAAATACTTTCCAATTGACCGGGCGTTTCAATAAATTTATTCAATTGTCCCGAAAGCCGTGTTTTGTCAGAGAGTTTGTTTACATTTTCGAGATAGGAAAGATCGTTAGTTTTTGACTTTACCCGACCTGAGCGTGAACAAACGCTGCCAATCCATTTTTCATTTTCAGCAGGTCTTTTTTGTAGATAAAACAAAAATTCGGTTCCGATCTCATCTGCGTTAAAAAGCCATGAGCAATTAGAATCTACTGTAAAGTTTAGCATTTCATCTGCTTTTAATTCGCCCTTAAAAATCTTCTTAACCGAAAAATAATAATTTATCTTTTCACCATCATTTTGTTTAATTGATTCCAATTTTAGAACAACAACATTCGTAGTTTTTGCAAATGCCTTGTCAACAGTTTCGAGAGGATAACAACTGCAAGCATTCGCAAAGTGATTAAAAATCAAAATGGAAAATAAAATGCTATTGAAAATCAATATTTTTTGAAATAGTTTTCGCATAATTTCTAAAATCAGAGAATTTTTATCTAATCTTGCAATTCAAATTAATTTATCCGGCGTAATCGGCAGTTCGCGCACACGCTTTCCAGTGGCGTTGAAAATCGCGTTGGCAACTGCCGCCGCTACTCCGACGATTCCGACTTCGCCGATTGCTTTTACTTTACTGCTCATTTATTACCCCTTGATTATTTGCGAAAATTTACTCAATCAATATCAATCGTATAACTGACCAGCCACAGTTCGAGTTGTTCGAGTTTCGCTTTCCAACGTGCTTTATATTCGCGCATCCATTGCTGGTTTGCTTCTTCATCGGGCGCATCAATAACGATTTTTACGAGATTGTCACGGTAAATAACGTCCTGATGCCGCCAATGTCCTTCGACATTCTGCGTTTCGTAGCTTGCCGCGCCGAATTTTTCAACGATCTCCAAAACCGCTTCGGCTAACCATTCGCCGAGAATTTCACCCCGTCATTAAATTGCAGAGGGAGAAGTATCTCGAAGCGACGCAGTTTGCTGTTCATAAGTTGATTTTCCCTCAACGAAAAACGGAATATTTTGATTGGCGAGTGCTTCCAAAGCCGCCTCTGGAACGAGATGTTCACCCGATTTCAAAACGCGACCGGAAAAACGTCCCAACAAAAAACCTAATGCGCGTTTTTCCGTTTCAACATCTGGAAATGTAATTGTGATCATAAACTTCTCCTTCTAAACATTTAAATTTTAGGTTTTAACCATCATTGTGAATTGATTCAACAGGACAAATATTCATTGCAGTTGCACATTGCTTTTCCTCTTCAGGCGTTGCTGGTTGTTTAAAAACATATGCTTGCCAAGTTTCTTCATCCATTTTGAAGTTGTTTGGAGCTTCTATTACGCAACATTTGTGATTAATACAAACATCTTGATCGACATAATAATTACCAAAAACATTAAGTTGATGTTTATTTACTTTTTCCATAAATCAAATTACGCTTTCCCGCCGTTCATCGCCATCATTAAACCTCTGACAATCGCGCGTTTTCCTAGTTCGACTTTGAATTTATTGTGTTCGAGCGGTTTTGCGGCTTTCATTTCCATTTCTGCGGCGGCTTTGAAATTCGCTTCGGTTGCGTCCTTGCCGTTTAAGAATTTTTCAGCTTCCATTGCACGCCAAGGTTTATGCGCCACGCCGCCCATTGCGATTCTTGCTTGTTTGATTTTTTTGCCGTCCATTTCTAATCCGGCGGCGACTGAAATCAGCGCGAAAGCATAACTTGCGCGATCACGAACCTTTAAGTAATAAGATTTATTCGCAAAATTATTTTTCGGAATTTCGATGGCGGTGATAAGTTCGCCGTGTTCGAGATTGTTGTCTTTTTCCGGCGTATTTCCGGGCAAGCGGTGATAATCGGCAAACGGAATCGAGCGCAT
>JBBSAX010000164.1:0-11763 GCA_038251885.1 Pyrinomonadales bacterium | reverse complement strand
TACATCAAATTAGAAAAACTGAAATTCGCCACCAAGATGAATCATTTTGCCATGAAAACAAAAATCTACAACCAAGCCTTGAAAGCAGCATTTAAGGAATTGTGCAATTTGAAATCAATGGCTTGTGCGTAACATCAGTTATCTAGTCTAAATTTATGGCGGAACGATGAAATCGCATAACTGTATTCGGATCGGGAAACAGCGGAATTGCCGATTTATCTTTGCCGTCATAATCCAGCGAAGAAAGTACATAACGCATACTTTCGAGCCGCGCTCTGCGTTTGTTATTTGCCTTAACGATCACCCAAGGGCTGAAAGTTGTGTGCGTTTTGCTGAACATCCATTCTTTATAATGTTTGTATTTATCCCACAATTCCTGAGCTTTGGCATCAATCGGACTTAGCTTCCACTGTTTCAGCGGATTCTTTGTTCTCGACTTAAAACGCTTTAATTGTTCGTCTTTAGAAATTGAAAACCAAAATTTGATAACCGTAATGCCGTCTTCGTAGAGCATATGTTCAAATTCGGGAACCTGGCGCATAAATTGGTCATATTGTTCGTTCGTACAAAATCCCATCACGGGTTCGACGACCGCGCGGTTGTACCAACTTCTGTCAAAAAAAACGATCTCGCCGCAATTCGGCAACTGTTTAGCATAACGCTGAAAATACCATTGTCCGGTTTCTTCTTCGGTCGGCTTCGGCAAGGCGACGACGCGCATCGCGCGGGGATTGAGATGTTCCATAAAACGACGGATCGTGCCGCCTTTTCCCGCCGCGTCGCGTCCTTCAAAAATGATGGCGATTCGTCGTTTCTTTTCCTGTGTCCAACGCTGGAGTTTGACCAATTCGATCTGCAATTGCTCGAGGTCTTCTTCGTATTTGAAAAGCCGGGAGATTTTCTTCGTATCTATGTTTTTCTTCCTGAGCTGTTGTAAAAACCCTCTGTTCGACTTTATCCCGAGCAAATCTTCCAACATCAAAATCGAAGACCTTTCCGCTTCTTTAGATCCATTTGTTGATGGATTTTTTTCATTAGCCTTTATTTCTAGAATATCTGTTTTTTTTGTTCTTAAACTTTTTGCAGCCATTGATTTTTCTCCTTTTTGTTTAATTTTTTAGTGCAATGTTATGAAATTTAAAAGCACCGAGTTCTATTAGTATAACCCCAAAAAACAAGAATGTTAATAATTTTTACGCTTAAATATTATAACTTCTTATGTTCAAATGCGAAAGAAAACTTACTATTTCATATCCATTTGGAAAAACAACTGGTTTTTGGGTTGCGTGATATAAGATTATAGATCGAGCAATCGAATTAAGTCTCATAATTATTGCACGATAAGCAAGTGCTCAGTTGCAACTAACCCGAATCATTTCAACCCCTTGATCGGAATCAATGAAATATTCTGCATCGTTTGGCAAAACAAAACAGTCATTTGCCTTCAAGCGATAAATCTTGTCTTTATTACCAAGACGCAGATTACCTTTGAGAACAAAAAAGAACAAAAATACGCCCGAATGTTTGACGGAAAAAGTATTACTTTCAGTCGCGCGAAAAGTTTGGACATCCGCCAAACCATTCGTTGCTTCCGAAATTCCTGTATCAACAGATTCAAAATCTTTGATTTCACTATTTCCCCAGATTCCTTTTTCGGCAATGTGACGAACAAACTTTTGTCCGCTGAAGGTTCTTTCTGGTGCGAAATTTTCATTTGGAAGATTTAAATTATGATCGGCAAAAGTTTCGTGAATCGCCGGACAGCCGATTTCCAAAACTTCTACATTTGCGGAAGATTCCAAAACCCGATGGCGAATTTCCGGCGGCTGCAAAACACAATCTCCGGCATTTAAGAGAAAAGGCTCACCTTGATCTTCATAGACAAGACGCACCCAACCCGCAAGGCAGTAGATCATCTGAAAACGGATTTTGTGAAAATGAACATAATCAGGAATCTCGCCGCCATCGGGAATGGAAATATGCGATGCGATAAATCTGCCGCCGAGTCTTGAAGGAATCAGATCACGATAAAGCATTCCGGCGCGTCCGACGCTCCACGAATTTTCATTTTCAAACGTGGTTAAAACAAATTCTTGGGTTGCTTCGGGAATTTCGATTTTCGATTGATTATTGACAAGAATTATGCGAACGCCGTCGGGCGAATAAATTTCACGTTCTGAAATATCTGAAAAATCACCGAAAATTCGTAATGTCAGAAGCTGTTTTTCATCTGAATTTTCCAGCCGCAAAGTTAATCCGTAACCCGAAATCACCGCTGTTGAAGGCGTATCCGCCGGAAAAATCATTTCAATGCGAAATCCGAGTTTTTCGGTGAAAAAATCAAGAGAACTGTTGAGATTCTCACACGGTAAAACGATCTGCGCCGAACGGATTTTATCCTTAAATTGAACAGTAACTTCAGCAGACTTTTGTGAAATTGTTTCAAGCATATTTTTACAGTTTATTCTGCGGCAAAAAATTACAGAAATATAATAAATTTTAACTCTATCGTCGAATAAAATGTTCGATGAAAAGAAAAGTTCCCGCACCGGCGAAAAATCCTAACGCCGCTAGCCAAGAAATATTTTTCAAATACCAGATAAAGTTTATTTTCTCCATTCCCATTGCGGCGACACCTGCCGCCGAACCGATAATCAGTATACTTCCGCCCGTTCCGGCAGAATAAGCGATAAAATGCCATAAAGGAGAATCGGTCGGGGCGACATACATTCCTATCGAAGCGGCAACAAGCGGAACATTATCAATGACCGCCGAAAAAAGACCGAGGATTACCACGACTATATCCTGATT
Source organism: Pyrinomonadales bacterium (assembly GCA_038251885.1). Lineage (GTDB taxonomy): Bacteria > Acidobacteriota > Blastocatellia > Pyrinomonadales > Pyrinomonadaceae > JAHCHG01. The sequence continues at coordinate 8,952 of JBBSAX010000164.1, read as the reverse complement.
CGGAATGACATTTTGAATCACTTCCGCCAAATATCGCAAAGTTCCGAATTCCTTACCGTTGATGACTCCGTAAACGAGAGTTTCCATAGCGGCGACTGCCATTAAGATTCCAAGAAAGAAGAGAACGCTGGCGATTTCGATGCGGCTCAGAGCGCGGTGAGCGGAATACATATTTTTGCGCTCTTCCGGAAATTCTTCTTCGGGGTGAATATATTCGGAAACCAGCCACACCGCGCTCAGCCCGAGCATCATTCCCATATACGGCGGAAGTCCTGTCAAAATTTTGAAGACCGGGACAAAAACAATTGCCCCTAAACCGAGTATTAGCATCGTTCGGCTGCTTCCGAGTTCTTCCGTTTCAAGGTCTTGTTTGTTTTCAACAAAGATTTTGCCTCTGAAAACAGGCATAAACGAAGCCGCCAGAAACGGCACGGCAAAACAGGCGAGCGAAGGAATAATGATGTTTTCGATCAAACCAAATACCGAAACTTTGTTGGCGATCCAAAGCATCGTCGTCGTAATGTCGCCGATCGGCGACCATGTTCCGCCCGCATTCGCCGCAATTATGACCATTCCGGCATACCACATACGCAGCTCTTTATCATCCAGCAACTTTCTCAGCAGAGTTACTAAAACGATCGTCGTCGTCATATTGTCAATGAGCGATGAAAGAAAGAACGCGAGAGTGCCGATGATCCAGAGCAATTTGGTTTTGTTTTGGGTTTTAACGAAACCCTTTAATATTTCAAATCCCTGATGCAGATCAATCAATTCGATAATAGTCATCGCCCCGATCAGAAAGATCAATATCTCCGCTGTGTTTCCGAGATGATGCAGCAGCACGTTCTTAAAACCTTCTTCCGCAGCTTTGCCGCCACTCACAAAATTAAAGATCTGATCGTGGGAATCTACGATGCTGAACCAACCGTGATTAAATCCGACCGCCAGGATCGCCCACATTGCAACCGCCATAAACAAAGCGGGAACGGCTTTGTCGAGTTTTAACGGATGTTCAAATGCGATTAAAAAGTAGCCGAGAATGAATACCAAGACGATTATTAATTCCATAGATTTATTCGGCGAACGCTATAAAATTCTGTTCAAAGTTAATAATATTTATTTTGTCAACGAAGATGTCTGGCATTATAGCTTAGGGAGATTCGCCGTGAAAACAAAAAAACAACAGTTGGTTTATTAAAGTTAAGTCAACTGTTGTTTTTTTTGTTTTATATTATGCTGTGAGCGGTTAAGAATTTTTCGTTAAACTGAGGATTTTCGCTGCGATCTCTTCTCTCGCAACCGTTTCCTGTTCACCGGATTTTAGGTTTTTGACGGAAACTTTATTTTCGGCAAGTTCGGTTTCGCCCAAGACGCAGACGTATGGAATGTTGAGCGAATCGGCGTATTTGAATTGTTTGCCGAGTTTGTCGGCTTCGGGATAGACGAGGACGCGCAGATTTTGTTGACGCAGTTCGTTTGCTAGTTTTAGAGATTCGCCCGCCGATTCTTCGTTCCAGATCGTAATCATTACGTCCGCCGAATTTGTCGTTAAATTTTCGGGAAACATTCCGCGCTCTTCCATCACAAAAAGAATGCGTTCGAGTCCGATGGAAAAACCGACAGCGGGAATTTGTTCTTTGCCGAACATCCCGATCAAACCGTCATAACGTCCGCCGCCTGCGATTGAACCTGCAAAATCAGGAACATTTACTTCAAAAATCGCGCCCGTATAATATGACAAACCACGAGCAAGTGTTGGATCAAATTGAATATAATTAACAAGCCCAAGCGAATTAGTGTTTCTCCATAATTTTAAGAAGACTTCTCTTATTGCAGAAATTGCTGTTTCATCTTTTAGCAAAGCATCAGACAAGTGTTCGTATGCCTTAATATTGGTAAGCGATGCTGTTTTATTCTTTGCAGAAAGTATAATTTCACGATTGTTTTGCAGGATCTCTTGCTGGTAAATTGATCCAAGTGTCATCATTCCTTCTGAACTTTTTATACCTTCACTATATGTTAGTAATTGAACTATTCCTTTTTTTTCTTCGTCAGATATTAATTTTGCAGAATTTAGAATAGCAATCAGATTCTCTGTTGATATGCGATTGATACCCAAATCTTCAATTTCTCGCTGAACACTTTCGCTACCAATTTTGTCAATCTTATCTAAGATTGTTATAACTTCAATATGTTTTTTAGATTCTATTCTGAACACATTTAATAAGCCGATAAGTATTTCTCTGTGATTCACTCGAATAACAAAATCTTCAAATCCTAACTTCTCCAAAATCTCGCTCACAGCCGCGCAAAGTTCGGCTTCGACAATCATCGAACTTGAACCGATTGCGTCAACGTCGCATTGGTAAAATTCTCTGTATCTGCCTTTGGCGGGGCGGTCGGCTCGCCAGACGGGTTGGATTTGGTAGCGTTTGAAGAATTTCGGCAGTTCGTTTTTGTAATTGGCGACGACTCGCGCCAGCGGAACTGTCAAATCGTAGCGCAAGGCTAAATCGGACAATTCGTTTTCGTTTTGTATCTTTCCTTCGCTCAATTCCTGCTGCAATTTTTCGCCGCGTTTGAGGATTTTGAACATCAATTGATTGCCTTCTTCGCCATATTTTCCGGTCAGAGTTTCGAGATTTTCGACCGAAGGCGTTTCGAGCGGTTCAAAGCCATATTTTTCGTAAACTTCTTTAATGATGTTAATGACGTAATTGCGTTTGCGAACGTCTGCGGGAAGAAAATCGCGCATTCCACGCGCCGGATTTGTATTCATAAGGATAAAGGATAAAGGATGAAGGATAAATTTTCTACTTCTTTGTGTTATTTCGTTTTATTTTTACTTTTTTTACGATTGAAGTGAAAATCGCGTTTAGTTCATTTGTTTCGTCAATTAAAGGTTTTACTTGATTTTCGCTGAAAATTTTGGCTTCGATGATTAGTTCGAGCCAGTAGGAAGTTTCGTCTAATTCTTGTAGAGCAGTTTCGAGTTTATGAATAAAATCAGCATCGGATTTAGCGCGGTTTCCTTCCCGGTAATGTGCGCCGATGGAAGTTCCCGAACGCAAAACCTGTTTTCCCAAAACCTGCGATTCTGTAGTTTTCGGCAAAGCAACATAAAACCGAATTATTCGCAGAGCATAAGTTTTCGTCCTCTGCATCAAATTTTTATTATCCATTTTATCCTTAATCCTTTAGCCTTTAGCCTTTCAAATAGTTTTTTGAGAGTTTCACATAGTTTTGCCAGAATCTCTCCAAGTCTTTGATTTCTTCGTCGGATAATTCGCGTTTAACTTTTGCCGGACTTCCCATTACGAGCGATCTTTCGGGAATAATCGTGTTCGGCGTAACCAAACTTCCCGCCGCGACGAGGGAGTTTTTGCCGATTCTTGCGCCGTCCAAAATTATCGCGCCGATGCCGATCAAACAACCCGTTTCGATGTAACAACCGTGCAAAGTTACGCGATGTCCGACTGTTATTTCGTCTTCTAAAACGGTCGGATGATCTTTGCGCGAAACGTGAATTACGCTTGCGTCTTGAATATTCGTGCGCTTGCCGATGCGGATGTAATTGACATCGCCGCGCAGGATACAGCCGAACCAAACGCTTGATTCTGCACCGATTTCAACGTCTCCGATGATAATTGCGTCTTCGGTAATAAATGCCGTTTCGTGGATTTTCGGTGTTTTTTCTTGAAAAGTTTTAATCATAATTTTTTAGAAGTTATTAAATTATCGGAACGTAAACTTATGGTCAAAGTTATCCGCGCCGGGAGCGCAGGTTGCCAACCTGCATGCGTTTGTAAAAACGCAAATGACGTTTGATTAGAATAAACTTTATTTTAGCGCACAGGCTTGTTCGCGCTATCGCGCTTATGCAGGTTGGCAACCTGCGCTCCCGGCGAACTGAAGTTCGCGTTCCGTCTTTATTAAACAGCAAGAATTGGAATTTTCCAAAATTTCGTGGCAAACTCTCTAAAACTTTAATTTTAGAACGAGAGGGAAAAATTTATGTCGAAAAAACCGAAAATTCTGGCTTTTGCCGGAAGTCTGCGCGAGAATTCTTACAATAAAAGAGTCGTCAAAACCGCGATTGAAGGCGCAAAACGCGCCGGTGCGGAAGTTACTTATATCAATTTGAAAGATTATCTGATGCCGATTTATGATGCGGACGATCAGGAAGCAAACGGGTTCCCCGAAACCGCGCTCAAATTGCAAAAACTTTTGAGCGAACACGACGGACTTCTGATCGCTTCGCCCGAATATAACGGATCGCTTCCCGGTGGACTCAAAAATGCGATTGATTGGGCTTCGCGCCAAAGCGACGAATTCAAAATGGGCGAAGTTTTCAAAGGAAAAATCGGCGCGATTATGACGGCTTCGCCCGGTGGTTTTGGCGGCATTCGTTGTCTTGGTCATCTGCGTTCGGTTTTAACAATTTTGCAGGTAAATGTTTTGCCGTCGGAAATTGCCGTCGGAAAAGTTCACGAAATGTTTGACGGCAACGGCGAAAAAATTACCGACGATAAAATGAAAAAGTTGCTCGAATCGCTCGGCGAATCATTGGCTGATATGCTCAAAAAAACTCACGGCGAAATCGAACTTATTTCCAATACGGAGAGTTAGAGAGCGTATAAATTTGTTGAAAGCGATGTATGGCTGAACAAACCGAAAACTCAATTGCGCGAAGCCGTCTGCGACTCAGAACTCTGGAAACGACAGAGGGCGAACGCCACGCCAGTTGGCTCGAACTGTTTTTCGATCTCGTTTTTGTTCTGGCGGTCGCTTATATTGCCAAAATTCTAGCTGAAAATTCTGACTTGAGCGGCACTTTAAAATATATCGCTTTGTTTATTCCCGTTTGGTGGACATGGGTCGGATTTACATTTTACGGCGACCGTTTTGAAACCGAAGAAACGACGCATCGAATTTTAATGTTTGCGGCGATGCTTGCGGTCGCCGCGCTCGCTTTGTGTTTGGGAAATGCTTTTTCGCTCGAAGGCGATGTGCCTTTTGTTATTTCTTATGTATTAGTGCGTCTGGTTTTAATTACGCTCTATATTCGTGCGGCTTATTATGTTCCGCTGGCGCGTTCGTATAATTTTCAGTTCATTACGGGTTTCGGAATTGCCGTCGGTTTATGGCTGATTTCGATTTTTCTGCCGCCGCCGTTTAGATATTTTGCTTGGGCGTTAGCAGTTATTTTGGAATTAGTTACGCCGTTTTTCAACGTCAAAAATGTTACCGCGCTTCCTTTTGACCAATCTCATATTCCCGAAAGATTCGGACTTTTTACGATCATCGTTTTAGGCGAAGCCGTAGTTGCTACGGCAAACGGTGCGGCGCAAACCGCTTGGAATGTGCAAACCATTGCGGTTGCGGCAATCGGTTTTGCAATGGCGGCGGCGATCTGGTGGATAAATTTCGATTTTGTCGAGGACAACGCGATCAAAGCTAATGCCGCCTATCCGCGATTTATTTATCTCTACGGACATTTTTTCATCGTCGCCAGCATCGTCGCTGTCGGCATCGGAGTCGAACATTCCATTAAAGAAGCGAATGAAGCGCATCTGCATTTTCCGACGCTCGCGCTTTTGGGCGGCGGCATTGCCGTTTACTTACTGACAATTACAGCCATCAAACTGGCGGCTGAAAATTGCAATTTGATTTATGCGCGTCTGGCATCTGTCGCTATTTCACTTTCACTTTTATACATCGGAAATTTTCTGCCGCCGCTAATTGTTTTATCAGTATTTTTACTTTTACTAATTATCGGCGTTTGGTTGGAAAGTAAATTCGGGTCAGAAATCTCACAAGAAAGCACCCAACATTTACGCCCGTGCGAACACGCCGATGAAATGCAGATTTACAAGCCGCGCAGCACCGACGGCTGTGAAGAATGCGTGAAAAATAATTATAAATGGGTGCATCTGCGACTTTGCCTGAGTTGCGGTCACGTCGGTTGTTGCGATTCCTCAATCTATAAACACGCGACCAAACATTTTCACGAGGAAAAACATCCGGTTATCGCGTCGTTAGAACCCGCAGAAACTTGGGCTTGGTGCTATGAAGACAATAGATTTGTGCCGCTTCTCGAAACAATTGGAAATCAGCAAAGCGAAGAGATAGAATAATTTTACAGACAAATTTCGGAGTGAAAAACTATGGAAGGTTGCGAACATTTGAGTGAAATAAAAGAAGTCAGCCCAAGCGCGGACGGATGCGAAGATTGCGTGAAAATCGGCGGACGCTGGCTGCATCTGCGGCTTTTCGAAACGTGCGGATATGTCGGCTGCTGTGATTCTTCGCCGAACAAGCATGCGACGAAACATTTTCACGCGACAAATCATCCGATTGTAAAATCATTTGAATCCGGTGAAGATTGGGGTTATTGCTACATTGACGATATGTTTTTTGAAAAGATTTGAAATATGAGAAGGGAGGGACGAGAGGGAAAGAGCAAAATTTAACTATAATTTTGCCGTTGGGCTTTTATGTTATTAATCGTCTCTCGCCCCTGAATTTAAAACTATGAAAACCGCTGTAAAAATCTTACTGCAAACGACGATTCTATACACGGAAGACGATTGGCACATCGGGCGATTTTCGCTTTTGACGGAACATCTGAAGTCTCTGAGAAACGAAAGCGGAGATGCGCTTTACGAGGTTACGACACGCAATCTGGAGAAGGACGCTGACGGAAACGACAAGGTTTTGAATACGATTGACGAATCCGATTTTGATGAACTCTGGCTTTTTGCTTTGGATACCGAAGGTGTTTTGTCGAAGGAAGATTGTCAGGCGATCACGAAGTTTCGTCAAAACGGTAAAGGCATTTTCACGACGCGCGATCATCAGGATATGGGAACTTCGCTCTGCACGGTCGGCGGAATCGGTGCGGCGCATTATTTTCACTCGAAACAAAACGATCCGAACGAAGATCGCAACCGGCGCGACGATCAAGACACGCAAACTATTAATTATCCAAATTATCATTCCGGTGCAAACGGTAATTATCAAAAGATTGTTGCGGTCGAACCTGTTCACGAACTTCTTAAAAGATCGGACGGCTCAACCATCGAATTTTTCCCCGCGCATCCGCACGAAGGCGGAGTCGGTAAACCAAAAGATGACGATTCGGCGCGTATTATCGCTAAAAGTAAAAGTCGGATGTCGGAAAACGATTTTAATCTAATCGTCGCTTTTGAGCGAAGCCAAGACAAATATGGAAACAATTTAGGTCGCGGCATCGCCGAATCGAGTTTTCATCATCTGGTAGATTATAATTGGGATATTTCAAAGGGTTGTCCGGCATTCTTAGAAGAACCGCCGGGCGATGAAGTTAAAAACAACCCCGAAAAATTGGAAGATATAAAAACTTATGTGGCAAATCTGGCAAAATGGCTTTCCGGCTAAACTTGAAGTTAGATTTCAAATCTTTAGCAATTTCAGAAAATAAAGCGCAACTTGCGATAAGATTTTTATTAAGCGAATTTTCTAAAATCTCCTTAGACTAAAAAAAGTCTAAGGAGATTTTAGATTATGCGAATTTTATTTTTTATTTTTCTCGTTTTCAGTTTTTCGGCAGCGGCGCAAACCCCGGCGATTCAAAAATCTTTTGACGAAGGGTTACAAAATGCCCGGAAAGGTGAATTTGAAAAGGCATCGAAAAATTTTCAAAAAACCCTTCTTTTGACAGAAATAGAAAAACCGTCGGACTCATTTCTGGCTCGAATTCATTTTAATTTGGGCGTTTGTTTTTTTCGATTAAACAAGCCGGACAAATCAATTGAACGATTTACGGAAGCGATAAATTTAAGTCGTCGAAACTATCAAAAAGCATTTTACGCGCTCGGAATGGCGCAGATGAAATTGAAAAATTTTGATGAAGCGGAAAATGCTTTTCGTGATGCGTTAAAGCTAAAAACGGATGATGGCGAAGCGTGGTTTGATCTGGCTTTTGTTTATTTGAACAAGCAAAATTTCAGCGAGGCGGAAAAGTCTTTTGAAAATGCGATCAGATATAAAAGTTCATCGGCATCGGACGCACACAACAATCTTGGAGTGATTTACGCGCTGAAACACGATTTCGCGTCCGCCGAAAATCAATTTGAAAAGGCTTTATTTGAATCAAAAGGAAATTCCGTCGAAGCGAAAAACAATCTGCAATTCTGCAAATTTTATAAACAAGATCAAGACAAAAAATTACTGGCAAAACTTGAATTCAGCCGAAATTTTACAGGAGAAAATTAGATGAACAAAGAACACTCGATGAACGCAATTTTGAAACTTTACGAACTCCGCCGCGACGAAAAAATGCGGGCAGCGCGGGCTTGGTATTTTTCGGATTTTGCGCCGAAAAATGCCTTGGATATTATAAAACTCTACCGCGAAGGCGAACAGCAGAGTGCGTATTTCCGAATGATAACTTCATATTGGGATATGGCTTGTTCGTTTGTTTTGAACGGCGCATTGGACGAAAAAATGTTTTTTGATTCGGGAACTGAATACATTTTCGTTTATACGAAAATTCAGCCTTTTTTAGCCGAACTCCGCGAACTTTTCCACGAACCGGATTATTTATTGAATCTCGAAACGCTCGTTTTGAAAACTCCCAACGTCGAAGAGAAAATCGAAACAAGAAAAAGGCTCTTTAAACTTTGGACAAAAGAAGAAAAAGAAACTTAGAAAACATCAGGGCAAAGAAACATCGTGATCGCAATTTCTTTTAAATAAAACTGTTTAGAATTCACTCAATAAAACTGCATCGTGAGTTTCGTTAATGAGAGAATAAAGAAACTGTTTGCTGTCGGGCGACCATTCGGGAAGATTTGATGTGCCTTTGCCCAAACCGTCGAATATTTTCGGTTCGCCGCTGTCAATTGGCAGTAAAATCAATTTGAGATTTTCACCTTCCGAGAAAATCTGCGTGATGTATTTGCCCGTCGG
>JBBSAX010000163.1:0-11811 GCA_038251885.1 Pyrinomonadales bacterium | reverse complement strand
GAAGATAAAACATCGCTTATTTCGTGAATCGGCTCGCAAGTTGTCGCAATATCAATCGTTTCGTCTTGCAAAATCGCTTCGACCGCGCTTTCAATTGTCGCTGGCGGAATCAAAGGCTCGTCGCCTTGAACATTGACGATTATCGAATTTTCCGGCAGATTTTCTGCAACTTCAGCAATTCGGTCGCTTCCCGATTGATGATTTTCGCTCGTTAAAACGGCTTCGTTGCCACTTTCAACAACAACGCGCAAAATTTCTTCGCTGTCGGTTGCGACAATTACCCGTGAAATATTCTTTGCTTTTTTGGCTTGCTCTAAAGTGTGCAGAATCAGAGGTTTTTCGTTCAAAGGCAACAGTAATTTATTCGGCAAACGAGTCGAAAAGAGACGCGCCGGAATGACTGCAATGACGTTTTGTTGTTGGATTTTTTCCGTGTTGCCCACGGGATTACAGACTAGCAGAAAAAGTTCAAAGTTCAAAGTAATTTTATTTCTTTAACTGAAAATCAACCTAATTTATGAGGATTCCTAATTAGGTTTTCTTGAACTAATTTAATAAAATTCGAGCTATGAATGAAATAAAATCTTCGACAATTGAACGCGCTTTGGCGGCAACGGGAATTTTGGCAGGTTCAGCAGGCGCGTTTTTGGTCGGTTATTTTAATCCTTCGACATCGGGATTTTTTCCGGTTTGTCCGCTTCATGCTTTGACCGGCTTTAATTGTCCGGGATGCGGTTTGACGCGCGGTTTTCATTCGCTTTTTCACGGTGATATTTTAGCCGCATTGCAATTTAATCTGATGTTGCCGATTTATTTATTGATTTTTATCTACGTCGGAATTTCGCTTTTGTTGATCGTTTTCAGAGGTCGCGGACTTTCATTTAAACTTTTCGCGCCAAATTTAGTTTATATATTTTTTATCGTTTCTTTTGTATTCGGCATTTTGCGAAACCTGCCTTTTCATCCTTTTACAGTATTTTCCCCATAATTGCTCATTCAAAATTAAATTATTCTTACACCATATTAATTATTGCTAATTGATTCTTACTTGCATATAATTAAATTTCACTATAAAACGTAGAGTTTGGAGAGCAAACAGCAATACTGCCGCGATTTTCGGCATTTCTGTCTTTAAAATTTCTGCCCTAGATGTGTTTTTTTAAAATTAAAATGAACATGGAGTAAATTATATGCAAATACCAACCGAAAACGTCGGTTCGCTTCCACGTCCGATGAAATTACAAGAGGCAATTGCCGCTTATGATGCCGGAGAAATCACCAAAGAAGAATTAAAAGTTGTTCAAGACGAAGCGTGTCTTGATTCGATAAAACGTATGGAAGAAGCCGGTGCAGAGATTGTTTCCGACGGCGAACAGCGCGTATCGAGTTTTGCAACATATCCATTGGCTGATACGCTTGCCGGAACGGGACTTGCCGATAATCTGGCGGGTGACGGACAATATTTTGCGATCTTTACCGATGGACATCATCGCCAGTTGCCGCGTTTGACGGGCGGACCGTTCAAATATAAAACTTACGCTTCGGAATTTGTTAGAGAAGCGAAAAATATGTCATCGAAGCCAATCAAACAAGCCGTAATTGCTCCTTCGATGCTTTCTCTGCTTTATCCTTTGGACGGCGAAGTCGAAGGTTATTCGCGCGAAGAATTTTTGAATGATTTGGTAAATGAATGCGAAAAAGATATTCGGCAATGTTTTGAAGCCGGCGCGGAAAGAGTTTCGATTGATTTTACGGAAGGTCGTTTGGCGTGTAAAAACGATCCGCGAAATCCTTGGACGGGACGCAAAATGCTTGATTCATTTATCGAATTGAACAATCGCGTCATTGATCGTTTTTCAGCCGAAGAACGCAAAAACATCGGAATTCACACTTGTCCGGGCGGCGATTGCGATTCGACGCACAGCGACGAAGTTGATTATGCCGAATTGTTGCCGAGTATGTTCAAAATGAACGCCGGTTATTTTTTAATTCAGCTTGCCAGTGAAAAAGATAAAGAATATGTCTATAAACTTATCGGCGAACACAGTCGCGCAGATGCTAACGGAGTTCCGCAAGTAAGTTTTATCGGCGTAATTAATCCGCTGAACCCGACGGTTGAAACGCCTGAACAAGTGCGCGATGATCTTTTGCTTGCCGCGAAACATATTCCGGTCGAAAGATTAGGTTCGACCGATGATTGCGGCTTTTCGCCATTTTCGATTGATGTAAAACCCAAACACGGTTCACCTGATGTGGCACGCGATGTTGCTTTTCAAAAAATCGAATCGCGCGTCAAAGGAACAGCGATGGCTTCAAAAGAATTAACCGAGCAAGCCGCCTCAACAGCAGGTTAATTTCTACATTTAAAAAACTAAAAGACGCATCGGAGAATTTCCAATGCGTCTTTTTTAATTTACAAAAAATTTTAGCTAATTTGAACTAATTGTTTTTCCGCGCCTAAAGGTTTTGCGTTTTTACCTTCCTTTCTCAGAATTTCGACTTCTTTGACGAATTCTTCGACGATATTTTCGCCATTAACTCTTCGCATCGGAACGCCGTCTTTGAATATCATTCCGACATTTCTGCCAAATGTGATGCCTAATTGCGAATCGTGCGCTTCGCCCGGACCGTTGACCGCACAACCCATAATCGAAAGATGAAGCGGTTCTTCGACGTGCTGTAATCTTCGCTCGACTTCTGTAACGATTTCGACAAAATTATCAATATCAAGTCTTCCGCACGTCGGACAAGCGACAACTGTTACGCCGCGCTTTCTAAGTTCCAAACTTTTTAAAATTTCCCATCCAACGCGAACTTCTTCGTACGGTTCTGCCGCTAATGAAACGCGAATCGTGTCGCCGATTCCGTCGAAAAGCAGAATTCCGAGTCCCATTGCAGATTTTATAGTTCCCCCAAAAGGCGTTCCGGCTTCGGTTACGCCGAGATGAAGCGGATAATTTACCTTTTCCGACATTAGACGATATGCCGCAACCGTGCGCTGCACGTCAGATGCTTTCAGAGAAATCACAATGTCTGAAAAACCCAAATCTTCTAAAATACGAACGTGTCGCATTCCCGATTCAACCATCGCTTCGGGCGTTGCCGAGCCGTATTTTTTCAGCAAGTCTTTTTCTAAAGAACCGCCGTTCACACCGATTCTGATCGGAATTCCTCTCGCTTCCGTCGCTCTGACGACTTCGCGCACGCGGTCAATCGAACCGATATTTCCGGGATTGATTCTCAATTTATCAATTCCCGCATCTAACGCCATTAAAGCTAGTTTGTAGTGAAAATGAATATCCGCGACGATTGGAACAGTTACGCGCTTTCTGATGTCTTTTAGAGCAATTGCGGCTTCTTTGTTCGGCACGGCGATGCGGACAATTTCGCATCCGGCTTCGACCATTTGCTCGATCTGTTTGACCGTTCCGTCAACGTCTTCAGTGTCAGTCTTCGTCATTGACTGCACTGCAACAGGTGCGCCGCCGCCGATCTGCACATTACCGACCTTTACCGCTTTCGTTTCTCTTCTCATAATTAAAGCCAATTATAAATCAATGGAGTTAACCGAATGTTAAGATCGGCTAACTCCGTAAATTTTAATATATTTGTCCAAACATCTAGCCGATCAGCCTTGCAATATCGAGATACATTACAAGAACCATTAAAATTAAAATTATTCCGAGTCCGGCGAGTTGGATTTTTTCTTTAATTCCCGCCGAAAGTTCTGTTCCGAACAATCCTAAAAATCCGTCAATTCCTAAGAACGCGATTTGTCCGCCATCGAGCATCGGAATCGGTAAAAGATTAAAGATTCCCAGGTTTAGACTAATAACCATCAAGATTGGGAAAAGACCGAAAAATCCGGCTTCTCGCACCATTTGCGCGATGATCTGAACGATTCCGACAGGTCCGGCGACTCCGGCATCTTTCACCGAGCGTTCACCCGCAAAAAGCTGTCCGAAAACTTTTCCGGTCAGGCGAATAATTTCCGCATTTGAATTGTAAGCAAAAGCGGCGGCTTGCCCGATTCCAACCGATTCGCGTTCGCTATCAAGAGTTTTAAATCCGATTCCGATGCGATATTTTCCTTTATCGTCTTTTTTGGTCGAAGTCGTGATTTCTTTGCGTTCGCCGTTTCTATTAACAATTAAATTCAATGGCTTATCTTGGGATTCGCCGACGATATTCGTCATTTCCATACGGTTACGAACGGGTTTGCCATTGACGGAAACAATCCAATCGCCGGGCTGCAGCCCCGATTCAGCGGCAGGCATTCCGGGTTCGATAGTACCGACCGTAACGGCTTCCGCTTCCATTTCCGGCTCAAAGTCTATCATTCCGACAGTGTTACCGTCTTGAACAATTTTAGTCGGTTTAACAGTTAAAGGAAGTCTTTGACCATCTCTTTCAACGACAAGCGGAATTTCTTTTTCCGGTGCGATCAAAGAATCATTTTTAACTCTCTGCCACGTCGGATTTTCAACACCGTCGAAAACCACAATTCTATCGCCGACCTTTATCTGTGCTTGATCAGCCGCGCCGCCAGATTTGACCATTCCGACAATTGGTGCAGGTGTCGTCGGAACTCCAAGAGCAAGCGCGCCAATAAAAGGAATCATAAACGCCAGCAGAAGATTCATAAACGGTCCGCCGATCATTACTAAAAACTTTTGCCATTTCGGACGAAGTTCGTAAAGTTCCGAATCGGGAACGACATCTTCCTGCGCGTCTTTTCCTTCAAGCGGTCCGGTCGCTTCGTCGCCGTAAAGTTTGACATACGCGCCGAGCGGAATCGCACTTATTCGATAATCTGTATGCCCGATCTTAAAACCCCAAATTCGCGGTCCAAGCCCGAAAAATGAATACGCATCAACTCTCATCCCAAAGAGTTTGGCAACGATAAAATGTCCGAATTCGTGGATGTTGATCGCAACACCGAGAACGAATATAACCGCAAAAACTACTAATAAAATGTCGTACATAAATTAAAAATTACCTGTTAAATAAACTTGACCGTTTAGAAACAAAATCCGCGCCTCAAGTTGTAAATTAAAGTTTAAAACCCGAAGGTTTTCCAGTCAAATTAGATTTTACGGTAATAAATCCGCCACTATAACCTTCGCTTTCGGCACGGCAAGTGGGGAAACTTCGTCATTTTCCGTGAAAATTTTAATTTCCGAGTAAATAAAACCTAACTTTTTGTCTTTGATCGGACGGCGATATACTTCTAAAGACCGTGAATTTAAGTTTATTATCCAATAATCCTGAATTTTGTTTTTTGCGTAAAGCCTTGCTTTGTAATTGCGATCATTGCTAAGTGTCGAATCTGCCACTTCAACAATTAACTCGGCAGTTTTCGGGTGCGCCTCAACATAATCGCGTATTTTTCCTTTTACAATTGCAACATCGGGTTCAGGCTGTGAAGTTTTTCCAAAGTCCAATGCACCTTGTGTTCTTGTGTGAAAATTGTTATCAATAATTCCGCGCAACACTTCGTCAACAATCAAAACACAAGAAATATGAGGACTGTTCATCGCCGCCATTTCAATTATATCTCCTTCGATCAGTTCAACTTTTTTTCCGTCAAAAAAGCCTAAATCCGCCAAACGATAATATTCGCTTTTTGTCCATTTTTTTACGGTCGTTTTTTTTGTAGAATCTCTTTCCAAAAACAACGCGCCAATCGGATTGTTATTTGTTATTTCGATACTTGTCTGCTGCATATTTACTAACCTCACTTTGCCGAAGCAGTTTTTTCAATTCTCATTATAGCCTTTTTTCGCGCATTTTCATCGGCTTTTAGAACCGTTTCGAGATTTTTTACTTCCTGAACTTCGTGTTCATTAATCACGGCTTCATTAATTCGCGCAATATCGGAAAGTCTAATTTTACCATCCAAAAATGCTTGAACGGCGATTTCGTTGGCGGCATTCAGAGTTGCGGGCATTGTTCCACCCACTTTTAATGCCTTGTAAGCCAATGCTAAACAGGGAAATTTTTCCATATCGGGATTTTCAAAAGTTAATTTCGACATCTTTGCAAAATCGAGCGGCGGCAAACAATTTTTTTGACGATTCGGATATGTGAGAGCGTATTGAATCGCGTGTTTCATATCTGTTACGCCGAGTTGCGCGATAATCGAACCGTCAATCATTTCAATCATCGAATGCACGACCGATTGCGGATGAACTAAAACACCGATTTCGTCGGCTTCAAAATCAAATAGCCAACGCGCTTCGATGACTTCAAAGCCTTTGTTCATCAAGGTTGCCGAATCAATCGTAATTTTATCGCCCATTTCCCACGTCGGATGATTCAAGGCTTCTTCGCGCGTCGCATTTTCGATTTCTTCCTTTGTTTTCTCTCGAAAGGGTCCGCCCGAAGCCGTTAAGATCAGGCGTTTTACTTCATCACGCTTTTCGCCGCGCAAACATTGATGAAGCGCATTATGTTCGGAATCAACAGGCAAAATCTCCGCATTATTTTCGCGTGCGGCTTTCACCATTAATTCGCCAGCCATCACGAGCGTCTCTTTATTGGCAAGAGCAACTCGTTTTCCCGCTTCCAACGCACGCAAAGTCGGCACAAAACCGACCGCGCCGACCGTTGCCGAAACGATCGTGTCCGATTCTTCGTGAGTTGCAACTGCGATCAAACCTTTTTCATTTAATTCAATTTTCGGCGGTTTCGTTTTAGCTTCGCTCAAATATTCAAGGAGTTTTTCGGCGCATTCTTCATTATCAACCGAAACTAATTCGGGTTTGAATTTAGTTACCTGCGCGGCAAATTTTTCCATATTTCGCCCCGCGCCAAGTGCGACAACGCGAACATTTCCTAAAAATTCGACGACCTTTAAAGTATTACACCCGATCGAACCTGTTGAACCTAATATTGAAATTGTGGAATTACTCATAAAAAAAAGACTGAAATTCAGATTAACATAAATGCTCAATAACTAAGAAAACCCGAATAAACGTGATAGTTGGCAAAAAGGCGAAAAAAAAGTTTCCAACTCGGTAAGTATGTTTTGCTTCAAAGTTTACATAGACATCTCTCCGAAAGTTATTTTTTTAGGAGATTTATCTGTAAAAATTTATGCAAGGAGTTTTTTATTTATGAAGAAATTACTAACTATAGCTTTTGTATTGGGTTCGATGATTTTCACCATTCCTTTTTTGCAGGCGAAAGACACCCCGACGAATTCATTTAGCACAGAAACTCTTTAATAACGTCGCGGCAGGAATTATCAGCGTCAAAATCGCCGTTACAATCAACGCAGCCGTATCAGAACATATTACCAAACGCAAACCGTTAGAAAAAGTCATTATAACTTTCGGGAAACATACAAAATCACAACCTATCGCAACGGACGCGTCGAACGCTCATTAGTTAAAAGTGTAAGAATATAAACAGACGAATTTGACTAAAACAAAACCTTGCACACAAATCGAAAAAGCGGCGGAATTAAATATATTTCCATCTTTTCTCGATTCAGATATAAAACAAACTGCAACTAAATAGCTGTCTATCCGTTCTAAAACTTATGCAAACACAAGATTTGTTTGCTCTGTATCGAGGTGCAAATTTATGAGAACATTAATTTTATTGACATTATTTACAATCATTTTCGGCTTTTCTCAAATCGCCGAAGCACGTTCAAATCAGGAAATAAAAGTTCAGGTCAACAACCAAAAATCTATTAATAAAAATGATCTGACCGTAAGATTCGTGTCTGTTCTGGAAGATTCTCGCTGTCCCGAAGGAACAAACTGCATCTGGGCTGGCAACGCGAAACTCAAATTGAAACTCAAAAAGAAAAACGGCGCGTGGAAAACTTTTGAACTTAATACGAACATAGAAAAAAACGACTTAAAATTCGGCGGCTATTCGATAAAAATTTCTGAATTAACACCGACTCCGGCGGCAAACGTCAGAATCAATCCGGACGGTTATGTTGCAACATTTTCCATTAGCAAAACGTAATTTTGCTTATAGATTTTGTCTGAGGGTGCGAAAATACATGTTAATTTTTGCGCCTAAAATGCATCATATTACTTTTTTCAAGGTAAAATAGTTTTGGTAATTAGTTGTGTTAAAAAGAATTCTTAAAATTTTTTCATATTTCGTCCTGAGCATTGCTGTAATCCTTTGTTTATCTTATGTTTATTTAGCGATGTCGGAGGGCAAAGCTGCGGAAAAATATAGAATATTTACTGAAACAAAGACTCATCCACTCGTTATTGCTCATCGCGGCGGCGCGGGAATTTCGCCGGAAAACACGCTTTTCGCATATAGACGCGCGATTGATCTAGGCGTTGATATGCTCGAACTCGATATTCACCGAACGATTGACGGCGAATTGGTCGTCATTCACGACTCAAAAGTTGACCGCACGACTGACGGCAGCGGCGCGATTGCTGCGATGACTCTCGAAGAAATCAAAAAGTTGGATGCAGGATTTCGCTGGACAAACGACGGCGGAAAAACTTTTCCATTTCGTGGTCAAAACATACAAATTCCGACCTTGCGCGAAGTTTTTGAGGCTTTTCCCGGTACCAAGATTAACGTCGAACCGAAATACGAAACGCCTTCCCCCGTCGCGCCGCTTTGTAATCTAATCAAGGAATTTAACCGTGAAGATAAAGTGATTATCGGGTCATTCCGCGATGAAGTTTTAGAAGATTTTCGCAAAACCTGCTCAAATGTCGCGACCTCGGCAAGTCCTTCGGAAGCAACTTTTTTCATGGCGCGTTACAAGATCGGTTTGAGCCAGAATTCCAGCCCGCAAATGCAGGTTTTGCAAATTCCGCAAAGAATCGGAAGTTTGCAGATCGTTGACGAAAACTATATTAAAGCCATCCACGAAAGGCATTTGGACGTGCATGTCTGGACAATAAACGATGTTGAAGATATGAAACGCCTCATCGAAATAAAAGCGGACGGAATAATGACAGATTACCCCGACCGCCTTTTAGAACTTTTGAGAAGTGAGAGGTGAAAAATGTGAAATAATTACTTACTTCTCACTTCTTACTTCTCACTTTTTCACTTAGCAAACGGATTCGTCAAGAACATCATAATCATCAACAAAATAAAGTAAGGCACAAGCACCGCCGCGCCCGGATAATCTTTTGCCACACGCTGACCGAAAAACAGCGCAGAAATCGAAGCCGCGCCCAACACCGAAGCGTAAAATATCAAAACGACCGAACCCGAAATCAAAAAATAAAGAATCCCGACTCCGCTTAACAATCCGGTCAAAATCTCCATAACCGTGATCGTTCCCAGCATCAAAGGCACAATTCCGCTCAGAAACGTCTTAGAAAAATGTCCCGTCAGCTATTCGAGATTTTCCTTCCAATCGAAAACTTTATCCAAGCCCCGATTGTATAAAAAGAATGCTCACAAACAACGCACAAAACAGCGCGGGAAAAATTTTGCCGATTTCTTCGATTGTCATAATTTTATTTTTTTTCTAATTTAATTTTATCAATTTCTTTCATCAACCTTTCGGTTTCCGACAAAGCGATGATTATTTTTTGATAATGGCGAATGTCTTTAAATGATAGTTCGCGGTTATGGCGGTCTTTGAGCCATTTCTGCGCTGGCTGATAGCCGCCGATGTAGAATTCCCACGCGACGAGCGGCACGTTATCGAAAAACTGTTCGTCGTTTATCCAAACTCTACCGACCACGTTTTGTTCCCATCCTTTGAAAGGAGGGGTGGCAACCGCTTCGGTTGACGGGGTGGTTGGTTCAAAGCCGATGCTTGCCGTCGTCATTTTGCGCGTTACGATGTTGTCGCCGCTGTTCGGGTAAGTCGTGATAAATCGCTCGACGGCGGGCGATTCCAACAGATGAATTTGCCGCAACTCGCCGCCGAGATTTGCCAACTGCCAAAACGTCGCCGCGTCTTTCGGATAAGGAACGCGCGGAAAATCTATCTTCAAAAATTCCTTGTATTTTTCGCGGTAGTGCGGCGAATGAAGCACGGCGTAGATGTAATCCAAAACGTCAACAGGCGCAAAACTCTTAAATTCCCCTCCTTCCAAAGGAGGGGTGGACGCGCTTCGCGGACGGGGTGGTTCTGCTTGTTTATTCCACCCGAAATTACTTTTAATGACATCAAGCATCCATTCCAAATCTTCAAATACCCGTTTATTTTCAAAACGCAGAACCTTGATTCCGTAATGTTCTAGAAACAATTTGCGTTCGTAATCGTATTCGCGCGCAGCATCGCCAAAATGAACTTCGCCGTCCAATTCTATTGCCAGCTTTTCAGACGGACAGTAGAAATCCAAAATGTAGTTGCCAACGCTGTGCTGTCGTCTGAACTTTCTGCCTTCAACATTTTTGTTTTGAACGATTTTCCAAAACTTTGCTTCTGCCGGAGTCAGATTATTTCTTAAATCTCTGCGGAATGTTTTTAAGTGTGGAAGATTGTTAAACTGCAAATTACCACCCCGTCCGCGAAGCGCGTCCACCCCTCCTAAAACAGGAGGGGAACTTTCGTGTATCTGTTCCCCTCCTGTTTCGTGTATTTGCTCCCCTCCTTCCAAAGGAGGGGAAGCGCGAAGCGCAGGGGTGGTTTCTTCCTTCTCATCAACAAACGTCGCGCCAATGCGTTCGGCGATTTTCTCAACGATGTCCGCGTTCAAATTCGGCACTCGCGCCGCGCTTTTGTGCAAAGTCTGCTGTGCGCCGGTTTCGGGATAGAGATAAAGCGGAGCAATACTTTCACCGCCCTTATTATCAGAGCGAATATATCCGTCTGCAATGATTTTATTGGAACAAAATAAATACAAATCAAGAGATTCAGGTTGTTGTCTTCTAAATACTAAACCTACGTTTCCACCTTTTAGAAGATGCTTCATAGGCTTTTCTCTTGCCCTTTCAAGAACTCTTGCGTCGTAGTAAATAAATTTGTCGTCGAAGGGACGATAAGAAATTTTCTGAATAAAACTTTGGTCAGATTTACTGCTGAAGTATTCCTCTATATTTTTAACTAGATTGTCTTTCGTTTCGCCAACAAAAACGGCATCTTTGCCAGTTACAACGCCAATGCTTTTTACCATAAATAATTCGCTTAATTGAAAACCTTTATTGTAAGTTAATTGAGAATCGAATGTTTTGGGCAAAAAATAATAGTCAGGAGCGACGTTTGATAGTTCTTTATAAGGAGTAGTTTTGATTGAATTTGTGAGAAGGAAATCGTATTTTGTTTCACGCTTTCCTTGTAAATCGAAATGAAATACTTTAGCCAAATCAGTCTTCTTTTTCTTGCCTGTTTTTACAAAAATATTTATTGATACTCCTTGTTCGATGTCGAAAACATTTACATCAGGCGAACCGTCAGGACAAACTTCTTTCTTATTACTATTGCCGTGTAAATCTAACGTGTAAATTTTGTCGAATGTTTTCAGCAGATGCCAACGCACTCCGCGAAATGTCGGATTATCAAGAAAACTGTGCGGGTTAATGTAAGCCAAAATGCCTTCGCCGTTTTTTTCTATAAAATACTGTCCGTAACGAATAAATTTATATTCGTCGGCGTTTATCCATTTCGGATTTCTTTCTTTTAACTTCTCTTTGCCGCCCGGTTCTTTTTTATAATCTTCCATCAAATTCATAATCCACGCGCCTTTATTCTGGCTTTCGCCGCTATACGGCGGATTGCCGATGACGCACATTACGGGCGTGTCGCGTTTGATGTGATTGGCTTCGTTGGCTTCGTGGCTTAACCAATTTGCAAATAAAGTTCCCGTGTCGGGATGATGTTCTTCGAGCGCGTTGGTCAGATAGATTTTG
>JBBSAX010000162.1:0-11834 GCA_038251885.1 Pyrinomonadales bacterium | reverse complement strand
TAAAGGTCTGATGTTTATTCTGACGTACGCAATCAGTAAGTTGCAGTTCGAGATCCAGCCTTTAACCTTGTCTACTCCATCTAATTGTTTCCAACTTTTAGAGTAGCACCGTCGCTCTTTTCATCATGCCATCTGACGTTTTAATAATAAAAGAGGACTACTTTTCTCTCAAAGAATGCTTAGTTTATAACTAGAAGCTTGAATTATATTAAAATTTTGTCTTATTTCACAACGCCACGTTTTGAGGTTTCGATAAATTCGATCAATAGATCAACTTCCGCACAATCTGTGATTTCTTTTTTAATTTTTTCGAGTGCTTGAGATGTATTTAATTTTGCGGTCAGCAAAAGATGGAAGGCGTGATTGAGTTTTTGGATAACTTCTTTTGAATAGCCGCGCCTTTTCATTCCGACCCGGTTTAAGCCGTAGCATTTGGCGTGATTCCCTTGAATCGTCGCAAAAGGCATTGCATCTTTAACGACAACCGAATAACCGCCAACGAATGCCTCAAAACCAATACGACAAAATTGATGAACGCCCGAATATGCGCCGACATTTGCGCGGTCGGCGATCTCGACATGTCCGGCGAGCGTTGCGGCGTTTGCCATTATGACGTGATTTCCGATCTGACAATCGTGTGCGACGTGCGCTTGCGCCATAAACAAATTATCGTCGCCGATTTTCGTTAAACCGCCGCCGCCTTGCGTGCCGCGATGGATTGTGACAAATTCGCGGATGTGATTTCGTTTGCCGATTTGTGTTGCGGTCGGTTCGCCGCTGTATTTTAAATCTTGCGGTGCGAGTCCGATTGAAACGAACGGAAAAATACGCGTTTCGTCGCCGATTGAGGTTTTTCCATTAATCACGACGTGCGATTCGAGATGAACTTTATTGCCTAAAACGACTTCATCGCCGATGGTTGAAAATGCTCCGATATGGCAATCTTCGCCGATTTTTGCCTTTGGACTGACGATGGCAGTTTCGTTAATAAAAGTCATAGAAACAAATTAATCATTATCGGAAAAAAATGCTGCATTCTTTTCTTTTTTAACAATCAGCCACGAAAATATGATAGTAATCGGTATTGCCAAAAAAATGCCTAAAATCGTGCCGCCGACGACCGAACCTATAATGCCGAAAAGCCCGAGTTTTATCTTTTTCTTGAAAAATCCTAAAACAAGCGGAATTAATCCGAGAACAAAACCGATAGCAGTATTAATTAATATCAAATCGTAATAAGTTAATCTGATTTCAAACAAAAACATATAATTTTCCTATATTCAAATATTTAGCGTTCGCCGATGACGGACATAATTTCGGCTTCGGCGACGACATTTCCGTCAACTTTAGCAATACCGTGCATTTTCTGCACTTTGCTACCGATTCTCAAAGCAGTTACTTCTAAAACGAGTGTATCGCCGGGAACGACCGGACGGCGAAAACGTGCTTTATCAATGCCGCTGAAAAACGGGATTTTTTTGGAACGATCTTCAAATTCGCGCAACGCCAGAATCGCGCCGACTTGCGCCAAAGCTTCGATTATTAAAACTCCCGGCATTACAGGCACATTCGGAAAATGTCCCTGAAAAAAATATTCGTTAATAGTTACCTGTTTGATGCCGACGATTTTCACACGCGGCACGATTTCGATAATTTTATCAACGAGTAGAAAAGGATACCGATGCGGCAGAAGTTCTTGAATGGCGTTTGAATCAAGAATGCTCATAATCAAAAAAATTACTGATAGAATAGCAGAAGCCAGAAATTGATAGATTTAATCTATCAATTTCTGACTTTTAATGCATTAGAAAACAATTTTATTCAGGCTTTGAAGTCGCCGTTCCAGCCGGACGTGCATTGTAAAACTTAATAAATTCCTCTGTTACATCGGCGGTTTTGTTCACCGAAAGAAGAACTCCGGCTTGTTCCAATTTACTCGAATCCAGAATTAAAGCAAAGCCTTTTTGTATCGCAAACTCATCCATTGCCTTGCCAATATCTAAAAGAACCGGTCCCATTACAGCCTGACGGCGGCGTTCGTAATTTGCTTTAGCTTCTTCCTGCTTAAACTTTATCTCACGACCGAGTTTTTCATATTCCTCAACTTTAGCACTAACCGTATTTTGATTAATCGGAACAGCGGGATTTTTCTGTGCTTGCTCCTGCAAAGTTGTAATTTCCTTTCGCAAAGTTTCATACCTTGTCGCTGATGTCTGAAGTTGCGTCGTAACAGTGGCAAACTCTTTATCAACACTGTCCATCGCATTAACATATTTGGTAATTCCCACTTTATCAATATCAAAAGCACTGGTATTAATTACCGCGATTTTACCGCCGGTTTGGGCAAATGCAGACAAAACAAAAATAGTTGTAAAAATAAAACTTAATACAGTTAAACGAAATAATTTCATTAGATTTGTGATACTCCTTCAATAAAATTGATAAATTCAAACAAAATTATTTAGTTGCCGTGCCAGCCGGACGTGCGTTATAAAATTGGATAAATTCTTTGGTTATATCGGTTGTTTCCTGCAAATAAAGTAAAACTTGAGCTTGATACAATTTGCCGGAATCCATTACCAAAGTGTAGCCTTTTTGTTTAGCAAAATCACCTATCGCTTTGCCGATGTCTTGCGTAATCGGTCCCAGAATTGCGGCTTCACGTTTTGAATATCGCGCTTTGACATCTTCTTGCTTAAACTTCAGATCGCGCTGTAATTTTTCACCTTCCTCAACTTTGGCTTGAGCAACTTTTAAATCAATCGGCACTTTGTTGTTCGGATCATTGGCTTTTGCCTGTAATGTTTGCACTTCGGTCTGCAAAGCCTGAAGTTTTTTTGCCATATTATCCATTTCCGTGGCATCGTTTTTGAATTCAACGTCCAAACTTTTGTAACTGTTGGAAATTTTTGTAATACCGCCTGTTTCCGCATAAAAAGCATCGGTATTGACCAAAGCGATTTTTGCCGGGGCATCTGCCTGAGCAAACGCTGAAACAGCCAAAAATGCTGTAAAAATAAAACTAG
Organism: Pyrinomonadales bacterium; assembly: GCA_038251885.1. GTDB lineage: Bacteria > Acidobacteriota > Blastocatellia > Pyrinomonadales > Pyrinomonadaceae > JAHCHG01. The sequence continues at coordinate 8,808 of JBBSAX010000162.1, read as the reverse complement.
CTGTAATAAAACGAAATGTTTTCATTGGTTTGTAATACTCCTCTAACTTGAATAAAAATGTTTTGTAATCTTGCTTTTTAGTAATGCTATTTTGTGGTCGCCGTGCCAGCCGGACGTGCGTTATAAAATTGAACAAATTCTTTGGTAATCTCGGTACTTTCCTGCCAGTAAAGAATGATTTGCGCTTGATAAAGTTTGCCGACATCTAAAACTACCGTATAGCCTTTTTGTTTGGCAAAATCGCCTAATGCTTTTCCAACATCCTGAATAACCGGACCGAGAATTGCTGCCTCGCGTTTTTGAAGTTGCGCCTTAAATTCATCTTGCTTAAATTTCAAATCGCGTTGAAGTCTTTCTGCCTCATCAGCTTTGGCTTGTGCCGCTTTTTGATCAATCGGCACTTTGTTGCTCGGATCATTAATTTTAGCTTGCGTATTTTGAAGTTCCGTCTGTAAAGCCTGAAGTCTTCTAGCACCCGTTTCCAACTCTGTTGTCGTAGTTTTAAATTCGGTTTCTAAACTCTTGTAGGCATTAAGAATTTTTGTAATACCTTCTTTCTGGTCGTAAAAACTTTCGGTATCAACCAGAGCGACTTTCGCTGCCGGCATTGCTTGTGCAAAACCCGATACGGCAAAAACGGTTGCAAAAATAAAACTAACGATAATAAAACGAAATGTTTTCATTATTTTTCTAATACTCCTTAAATTTGAAAAGGTTCATCGAGAATGTCTGTCCGATTGTTTCTTTAGAAACTTTTTCTTCCAATACTGTTGCTTCCTATTTTACGAATAATAAAAGGAAGCAATAGTAAATTATCAATAATATAATGTCAATTTATTTGCTGACGGTTTCAAAAATTTAAAAGGTTCGTCCAACCGTAAAGCGAAAACCGCTACGTTTACCGGGCAAATTCAACGTTGGCAGTTCATTCGTAAAACCGATCTTTGCATTCGGATTATAGAAATAAATCAAACGAAACGGCACATTGACGACCGGAACCTGCACACGCAGTTCTAAACCGAGACTGGCGCGAAAATCACCAAAACCATTAAACGACGCATTATCAACTTCCAATAATCTATTGGTTTGAACTTCGCCGCGCAGAAAAACCTGCTGAATTCCGGCGGGAATGCTATTCGGACAAATAATTCCTGCCAGATTACAAGACTCTCTGTATTCATCGGTCGTCAACGGTCTGTTATTTCGCAGAAAAAGACTATTGAAATTATTAAATTCCGAGGCGTTTCTGACAGAAAGAGCCGTCAGCAAACCTGATCCGATGAAAATATCGTCTTGCAAAAAGTTACTGTTAATAAATTGCGTTCCGGTTTTACGAAGATTGAAAACCGTTCCGACATCAGCAAATGCCGCCAAAGCAACAGGTCCGAAGATCGGAATTCGATATTCAAAATTCCCTAAAAGTTGCGTATCACCGCCGATAAATTGAAAATTATTTGACAACAAAGCCGGATTACTACCGCTTGATCCGGTCAGCAATCCGAGCGAAGCAATTTCCTGAGCGTCGCGGTTAGTTAAACCCGGAACGGGAACCGGAGTTCCTGTAGCATTAGTCGCTACGACCACATTCCGACTGGTTACATACTGGTTATACGGAGCAATCGGACCGACCGAACGGACATCATATCCGCGAATGTCATATTCACTACCTAAGAAATAACGTTCATAAATCGGAACACCACCGATAAAGGACAAAGAATTCGCATTTTTGATTTTATCGCTTGTTGCAAAACTTCCGATTGTTCCGGCTTGCAGACGGAAACCGAAAACTTCGGCTCTGTCAGATTTTTTATTTCTAACCGGAATAAACTGTGTATATGTAATTGTCGGCTGATAGGTTCTGACATCACCGCCTAGACCTGCAAAAGCGAATGAAGCAGAAATCTGTGTTCCTTTTAATGTATCAATCCCGTTTGCCGACGGTTGCCGCGTATCATATACAAATGTTGGCGTGATACGACTCGTAATGATATTCGGTTGGGCAAAAATTACGGGAATTGTTAAGGTCGGATCGCCTAAACTGTTAATCGGCGGATCTGTAATGGTTGTCGCTGAAAACTGGTAGCTCAAACCGATGCGCGAAAAGTTTGAGAATCGTGACTTTCTAAAGAAAAGTTCCGAAAGCTGCGTAGTTGCAAACACGGACGCACCATAAGTGGTTTGCGTAAATAAATTATCTGTACTCGTTGTCAAACTTCCGGTCTGGGTAAAAATATCATTTAGCAAATCTTGATTTTGCGAAAGAGTCGTTCCTTCGCCAAAGAATTTATAACGACTGGCGAAAAGAGTGAATCCGACGGCAATCGGTCGGTCGCGGAAATACGGATTTTGAAAAGTGAAGGAAAATTGCTGTTGACGATTTCCGAGACCGAAATTCAGTGAAAGCGTTTCGCCGCGTCCCAAAAGGTTATTAGTCGAATATTCCAAACCGAAAAACGAACCACCGATACCGGAAACGCCGCCGTTTAAGGAAATCTGCTGTCTGCCGCGTTCTCTGACATTAACGATAACGTCAACATCGCCTTCATTTTCATTAGTGCGAATTTCTACATCTTTGTCCTTATCAACCGGATCGAAATATTGCGTTTGATTAATTCTGATAACCGATCTTTCAAGATTGATCTGATTATAAATATCGCCTTCATTAATCAAAAATTCACGGCGCAAAACGCGGTCGCGGGTAAATGTATTTCCCGTAAATTCCAGACGGCGCAAACGAAACTGTCGGTCTTCTTCGATGGTAATCGTAATATCAACAATTCCTTCATTCGGATTGGCGGGATTCTCTTTGAATTCAGGACTGAATTCAGCGTTATAATTAACAAACCCTTGCGAACCGTAGAGTTTTTTCAAATCTTCATAAACTGCGTCCTGCAAGCGTTTTCCGTCAGCGATCTCGCCTTTCTGTAAGCCGATATATCCCAATATCTGTTGTTCGGAGAAAATCGAGTTACCTTCGACCTTCAACTCGCCGACACGAAAAACTCGACCTTCCGAAACCGGAACGATGATTTTTAATGTGTCGTCTTTTGAACTGATGAGCGGCAAAGGAATAACGATAAAAGGCACAAAGCCGGTTCGCTTATAGCCCAATCCGACAACTTCCGGTTCGCCGATTCGCGCCTGAAAATAACCTTTCGAGAACATATACGACTTAACATTTTTTTGCAGATCGTATTCCAGTTTTCTTATGTCGAGAATATCCTGACCTTTAAAGCGCGAGATAAGCCCTGTTTCCTGAACAAGTTGTAGTTGAGCGCGGAGTTCGCCGTCCTTAAAATTTTCGTTTCCTTCAAAATCAATTTCAACGATTCTCGAACGATAGCCTTGATCTACCTCAAAAGTTATAGCGGTTGAAGTTGCCGAAACTTCTTCTTCTTTAACCGTTACCTTCGCATTCGGATAGCCTTTGGAGGCAAGCAATTCACGAATGACGCGGATTGCTTTTTGAGCATTGACCGGATTGAAAACCGCTTCTTTTGAAATACCGACGCGCTGTTCACGAAATGCTTTTAACAAATCGGATTCGGGAACTGCTTTTAAACCTTCAAACTGCAAATCGCGGATAATCGGTAATTCCCGAACTTCAAAAATCACATTTACGCCGCCGCGCACGCCTTCTTCCGTCAAAACGCGAGTCGCGGTTTTATCGAAAAAGTTAAGCGATAAAAGTTCTTTAAGATCGCGTTCGACCTGTGCCTGACTGTAAACATCGCCCGCGCGGGTTTTGATGTAATAAAGTAAATCATCATCACGAAGACGACGATTTCCCTGAATATCAACCGATTCAACCAATTGCTGCTGAATGACCGCTTTTGTTGTGTTTTCTTTTTCCGTAACCTTTTCAGTTTTTGGATTATCTTTCGTTTCTTCAAATGTTTTCGCCGTCAAAGATGAAACCGAAAACATAAAAATCAAAGATAAAGGTATGAAAACCCGAAGAATTTGCATAAAACCCATTTCCTTATAATTGCAATAATTTTGACTCTTTAAAGAAGTCTTAAACATAAATCTGCCCTGTAATTTCAAAATAATAATCTCTATAAATAGCGGGCTTTATTTTTGCTGGTGTAGATACGCGAACTTTGATTCAATGAATCAAGTGTTGGTTGCCTCTGCGAACCGCCCTTGTCTGCAAACTTCCGAATTATACAGATAAATCGGCAAAAAGGAAAAAGCACAAAAGATATAACAATAACTTTTGTGCTTTTCTGCAATAAATTTTTAGAGTTCTTATGTAAGAAATTATATTCACGAACGGCGCGAAATGCCGCTAAAAATTATTTTATTAAATTTTTTAGTGCTTTTCGCGTGTTTCGCGGGGGGGAAATTATCAAAGTTTTTCAAGTAAAATATCGTCTATTTCCTCCAAAATTACGGTACGAAACGCCAACTTATCATCTTCGCAAAAAACTTCGACCACACTTTCTTTAATAAGATTTCCTTGAATCAGAGATTCCGAAAGTTCATCCTCAACGTATCTTTGCAAGGCACGCTTGAGCGGTCTTGCGCCATATTTTCTATCTACACAGGTTTTTTCGATAAGCCAGCGTTTGGATTCCTCGGTCAGACGAATCTGCAAAGTATGTTGCGTCAAAATCTCGTTTAATTGATTAACCTGCAAATCAATAATCTGCATTAAATCTTCGTCTGAAAGCTCATCAAAAATAATAATTTCGTCCAGACGATTAATAAATTCAGGGGCAAAGGTCTTTTTGACTTCGCTCATTACTTGATCTTCCATTTTTCCCCGCGAAGAATCCGCGCCGGTTTGAAAACCGAGTGAAGCACGTTTTTGAATAAATCTCGCGCCGATGTTTGAAGTCATTATAAAGATCGCATTTTTACAATCTATCTGATTTCCCTGCGCGTCGGTTAAAATTCCGTCTTCAAAAACTTGCAGTAAAATATTAAAAAGATCGGGATGCGCTTTTTCGACTTCATCGAAAAGCACAAGCGAATACGGCGCACGGCGCAGTTTTTCGGTTAACTGTCCGCCTTCTTCGTGTCCGACATATCCGGGCGGCGAGCCGACAAATTTCGCAACTGTGTGCTTTTCCATAAATTCCGACATATCGAAACGAATCAGCGCACGTTCCGAACCGAACAGAAACTCCGCAAGGCTTCGCGCAACTTCCGTTTTTCCAACTCCGGTCGGACCTAAGAAAAGGAACGAACCGACGGGTTTATTCGGATTTTTAAGTCCCGCGCGCGAACGCCGAATCGCTCTCGCCAATGCGGAAATTGCTGTTCTTTGCGAAATAACTCTTCGATGCAGTTCTTTTTCGATTTCAAGAAGTTTTTTGCCTTCTTCCTTTTTAATTGATTGAACCGGAATTCCCGTCCAGCGCGAAATTACTTCTTCAACGTCGTCTTTTGAAACTTCGACGGCAAAAAAAGAATCTTCTAAGGTTTGTAATTCGAGCGAAATTCTCTGATCTTCGGTGACGGTTTTTTTCCAATTTTCGACCGTTTCTTTCCAAGAAGGCTCAGATTGCGCTTCGTGTTGATAGCGAAGTTTCGCCCGTGCGCCGGCTTCGTCTAAAACGTCAATTGCTTTGTCGGGCAGAAATCTTTCGGGAATGTAGCGATTAGATTGATAAACGGCGGCTTCGAGTGCTTCTTTGGAATAGCGGATTTGATGAAAGGCTTCGTATCTTTCAGCAAGTCCTTCGACGATTTGCAGAGCTTCGGCTTCGCTCGGTTGCATCACATTAACCGATTGAAAACGTCTTTCGAGGGCACGGTCTTTTTTGATTGATTTGCGGAATTCATTCGGCGTTGTCGCGCCGACACATTGAATTTCGCCGCGTGAGAGTGCCGGTTTCAAAATGTTTGCCGCGTCCAGCGTGCCTTCCGCCGAACCTGCGCCGACCAATGTATGAAGTTCGTCTATGAAAACAATATACTGTTTATTTTCTTTGAGTTCGCTCATAATTTTCTTGAGCCGTTCTTCAAATTGACCACGATATTTCGTTCCGGCAACAATTAAAGACAGATCAAGCGATAAAATACGCTTATTTTCAAGAAATGTCGGAACTTCGCCGTTGATAATTCTCTGCGCCAGACCTTCGATGATCGCCGTTTTTCCGACTCCTGATTCGCCGATCAGAACCGGATTGTTTTTTGTTCGGCGGCAAAGAATTTCAATAATTCTTTCAACTTCATTTTCACGCCCGATCAATGGATCGAGTTTTCCTTCCGCCGCGTCCGAAGTTAAATCTCTTGTAAATTCTTGCAGATGCGGAACTTTAGATTTTTCGCCGCTGATCGAACTAAAATTCGGAAAGCCGTTTTGCCGCGCCACTGCTTCACGCACATTTTGCAGTCTAAGCCCGTATTGAAAAAGAATTTCCGCCGCAATCGAATTTTCTTCGCGCAACAATCCCAATAAAATATGTTCGGGTCCGATGTGGCGATTTTTGAGTTTAAGACTTTCTTCGCTGGCAAAAGCCAAAATTCTTTTGGTTTCGGTCGCCAGATGAAGTTCTACCGATTGCGGAATTCGTTCGCGTAAAACGATTCGTTCTTCAACTTCGCGGCGCACCGCTTCGACCGTTAAGCTATTGCGAAACGGAAAAAATCTCGCCGAAACTGTTTTATCCTCGCGCATCAATCCCAAGAGAATATGTTCGGGCGAAATAAGCTGTGAACCGTATTGCAAAGCCTCATAACGCGCAAAAAAGATAACTCTCCGCGCTTTTTCTGTGTAGCGTTCAAACATAAAATTATTGGTTAGACTTCAAATAAATTAAATTTTCTTTTATTGAAGTCTGAACTTTTTTGACAAATTTTTCAAGAAGAATATTTTCCGAATTTTATTAGATACAGTTTTAAACCGCCGGCAAATCCAAAAATTATTGCGTTCGCAAATTTTCTAAAGGTTTGATGCGGCTTGCTTTATATGCCGGATAAACGGTCGCCGCCAAACATACTGTAAATGCAATAAAAACAATCAATAAAATATTTAATAAATCGGGATGCAAAGGAACGTAATTAAGTGAATAAACTTCGGTCGGAAGATTGACGATCTTCAAATAATTGCCGATAGCGCAACCCGCAAGACCGAAAATAACGCCGAAAAAAATTCCTATAATCCCAATAAATAAACCTTCAAACAAAAAAACGAAAATCAAATTTTTTGTCCGCGCCCCGCACGTTCGCAAAATTGCGATGTCAAGTTTTCTTTCATTAACAAGCAGCGCAAGCGTCGTAGTAATATTCAAAGCCGCGATAAAAATTATCAAAGAAATTATTGCCAGCGCGACTTTTCTTTCTAAACTCAAAGCCGCAAAAAGCGGCTGATTAGCTTCCTGCCAATCCAAAACCTTGAAACTTTCGCCCAATGTGATGCGGATTTCATCCGCAGTTTTGTCTGCTTTGTAAATATCTTTAACCGAAACAACTAAAACCGTCGGCGTAAAATTCAATTTTCCAGTCAGTTTTACGTAATTTTCCGGCGACAAGTTTATCCAGGTCGAATCATATTCATAAAGTCCGGTTTGAAAAATATCAATAATGCGAACTTTTGAAGTTTTCGCTGATTCATTTTCAATTGTAATAATTTCCGCTTCGTCGCCGATTTTTAAATCTGATTTTTCGGCAAGTTCTTTGCCGAGCGAGATTTCGATAAGTTGTTCGTCGTTCGTCGTTCGTTGTTCATTGATTTGAAACCTTGAACTTTTAACTTTTAACTTTGAACTTTGAACGACGCGCAAAACCGCATAATTTGTCGCGCCTTTTCCGATAATTACGGCATTTTCAAAAGTTGTCGGAATTAGTTCTTTAATATCTTCCGATTTTTCCAACTCATTTTTTACATCTTTCCAATTAAAAACTTCGCCGCCGTCGCGCATAAAAATTGAAATATGCGCTGTATTTATTAAGATTTTGTCGCGCATTTCGTCCGCAAAACCTCTCGCTAGAGATTGAGCGAGAATCAGACTCGCCACGCCCGCCGCGATTCCGATAATTGCAACAAACGAAGTAAAACGCGCCAGAGATTTTCGCCGCGCACGAAAATATTTTAGGGCAAGTTTGAATTCGTAATTCACGAATCAAGCGACCAGCGGCAACGCCTCGCGGCGAATTTTTTCTTCGATTTCTTTCAGCATTTTGCCGTCAAAATAAATCTCGCCGCACTTCGGGCAAACTTCGGCTTCGATATTTTCAAAATCGAATTCGCGCCCGAAGCGTTTGAAGGTGCGATTAACCGATTTTGTTTCGGTAACGCCGTCGCAAAATTCGCATTCAAGATGTTTATTCAAAGGTTTCATAACAAGTTATAACGAGCAATTTACTCGTCGGATGAAAACGACAGACGACTTCCAAAAGTCTTTCGTCCAAAGCATTTCCGCAAACTACATAGCGAGTTCCGCGTATATCATACGTCAATTTTTCGATAATTTCACCGTTTAATATCGCGTGAACCGCATCGTCGGTTGTAAAGTCATCATTTTCCAATTCTTCCAAAGCGTGAATTGAGAAAAAATATTCGTTGAGTAAAATTTTTTGCCTGATTCGCCCAAGTATTGACATCGCGTAAATGGTAAATGGAAAACGAATAAGTTACAATTTTCCTTTTAATTATTATGTCACTTGCCACAATCGAAGAAGCCGCCGAAGATATAAAAAACGGCAAAATGATAATCATTGTTGACGACGAAGACCGCGAAAATGAAGGCGATCTCGTTTGCGCGGCGGAGAAAGTTACGCCGAAAATTATCAATTTTATGGTGACGCACGCGCGGGGTTTGATTTGTTTGCCTTTGACCGAAGAACGTTGCGATT
>JBBSAX010000161.1:0-11922 GCA_038251885.1 Pyrinomonadales bacterium | reverse complement strand
TTTGAATTTTCTTTGACGATTTCCCCACATTTTTCGACCGGAAATAAAATTCCGGTTTCATTGTTTGCCAGCATTATCGAAACAATCGCCGTGTCTTCGCGCAGAGAATTTTTCAGTTCATCTAAATTTAAAAAACCTTCTTCATCTACTTCTAGCCAAGTTATTTCAAAATCTTTTGTTTGCAGTTTTTCACAAAGTTTGCGGACGGCTTCGTGTTCGACGCGGGTTGTGATGATATGTTTTTTGTTCGGATTTGCTTCCAACGCGCTTAAAATTGCCCAATTATCGCTTTCCGTTCCGCCGGAGGTGAAGACTATTTCGTTTGAATTTTGTGCGCCAATCAAATCTGCAACTTTTTCGCGCGACTTTTCAATTGTTTCGCGCATTTCGCGCCCGAAAGTGTAAGCTGATGAAGGATTACCATAAAATTCGGTTAAAAAAGGTTTCATTGCCTCAAAAACTTCGGGCGCGATTCTGGTTGTGGCATTGTTGTCAAAGTAAATCATAGTTTTATAAAATTAAAAAATAAAGTTGATATTTATTGCTTTTTAACAATAAATTCAAATGGAAAATTCACAATTCATAATTTACCATTTACAATTACCAGATAATGAATGCAATTCTTAAAATAAAAGATGCGAGCGGCAGAAGTTGGGAAGTCGGATTAGTTCCCGGAAACACCTACACCATCGGCAGATCAAAGGAAAACGACGTAGTTTTAAATGACCGCCGTGTTTCGCGGCGACACGCGCATATTTTAAGCGAAGGTGTGAACTTTCAAATAGTTGACGGTTACTACGAAAATGGCGTGCTTCAACGCAGCGTCAATCACGTTTATGTCAACGGCACACCGGAAATCGAAAAAATTCTTCAACAGAGCGATATGATTGCCATCGGCGAAAGCCGTTTGGAATTTAACAGGATAAGTTTTGCTCAACCAATTAATCAGCCGGTGGTCAGTCAACAGTCAGTCAGTCAGTCCGAATTTTACGTCAAAACGCACGAATATACCGGAGCAATTGTTCAACCCGACGTAAAATATGAAGACCAACCGCTCGGACATACGCAACTTAAAATTTCGGTCAATGACATCATCGGACGAGGAACGTCGAGTCTTTCGGGCGAAACTGCTTTTGCTACACCCGAAGAAATTAAGATTTTGCGCCGAAAAGCTCAAATTTTGGAAATGCTCTACGAGATGAGCAAAACACTTGGCACGGTTTTTGACTTGAAAGAAATATTTCTGAAAGCAACGGATTTAATCTTTCGCGGAACACCTGCCGAAAGAGTTGTTGCATTACTGGCAGAGGAAACCGTGGACGGAAGGATTTTGGATTACAGCCTTTATCCGATTGCCGTCAGAGGGCGCGACGCAAATATGGAAGATTTGTCCGACAAACTTTCTATCAGCCGGACAATCACGCAAAAAGTTATGCGTGAAAAGGTTGCGCTTCTTTCGCAGGATGCAACGACCGATAAACAATTTCAAGGCGCAGAATCAATCGTTTCGCAAGGCGTTCGGTCAACAATCTGCGCTCCTTTGATAACCGAATCAAATGTTCACGGTGTTGTCTATGCCGACCGATTCGATCCTTTTTCTTCTTTTTCGCAAGACGATTTGGAACTTATCAGCGCGGTTGCGGCGCAAACGGCTGTGACGGTTGAAACAATCAGAGCGCACAAGCGGCTGGCACGGGAAGAAGTTGCGCGGGCAAATTACAGCCGTTTTATGCCTGAATATGTTGTTAAACAACTTCTTGAAAACCCTGATTCATTCAGATTAGGCGGAGTTAATCAAACTATCACGGTGCTTTTCGCCGATATTCGCGGATTTACCGCTTTTGCGGAAAAAGAAAGTCCCGAAAAAGTTGTCGGGTTATTAAACCGTTATTTTACGGCAATGTCGGAAATTATTTTTAACTACGGTGGAACGCTCGATAAATATATCGGAGACGGTTTGATGGCAATTTTCGGTGCGCCGACGGCAACACCGGAAGATGCGAAGAATGCGTTGATAACAGCGATTACGATGCAAAAACGAATCGAAACTTTGAATCAGGAATTAGCGGTCGAAGGCTATAAGCCGGTCAGCATCGGTATCGGATTACATACGGGCGAAGCGACAATCGGTTACATCGGTTCGGAACAGCGTTCTGAATACACGGCAATCGGCGATACGGTAAATATTGCGGCGCGGCTTGAATCCAATTCAAAAGGCGGACAAATTCTTGTCAGCGATGCGACGGCAAAAGCAGGCGGAGAATTATTTTCTTTTATGCCGCGTGAACCTCTAAATGTAAAAAATAGACTAGAACCTATCACGCTTTTTGAGGTAAAATGGAATTGATCCGAATTCGCAATTTTCAATTTGTGATTTGCGATTGCCACAAAGTTTGCAAAACGTGCTTTATCAAATATTTATCGGAATTTAGTTCAACTCTCAAGATATATTGATTTAAGATAAAACAGTTAATTTAAAGGTAATTAAATTTTTTCGTCAGACTTTATTTCTCCCCAATCTGAAATTCGAGTCTGAATATTATACAAATAGGGAAGTTTTTCTATGGGTTTAAAGTCACTCAAAAAATATGTTACCGATTCGATGGCAATTGATATGGGAACGGCAAATACGATCATCGCCGTCAAAGGACGTGACATTGTATTTGATGAACCTTCGCTTGTTGCCGTTAATGAATTGACCGATGAAATTGTTTCTTACGGTCAGGAGGCATTTGATCTGCTCGGACGTGAAGGACGTGATATTACTGTAATGGCTCCGCTCAGAAAAGGTGTCGTTGCCGATTTTGAACGCACCAAGAAAATGCTGGCATATTTCGTTAAAAAGTCGAAAACCGGCGGTTCACAAGTGGCTCTGCAAGCCGTGATGAGTATGATTTCCGATGTTACGCACGTTGAGCAAAAAGCCCTGCTCGATGCGGCAGATGAAGCGCACATCGGCAAGGTTTATATGATGGAAGAAGGCTTGGCTGCTGCTTTCGGCGCAGGCGTATCTCCTAATGATAAAAGGGCTTCCGCAATTATTGACATCGGCGCGGGAACGACAAATATTGCTTTTATCGCAAAAGGAACGATGGTTCATTCGCGTTCAGAACGCATCGGAAGCGATGAAATAAATTTAGCTTTAGCCACTCATCTGCGCCGTCATCGTGGGTTGCAAGTCGGTGCAGAAACGACCGAAAAATTAAAAACTCAATTTGCGACGACTTTTTTGCCGCAAGAAATAGACAAAACGACGATTGTGCGCGGACGCGATATGCAAACCGGAAGCCCGAATGCGGTCGAAATTACTATTGGCGAAGTCTATCCGGTGGTCGAAAGCATCGTCCGGCGAATTGCCCAAATCGTCAGTGACACTTTAACCGAACTCCGCCCCGAAGTTGCGGCGGACATTTATGATCGCGGAATAATTATGACCGGCGGCGGTTCGCTTCTTCAAGGACTCGACCAATACTTGCGAAACTTTGTCGGTCTGCCCGTCACGATTGCCGACGAACCGCGTTATGCAACCGTCAAAGGACTTTTGAGTATGTTTGACGAACCGGAATTACTCGAAAAAGTTTCGCGCACTGAACTTCATTTTCTGCAAAATGCCGAAATACCGTTTGAAGCGTGAGACGAATAGATATAATTTATAGAGTGGATTTGCACTTTTTATATTAGCTAAACACTTTAAGTTTGCAATACTTAAAAAAACTTAAAGTATTTATTTTTTAGACTCTTTATTCCAGTCGAAAGAATTTAAGTTAAATTTCAAACTTCCGATTGAAATCCTTCTGTAAAAATCTTTTTCACTATCATTGCTCTCGATTTTCACGTCATAATATTCACCTTGACAGACAGGCTCGTTTGTTTTCGACATATTTGCATCTAACTTCTCGCTTATTTTAACTACGGCAAAGATTGCATCCCCGCAAGAGCCGGAGCCGGCAGACGCGACAGCCATCACAAAATACCGCTCTCCATTACTCTCTAAGAAATCTGCCCGAATTTGAGGATTATTAGTTTCAATTTTTAGAGAAGTCTTTTTTTTAGTATCTACAAATACGCTGATTCCTTGAGCGTCATCGTCTTTGAATTCAACCAAATGCTCGGTGTAAACGAAATCTCTGGCATTATCACTAAGAATTTTATTGATAATAAAGGCTTTAGCAAATGTTTTACTTTTAGCTTCGGATTTAGAGTTTTTATCATCAATTTGTTGGGTTTTGATGTTTGTTTCAACTCTGGTTTGACCATTAACGACCGTTTCTTCGGCGGCGCGACAGGAAATGAAAACCGTTAATACGAAGATAGAAAATAAAAATCTTTTAAGCATACATAATCTCTCTTATTCGGTTATCTCTGATAATTGGACAACGCCTGATTATAAATTCCGATTAAATCAGCCATACTTTTAACAGGTTGTTTATAATAGCTTTGTCCGTTACTCATCGGTAAACTTGCCCATTCCGGCGCACCGGCATTAATGGCTTTTTCAATATCCCCGCCCAGAAGCAAGTCTATCATTCCTCTGTAAATCATCGCTTTGACGGCAAGTAAGTCTTGAGAACGCGGACTGAAATCCATCGCGTCGCCGCCAAATCTTTTCCACGTATCATATTTAAATTGGTAGCGACCTGCCGCCGTAGATTTCAAACCCGTTCCGGTAACTGAAACAAGTATTTGAGGATGTCTGGAAAAATCGCTAATAACAACATTGGTTTTTCCAACCAAATCAGGATTAAAAGGAGCGGTTAAAACTACTCCTCTGACTATTGTTCCATAACCTGCGCCCGTTCCTTCGGAAAATACCAAGACATCAAGCAATGCTTTGACTCGCGGATCATCAATCACACTTTCAGCCGTAATTTCTATTTCCTTGAAACCCGCTTGTTCATAAACTTCGCCTTTTATTTTACCGAAGAAATTTTTGAGTTGAGTTTTCTCTAAACTTTCGTCAACTCGTTTGATAAATCTCCTGGCATCGTCTTCACTCAAGGTAAATCTCTTGTCTTTGTAAATATATTCTACCAATTTGAGTTTTTCTACATTAAAATTGACGACAGTTTGAAGCCAAAGCTCCAAACTTGAAAATTTTTCGGGATTGTCTTTATAAAAAGCCAGAGTTTCCTGTAAGTGTGTTTTATCGGAAGTTAGAGTTTTTCCTCTGCTTCTATTAGCAGGTTTTTGCACATATTTTACGAATCTGAGTGTAAATTGAATTGCCATATAACCATTGGCATAACTTGTTAAAATCGGATCAACGTCCGGTAGATATACGGTATCTGTCGGTTTTTTCAGCGCGGAACGCTTTTTCGCTCCTTTAATTTCCGGCAGAGGAATTATCAGCCTTGATTTTTCAAAGGAGAGGTTGGAAAGCGAAGACGGTAAAAATAAAAGAGGCGGTAAATCGGCTCTAAAAGCTGAAATCCCGTAGTTTTGGCGTAAGTCGAAATCTGGAATGATATTTTGTTTATTAAACTCTCTTTCAAAAAAAAATTCATTCATAATTTTATTGTCAAATTCAATAAGTCGTTAAAAATTCTAATCCATAATTAGCTTATATCGTGAAAGCAATTCAATTGTCCAGAAGTTAGCTGGTTTTGCCTTTAATTTTCTTTATGTCGCCGTTTTGCTGTTTCACCGTTCCTGTTTTTTATGATTTAATTTTCTTGATGCAATTTTTTGATTTTCTTAAAAAACAAGTTCAAATCGCGGACATTTACGGAATTCCGGTGCGGGCGGACTATCGTTGGTTTTTTGTGCTGATTATTTTGTCATGGGTAACGGCGGTGAGCATAAATGCCCAAATCGGAAATCTTTTGACGAGCGTATTTTTCGGAATTTTAACGACGTTTATTTTTTTCGGTTCGATTTTTCTCCACGAACTCGCTCACGCTTTTATTGCGCGAATGGAAGGCATACAGGTTTTGGAAATCGTTCTTCACCCGTTCGGCGGATTGGCAAGATTTCGGCACGAACCCGACACGCCGCGTGCCGAATTTCGCATCGCAATTGCGGGACCGGCGGCGAGTTTTTTATTAGCATTATTTTTTATCGGATTAATGTTTGCCGCAAATTTACTCGGCAAAGATAATATTTTATCGCCGCTGTGTTTTTTACTTTTTCTCCTTAATTTTCTGATCGCGGTTTTTAATATGTTTCCCGGTTATCCGCTGGATGGTGGCAGAGTTTTGCGTTCATTTCTCTGGAAACGCGGCACGGATTTAAATGAAGCGACGATTTTGACGGGAAAATTCGGACAAATTATTGGCGTTGTAATGATCGTTTTCGGCATTTTCGCCGCACTTATTCAACGGCAATTTTTTATGGGATTCTGGACGGGTTTGGTTGGAATCTTTCTTTATGATTCGGCAAAAGGAATTATCAAACAAGTTCGTGATCTTGACAATCTTATTGTCGAAGACGTAATGAAATTGCCGATTTCCATCGCCCCGGAAATAACCGTTCTACATTTTGTTGACCATATCTTGCCCGTTCATCGGCAAACTATTTTTCCGGTGGCAAGAGATCGTCAACTTTACGGAATTCTAGCATTAAAAGACATTAAAGAACTGCCGCGTGAAGATTGGAATAAAACGGAAATTCACACGGCAATGCGTCCGATTACCACCGAGTATTTTGTCGAATCAACCACACTTTTAAGAGATGCCAAAGAATTAATGCGACTCAACGGTATCGGTGCGCTCGGTGTGATTGATGCTAAAGGAAATCTAGTAGGCTTCATACAAACAAGAAAAAAAAGAATAAAAAAGCCGGGTTTGAAATAATCAAACCCGGCTTTTTAACTTCAATTTCAACCAAAAATTATTTGGTCGGAATCTTTATTTCGCGTCCGGCGTTTAGTTTTGAGGTTGTGAATAATCCATTGAACTTGGCAACTTCAACCGGAGAAACCTTTTCACGCTCGGCGAGTTTCGCAACCGTATCGCCGGCTAATGCTTTAACGACGCGGATATTATTGTTTATCGGCGCGACAGGCTGATTTGTCGGGCGTGAATAGTTTGTATTCGCCACCAAATTTCCTCTGTCGGGAATTAGAACTTTGCCTGCGGGAACTGCGGCATTACCGTTAAGGGCGCGTAATTCGGCGGCGGTAAAGCCGAGTTTATTTGCCAGAGATTCCCACGTTTCGCCTTTTGAAGTTTTTGCGACTGCCGTATTATTTACAGGTTGTGAACCCGGAAATCTTCTGAACAGTGCGACGACTTCGTTTGCTTTGCCAGCGGGAACGCGAACGATATACGGTTCGGGCGGCGTTGAATTCGTGCGAAGTTCTGGATTCAAATAACGCAGATATTCGACGGTTGTGTCAGACGCTTGAGCAAGCAAATTCAAGTTTGTCGAAGACGGAACGCGGATTTGATCGTAGCGCAGCGGCGCGGCAGGACGAATATGTCCGAAGTTATATTTATTCGGATTATTGGCGATTAAAATTGTTGCCAAAATGTTCGGCACGTAGTTGCGGGTTTCTTGCGGCAAATATGGGTATGCCGCCCAGAAATTTGAAACTCCGGCGCGGCGAATTGCTTTGTCAACATTTCCTTCACCGCAATTGTATGCGCCCATTGCTAATTCCCAGTTTCCGCCGTAGCGATTGGCAAGAAATTTCAGATATTTTGCCGAAGCGCGTGTTGCTTGCTCAAAACTATTGCGTTCATCAAGGTGAGCCGTGCGGCGCAAACCGAAACGTGTTCCCGTTCCCGGAATAAATTGCCACAAACCCGAAGCCGAAGCCCACGAAGCCGCCGTCGGTTTCCAAGCACTTTCGACTTGTCCGAGCCACGCGACGTTTTCCGGCACGCCTTCTTCGCGGAAGATTCGGCGAGCCATCTGCATAAACATTCCCGAACGATATAGACCGACTTCCATCGTTTTGCGTCCGCGACCTTGATAATAATTCAAAAACTGTTGAATCATCGGATGAACCTGAAATTGGAAACCGAGTGATTTATTGGCAACCGCGTATTGAATATATTGATATTGCTGTTGTGCTTCGGGCGTGTCTATGTTGACTTCTTCCTGCGTCAGTTGAAGTTTAGCGAGTTCATCGAGCGGCGACGGTTCAAAAACCTGTTCATTAAAACCGACTTGAGCTTGATCCGGCTGATTCGTTTTGCCGTCTGCCGATGTAATCAACGCCGTATTTGTCTGAACATCGGTTTGCACCGGAGTTTTCCGAACGAGTTTGGCAATTTCGTCGGCTAATTGATAATCGTTATTATTCCAATTCCATTCGCAGGTTGCCGAAAGACTTCTGATATTCGGCGGTTGCGTCGCGGGAAATTCCATTCGATAAACCGTTTCGATCAATTGATTATAGCAACCCGAAAGTTTCTGATTGCTTTGCACATTCATTGTCGAAAGCAGAAAAACTTCGACAGATTTATTGAATTTTTGACCAGCATCTAAACGCTTGCCGTCTTTTAAGGCAACCATTCCTTCCTTGAAGTATTTACCGACTGAATCGGTAATAATTAAAATTTGGGCTTCGGTTTGCTTAACTTCTTCAGGTTTGTTGAATTGTCCTAAAGCAGAAAAACTGAAAATAAATATAAAAATTGCGGTTAAACTGAAAACCTTATAAAGGTGTGTTTTCATCAGTTCGTCTATACTCCTCATAATTTTTTGGGGTTAGGGCGAATCAGTAAAACGACCTAAAAATGTTGCGTTATTTGATTTAACGCTCGTTTGTATTAAAAGTTCCTTTATTATAATTTCTGTTTGCACTATGAAACAAACTCTCTAAAATTATCATACGTGCAAGAGCGTGTCAATAAATTAGACTCCGATAAAATCTGGCGTTTATGTTCTATACTTATATTGCTTATGACAGCTATTACATTTAATTATGTTTATTTCTTTGCCGCACTCTTTTTCATTTTTTCATTCGGTTCAGACTTTTCCAATAATGCCTCGCGGAAAACTTCCTGAACATTCTCTACAAATATAAATGTCAAATCAGTCAAAACTTCCTGAGGTAAATCTTCCAAATCACGCTCATTCGGGGCAGGCAGAATTATTGTCTTTATTTTTGCACGCCTCGCCGCCAAAACCTTTTCTTTGACTCCGCCGACTGGAAGCACGTTGCCTCGTAAAGTGATCTCGCCTGTCATGGCTAAATCTTTGCGAATCGCGCGATGCGAAAGCGAGGAAACCATCGCAGTTGCCATCGTAATTCCCGCGCTCGGACCGTCCTTCGGAATCGCGCCTTCGGGAATGTGAACGTGCATATCGAAGTTTTCAAAATCTTCTTCGTTGATACCTATTTCATTGGCTCTTGCCTTAGCATAAGAATACGCGGCTTGCGCCGATTCCTGCATCACTTCGCCGAGCTGTCCGGTCAATTGCAGTTTGCCTTTACCTTTTGTGCGAATCGCTTCGATAAACAAAATATCGCCGCCAACAGCCGTCCAAGCGAGTCCTGTCGCCGTGCCGATTGAATCTTTTTTCAAGGCTTCTTCGGGGAAAATCTTCGGCGAACGTAAAAATTCTTTGAGATTATTTGTCGTTATCGTCACGGCTTTGAATTCGTCTTCAAGTTCGGCTTTTTTCCGCGCAACTTTCCGGCAAACCTTGCCGATTTCTCTCTCAAGTTGGCGAAGTCCGGCTTCCTGCGTATATTGACTGATAATTTGCATCAAAGCGGTCTTGGCAAATTTGATGTCGCTTTTTTCGAGTCCGTTTTCTTCGATTTGTTTCGGCAAAAGATGACGTTTCGCAATTTCGAGTTTTTCTTCTTCGGTGTAACCCGAAAGCGAAATTATCTCCATTCTATCGCGCAAAGCGGGTTGAATCGTGTCCAGAACATTCGCGGTTGTCATAAACATAGCGTTCGACAAATCGAATGTCACGTTTAGATAATTATCGCGGAAAGTGCTGTTTTGTTCGGGGTCTAAAACTTCCAAAAGCGCGGAACTCGGATCGCCGCGAAAATCTGCACCGACTTTATCAATTTCATCGAGCATTATTAGTGGATTATTCGTTTCCGCTTGCTGAATCGCTTGAATCAATCGTCCGGGCATCGCGCCGACGTAAGTTCTGCGATGTCCGCGAATTTCGGCTTCATCGTGCAAACCGCCAAGTGATAGCCGAACAAATTTGCGATTTAAAGCGCGGGCAACCGAACGACCAAGTGAAGTTTTACCGACTCCGGGCGGTCCAACTAAACACAAAATCGAGCCTTTCGGTTTTTCCTTTAATTTACGAACTGCCAACGCTTCGATCATTCGTTCTTTGACTCGTTCGAGTCCGTAATGATCTTCATCAAGAATTTTTTCCGCCTTTTTTAAATTGAGATTATCCTTTGAAGATTTCGACCAGGGAAGTTCTGCCATAATATCGAGCCAATTTCTCAAAGTCGCGGTTTCGGCGGTGTCCGGGTGCATTCTTTCGAGTTTTTTTAATTGTCGAAGTGCTTCTTCTTCCGCGTGTTGCGGCATTTTTGCCTTTAAAATTTTATCGCGGTATTGTTCGATTTCTTCAAAAAGTTCGTTTCCTTCGCCGAGTTCCGACTGAATCGCTTTTAATTGCTGCCGCAGAAAATATTCTCTCTGCGAACGGTCAATATCGGCGCGGGTTTGTATATTGATTTCCTGTTGTACCGTCAGCACATCAATTTCTTTGCTCAACAATTCATTGACGCGGCGCAAGCGTTTGACCGGATCGGAAATATCCAAAACGCTCTGTGCGTCTTCGACTTTTAATTCCAGATTTGAAGCCGATAAATCCGCCAATCTTCCGGCATCTTCCAGATTAGCAATTATCGCCAAAACTTCGGGAGAAATGTTTTTTCCAAGATTCGCCGAGCGTTCCATCGCACCGCGCACATTGCGAACGAGAGCTTCGACTTCCAAAGAATTTGTCGGCGTGAGCGGTTCTGAGATCGGAGTCAAATTTCCTTTGACATAATTTCCACCGCAATCAATCGAATCAACTTTGGCGCGTGAAAGTCCTTGAATAAGAATGCGGATTCTGCCGTCGGGCAATTTCAGCATCCGCATAATGACGGCAACCGTGCCGACCTTGTATAAATCTTTTTGTTCCGGATCTTCCTTGTCAACGTCTTTTTGCGAGACGAGCATAATCATCCGATTTTGGCTCAACGCTTCGTCAACCGCGCGAATTGATTTGTCGCGTGAAACAAAAAGCGGAACGATCATAAACGGATAAATTACAATGTCGCGCAAAGGCAACACAGGCAATTCGGATGGAATTTGTAATTGAGGATCGGCTATTTCAGCTTCATTCAATTTTTCTGAGAAATCTTCTATTTCGTCCATATTATTAATGTTAGAAAAAAAAAGGCTAAAGTGGAAATGCTTGAAAGTAAAAAAATGTAAAGAGATAAAAGCCTTTCGGCATTTTTTTAATCTCTTTTCTCACTTCTTACTCTATAATCTATCTACTTTTCACCTTCAATTATTTTTATCGGCACTTTTACAGCCGCACCGCGCCGATCAATGAGTTTCGGCAAATAAATTTTCAAAAGTCCATTTTTCAGTTCGGCGGTTGCTTCCTTTAAATTAATTGCCCACCGAAGTTGAATGACACGCCGGAATTTTCCGTATTGGCGTTCGGAGCAAAAATGCGAAACCGCTTTTTGCGTCTGCTTTGAAGTTTTACGGATTCCTTCGATGCAAACTTCCTTTGAATTTACTGTCAAATTAATTTCGTCGGCTGAAACTCCGGCAAGTTCCATACAAATAAAAATCGCCTTATCGCCTTCCCGCAGATCAACGGGCGGCAGGAATGAGCCGAAAACTTCGAGAGATTCTGCTTCCATAGAATCTTCCAAAACGGCAAAAAGGCGTTCAAATTTTTGACGCAAACGCTCGATTTCGGCTCTTTCAAAACCTATCGGAATCATTTTCTGAAGCTTCATTTTTTGTTTTTCTTCAC
>JBBSAX010000160.1:0-11982 GCA_038251885.1 Pyrinomonadales bacterium | reverse complement strand
GAACTTAGAACATTAGCCGACATCATCTTAAATCGGCAGAACTGTCAGAATAAAAAAGCCCAATTAGAAAATTTTGGAGATGACTTTGACAGTCTGATGATAGCATTAAAACATCTTAACTTTTTATGAGAAAGCCCTGATTTAACTACGTAATCAGGCAATTTTTTCAAATCCGCCGGCGAAGCGATCTTCAAACTAACCGCCGCGCCGCCGCTGTTTGCCAATGCCAATTTCAGAGCGGTTTTGTTATTTACAATGTAGCTTTTGATTTCGTAAGCCATCGGGTTTTTATCCCAATCGGCATCCTTTGCGTCGGCATAAATTGTCGCAACGTATTGTTTATTGGAATCTAAAAAGTTTAATAAAACATTAGCCGTCCGCGCATTTTCGTCAGTGATCGCGCCGATAAACCATTCGTCTTTATTTTTCGCTTTGCGTGCAATCGTCAGAAAATCGCCCGGTTCAGCCTCAATAATTTTCGAGTCGTCCCAATCAACCGCGACATCTTTGATAAATTGAAAAGCGTCCATTCTTTTTTCGTAATTTTCCGGCAAATCCGCCGCCATTTGCAGAGGCGAATACATCGTTACATAAAGCGCGAGTTGTTTTGCCAGTGTCGTATGAACGCGATTTGTTTTAGTCGGATCAACGTAATTTAATTTAATTTCAAAAATTCCGGGCGTGAAATCCATCGGACCGCCCATTAATCGTGTGAATGGCAAAATCGTCAGATGATCGGGCGGATTGCCTTCTGCGCTGAAAGATTCAAATTCCGTGCCGCGTGCCGCTTCCGCCGCCAGCCAATTCGGATATGTTCGATGAATTCCGGTCGGACGAACGGATTCGTGTGAATCAATCATAATTTTGTATTTTGCCGCCGTGTCCAAGACGTGAATATAATGATTAACCATCCATTGCCCGTCGTGAAATTCGCCGCGTGGAATGATTTTGCCGACGTAACCTGTTTTTACCGCATCGTAGCCATTTGCTTTCATAAAGCGAAACGCTTCGTCCAAACGGCGTTCGTAATTCGTTGCTGAACCGGAAGTTTCGTGGTGCATAATTAATTTTACGCCTTTTTTTGCCGCGTATTTGTGTAATTCTTCAACATCGAAATCGGGATACGGCGTGACAAAATCAAAGACATTTTCTTTCCAATTGCCGAACCAATCTTCCCAACCGATATTCCAACCTTCGACCAAAACGCTGTCAATTCCATTTTTCGCAGCGAAATCTATGTATTTTTTGACGTTCGTTGTATTTGCGGCGTGTTTGCCGTTCGGTTTGAGCGACTTCCAGTCCGTTTCATCAATCTTCACATTGTTCGTATCGGAATAATTCCAAGTGCCTTTGCCGATAAACATTTCCCACCATACGCCGATGAATTTCTGTGGTTTAATCCACGAAGTATCTTTGATTTTGTTCGGTTCGTTCAGATTCAAAATCATTTTTGACGCGAGAATATCGGTTGCTTTATCGGAAACAATTACCGTGCGCCAAGGCGTTTTCGCCGGAGTTTGCAAAAATGCCGCGCTTCCGACCGCGTTGGGCGCGAGATGCGTCGTCAAACCGAAGGCTTTGCGGTCAACCGACATATACATCGCCGGATAATTTATCAGCGCGGCTTCGTGAATGTTGATGTAAAGTCCGTCGCCCGTTTTCATCATCAGAGGCGTTTGCACAGCGTTGTCGGCGAAAATTGATTTAACTGCGATTTCAGAAACTAATTTTCCTTTTGTAGCGTCAATTTCGCTGAGTTTCGTCGTGTTGTAGGCATATTCCTGCGAATCATAATCGCCCGGAATCCAGAAAGTTTTATGATCGCCTGTTAAATTAAACTCGGTTTTTTCTTCGTTGACTGTGAAATATTTGAGTTCGTCCTGAACAGGGAATTCGTAGCGAAAACCGAGTCCGTCATCGAAAACCCGAAAACGAATCATCAATTTTCTATTTAATTTCTCGGCTTTTTGTTCAAGCGTAACCGCTAATTCTTTGTAATGATTACGAACAGTTTTGACTTCGCCCCAAACCTGATTCCAACTTTCGTCTTTTTCGACAGTTTTTGTGTCGAGAATCGTAAAACCTTTTTTCAATTCGGATTGATCTTTGATTTCAAATCCCATTTTACTGTCTTTGATAACCGCTTTCCCTTTGTATGAAAGACTGTAAACAGGTTCGCCAGCATCACTTAACTTAAATGTCAAAGCCAAATTGCCATTCGGCGACGAAATGTTTTGAGCAAATAAATTAACCGCCGAAAACGTAAAAATAAAGAAAATCAGCGTTGATTGTTTCATAGTTTGTTCCTAAAAATATTTTTCCGCCTCAAACTTTCGCCCATCAACGAAAGATTTCAAAAAATTAAATTTGAGAAAATCAATTTTAACTCAAAGTTACCAAGACGCAAGATAGGCGGAAATTTTATTTCTATTAAATTTTAGAAAATCTGCACAATCGCTGTTCATCCGTATTTCATTCTTTTCTAATTCCCGGCATTTTATTTTGACAACAAACAACTTTTAAATTAAATTATTCATCTATGCAAGTATTATGCAATTAAATTGCATAATACTTGCCATTTTATGCAAAAAAAATTAAGACAAAAAGTAATTTTAGATTTGATTCGGGCAAATGAAATCGGTACGCAGGATGAACTTTCGGAAATGCTCGAATCAGAAAGTGTTTTTGCGACTCAATCGAGCATTTCGCGAGATTTGGTCGAACTCGGAATAATAAAGGTTCACGGAATTTACGCTTTGCCCGAAACACGCGCCGAAACAAATCCGTTCGGTCTGCAAAGTCTGGAAAGATCGGGAAATAATTTGCTCGTGGCAAAATGTGAATTAGGTTTGGCTTCGGCGGTCTGCGTAAAAATTGACGCGGCGGAAATCGCGGAAATAGTCGGTACAATCGCGGGCGAAGATACGATTTTTATTGCTGTCAAAGATGCAAAAATGCAAAAAACGGCGATTCGGAAACTCTGGGAAATATTTGAAAAGTGAGCAGTAAGCGGTGAGCAGTGAGCAGCAATTCCTTCTTTTTTCTGCTTACTGCTCACCGCTTACTGCTCACCAAAAAACAATGGAAAAGAAAATTAACAAAGTTGTATTGGCATATTCGGGCGGACTCGACACGTCAGCGATGTTGCTTTGGATCAAGGAAACATACGGCGCGGAAGTGGTTTGTTTTTGCGCCGATGTCGGGCAGGGCGACGAACTTGACGGGCTGGAAGAAAAGGCACTGAAAACGGGTGCGTCGAAACTTTACGTCGAAGATTTGCGCGAGGAATTCGTCAGGGATTTTGTTTGGACGGCGGTTAAGGCAAACGCGCTTTACGAAGGTGTTTATCTTTTGGGAACGAGTTTGGCGCGTCCGGTGATTGCGAAAAAGCAGATTGAAATTGCCCAAAAAGAAGGTGCGGACGCGGTGGCACACGGCGCGACCGGCAAAGGCAACGATCAGGTGCGGTTTGAACTGACTTATTACGCGCTTCAGCCGGACATCAAAGTCGTCGCTCCGTGGCGGCATTGGGAATTTAAAGGTCGCGCCGATCTGATCGCGTATTGCGCCGAACGCGGAATCGAAGTTACGGCGACCGCCGAAAAACCTTATTCGATGGACAGAAATCTGATGCACGTTTCCTATGAAGGCGGCATTCTTGAAGACCCGTGGACTGCGCCGCCGGAAGATATTTTTCTGCTGACGAAATCGCCGGAAAACGCTTCGGACAAAGCGGAAGAAATTATTTTAATGTTTGAAAAAGGCGAACCCGTGGCGATCAACGGCGAGAAATACGGCGCGGTTGATATGCTTTCCAAACTGAATTTCTTAGGCGGGATGCACGGCATCGGGCGCGTTGATCTGGTCGAAAATCGTTTCGTCGGGATGAAATCGCGCGGCGTTTATGAAACTCCCGGCGTGACGATTTTGCAGGCGGCGCACCGCGCTCTCGAATCAATCACGATGGATCGAGAAGTGATGCGTTTGCGTGATTCTCTCGGCGTAAAGTTTGCCGAATCAATCTATTACGGCTTCTGGTTCGCGCCGGAATTCGAGATTTTACGCTCAATGATTGACCAAACACAGGAAACCGTTTCGGGCGAAGTCCGCATAAAACTTTACAAAGGCAACGTCACGATTCTCGGTCGCAAATCGCCGAATTCCCTTTACAAAGAACGGGTTGTAACCTTTGAAGACGACGCGGGCGCGTATAACCAACTCGACGCGGAAGGTTTTATTCGATTGCAGTCTTTGAGATTGCGTTTGCGGAAAATGGATTAATTTATGGATACTTCCAAATTTATTGGATTTCTTTACACAGGAAAAATCACGCCCGAAGATTGTGTTGATTGGGCGAACAGTTGCTTAAAGGAAGGGAAAGATGGCGAATATCTAAGAAAACTGGCTTCAATGGATAAAAATCATTTGGATAAAGACTCAGTTTTCAAATTAGTGCGTTATTGTTTTGCAGACATTGGTTTTCGTAGTTATCCAAATGAAATAAATTCTTTGTTCAACGAAGCGAAAGAGATCGCGCGAAAAATACTTTCAAATGAGATTGAACCATTTGAAGGCGTTAGCAAAATTTCAGATATTGCAGGGCAAATTGACTTTCCCTTTCACCAAAGGCTTGCAGACTGGATTTATTTAGAGGAAGGGAATCATCCAGAATGTGTAGAAAAAGGTTGGATTTTTTTGAAAACCAATCCACAAAAATGGCTTGAAATAGTTATGAGAGAATCTAAAAAATTAGCTGAAAGTGAATATGATTTTGATGAAGAATTGTGGCAAAAAGGTGAATTATGATTTTAGAAGCAGACAAAATCGGTTCGGCGACTTCGCCGCTTAATTTGACGAAAACGGTTAGCGTGATTGCTGAAAACAACGCGCCGAAAGCGGGCGATGTTGTGGTTGTCAAAGCATTGAGCGAATCGGTAACTTACGGCAATCTCGAACTTCCGAACGGACGACTTGCGAAGATCAACCGCAATGACGTTTTGATTGGCGTTCTCGGCAGACGGCGTGCTCTGAAAGGTTTTGTCGGCGACGTTCCCGACTCCATTAAAACAGGTGACAAGCTGAATCTGCTCAATATGGGCGGCGTGATCGGTGTGTGTCTTGGTCATCATTCTTCATTTTCCGACGCGATTGAAGTCGAAGTTCTCGGCATCGCCATGTCGGAACCGCCAGTGCTCGGCGGCGGTTATAAGTATGAGATTATGAACATCGGCGATGGTGCATTGAAGCCGACAAATGTATTAGAAAAGTCCGCGCCGATTGTCGTTGTCGCGGGAACTTGTATGAATTCGGGCAAAACCGTCGCGGCAACCGAGATCGTCAAACAGGCGCATCACGCCGGATTAAAAATCGCGGGCGCGAAAATGTCGGGCGTTGCCGCTTTGCGCGACACTTTGAATATGCAAGACAGCGGAGCGAAATGGACGGCGAGTTTTCTCGATTGCGGATTGCCTTCGACGGTTGACCACGACGATTTGCCGTCGGTAGCGAAAGCGATTTTGAATCATTTAAATTCATTTAATCCCGATCTGATCGTCGTCGAACTCGGTGACGGTATCGTCGGCGGCTACGCGGTTGATTCAGTTTTGAAGGATTTGGAAATCAAAGATGCGATTTCATCATTCGTTTTCTGTGCGGGCGATTATGTCGGCGTGGTCGGCGGAATGACGGTTTTGAAAAATTTGGGAATCGAAATTGATGTCATTGCCGGTTCGGTTACGGATTCGCAGATGGGCGAAGATTTTGTCGAGCAAAACTACGGTATCAAAGCAGGAAATGCCAGACGCGACGGCGCGAGATTGTTTAGTTTAATTCAAACAGGGATGGACAGGATGGGCAGGATTATAAAACCGAATCTTTATCATAAATATCCTGTTAATCCTGTTTGAATTTAGAGATAGTAAATTATGAAACAATCAATCGCGCACATCGCTTTGGTCGTTGCAGATTATGACGAAGCGATCAAATTTTACACGGAGAAACTCGGGTTCGTTCTCGTCGAAGACACGCCGCTGTCGGAAACAAAACGCTGGGTAAAAGTCGCACCGAAAAACTCCGATGGCTGTGAATTACTTTTGGCAAAAGGTGTCGGCGACGAGCAAATATCGAGAATCGGCAACCAAACCGGCGGTCGCGTTTTTCTCTTTCTGCAAACCGACGATTTTTGGCGCGATTACGAAAATTACAAATCAAAAGGCGTAAAATTCGTCCGCGAACCGAAAGTCGAGGAATACGGCACAGTCGCCGTTTTCGCCGATTTATACGGCAATCTTTGGGATTTAATCGAGTTTAGTAATAAATAATCTTCAAACAAAAACTGGTTAAAAAAGAATTTATGAGCGGGAAAAATTGGTTTTCGGCGAAAGGAATTTTCTTACACAAATCCAAAATTGAAAATATCAATCAATGGTACGAAGAGCGAATAATTTTGTTAAAAGCGGAAAGCGAAACGGAAGCATTGAAATTAGCACATCGAGAAGCGAAAGATTATGTGAAAGACTTGGAAGGCGCAAAGTTTATCGAAATTACTGATGTTTATTCGCTTTACGATGAAGAAATCAGCGACAAGTGTGAAGTTTTCTCAAGCAAAATGATTAGTCATTTGAAGCCGCAGGATTATTTAGAAGCGTTTTATCCGAATACAACCGAAGATTGTGAAGCTATCGGCGAAAATCACTGTTGGCACAATTTGGACGGTAAAAATAGTCCTTGTTATAACTGTCTGGTAAAACGAAAAGGAAGACTGTGGGAAACAGATAATGAGTAAAATAAATATTTCATTAACAAAAGACGAAGCCTTAGTTTTGTTTGAGTTTTTGACGCGTTTCAGCGAGAGCGATTCGGAATTGACGATTGAAGATCAAGCTGAAGAAAGAGTTTTGTGGAATTTATGTTGTGATTTGGAAAAGATTTTAGTTGAATCTTTTAAAGAAAGTTACGGAGAACTTCTAAATCAGGCGCGAGAAAAGGTAAGAGATAAAAATGAATGAATTAATGAATAAAAAAAATCGCGTCGCCATCTTCGGTGGTTCGGGTTACGGCGGGAGCGAGCTTTTGCGGATTTTGCTGTTTCACGGACACGCGGAAATCGTTTTGGTAACGGCGAATGAACACGCGGGAAAAGCGGTCGGCGAAGTGCATCGAAATTTGTTCGGTTTGACTGATTTAAGATTCGAGAAATCGCCCGAAGATATGTCTGCGCTTGAAAACATTGATGTCGCATTTTTCGCTTTGCCGCACGGTCAGGCGTTGAGTTTGATTCCAAATTTACCGACAAATGTGAAAGTTATTGATTTGTCAGGCGATTTTCGTATCAATGATAAAGATATTTTTAAACAATTTTACAACCTCGAACACACCGCTCACGAATTGCAGAAAGAATTTGTTTACGGTTTGACCGAAATAAACCGTGAACAGATAAAATCTGCGAAATATGTCGCAAATCCCGGATGTTTTGCGACGGCGACTTTGCTTGCGCTTGCGCCGATGGTGAAAAGTGGTTTGCTGACAGGAAAAATAATTGTTGACGCAAAAACGGGTTCGAGCGGTTCGGGCGCGAAAGCGGCGGCGAATACGCATCATCCGCAGCGGATGAATTCGTTTTATGCGTATAAACCTTTTCAGCATCAGCACGTTCCCGAAATTGAGCAGCATTTGCGCGAAGTCGGTGAATTTACAAATGAATTCATTTTTATGACGCATTCATTGCCCGTTTCGCGCGGGATTTTCGCGTCGTGTTATCTAGAAACCGCGACCATTTCGACGAATGAGGATTTGCGGAATATTTATCAGGATTTTTACAAAGATGCATTTTTCGTCAGATTAGTAGAAAATTCGCCCGACATAAATTGGGTGAAAACGACGAATTTTTGCGACATCGCGTTTCACGCAAACGGCAGACAAATCGCCGTATTTAGCGCGATTGATAATTTGGTAAAAGGTGCGGCGGGGCAAGCGGTTCAAAATATGAATTTAATGTTCGGACTTGAAGAAACGACCGGATTAAAATTGATTGGCTCAAATCCGTAGAAAATATGAAGGTTTTACAGGAAGAAAATTGGTTTTACATTCTCGAACACGACGAAAAAACGGACGAATATTTTTTGGAAGCGGTTTGCGGAACGGTGGGGATTTTTACAATCACAATAAAATTGACGGCGGAAGAAATTGCCGCATTTCATAAAAATTCCGAAAGTGTACGAATGTTGGCGCAAAGTATTGTTCATGCGCCCCGCGATTTTCTTCATCGGCGCGTTTAATTTACAATAATTTTATGAATACGGAATTTGAAAACGGACACGATAAATTAACGGACGAAACGCGCTCGAATTTGAAAGGTTTGAGCAAGGCAATGCTGCGGCTTCATAAAACTTTGCTTGACGGCGCGAAAGCGAGTTATGAAATGAAAAACGGTAAAATCCAATCGCCGAATCAATATTTATCTCTAGTGATTGACGACGCGCATTTTGCGTGGCTTCGCAAACTTTCGTCGTTGATCGCCTTGATTGACGAAGCGACTTCGATTCGCCGCGCCGCGACCGAAACGGACGCGAAAGCGTTGCTTAATGAAACGAAAATTCTTCTGAATTTTGAAGACGCGGACGAAGATTTTAATGACAAATTTCAAACCGCTTTGCAAGAAAATCCCGACGCGGTTATCAGCCACAACGATGTGCTAAAATTGACATAAATTTTGACGCGAAAAAATCAATTAAATCAACAGGGATGACAGGATTAACAAGGATAAACCAGTAGAAAATTTGAAATATTTCTTTATCCTTTTCATCCTTTTATCCCTGCTAATTTTCTTTTTGAATTGATTAAAATAAAGATGAAAAAAATAATAATCAGCTTTTTGTTTGCGATTTTTCTTTTCGCTGCGTTTGCACAGGCGCAGACTTATGACCGCGAGAAGATTTGGGAACAAGAGATAAATGCGTTTGCGGAAATTGACCGTAAACAGACTCCGCCGGAAAATGCGGTTTTGTTTGTCGGCAGTTCTTCGATGAGAATGTGGGAGAATTTGCGGCAGAGCTTTCCGAATTTGAAGATTATCAATCGCGGTTTCGGCGGTTCGCGGCTTGAAGATATCAATCATTATTTCGACCAAATCGTCGCACCGTATAAACCGAAAACAATTGTGCTTTACGCCGGAGAAAATGACGTAAATGATGGAATTGTGCCGGAAAATCTTTTGGAAAGTTACCGCATTTTTGCGAAAATGGTTCACGAAAAACTGCCCAAAACGAAGATATTTTACGTTTCATTAAAACCTTCGCCTTCGCGTTGGAAAATTGCCGATAAATTTCAAAAGGCAAACAAATTGATAGAAGTTGAAATTAAAAAAGATAAAAACGCGACTTTTGTTGACGTTTGGAAACCGATGCTCGGCGCAAATGGCGAACCGACGGAAGACATTTTTGTTGCTGACAAACTCCATATGAATTCCAAAGGTTACGCGATTTGGACACGGATTTTAGACAAATATTTAAAATAGTTCAGCCACGAACAAATACAAAAGAACACGAAAGTTAAGATACCAAAACAAAATAGTTCGTGAATTTTCGTGATTGTTCGTGGCTAAAAAAAATATGAATTTTACTGAAATAGAAAATCTCGAAGAAAATTTTCAAGTCGCAACTTACGCAAAGATGAATATCTCCGTCGAACGCGGACGCGGTTCGTGGATTTGGACGAGCGAAGGCGAAAAATATCTCGATCTTTACGGCGGACACGCGGTTTGCGCGACGGGGCATTCGCATCCGCACATTGTCGAAGCGTTGAAAAATCAGGCTGAAAAAGTTTTGTTTTATTCAAATCTCGTCTATTCGGAAGTTCGTGCCAAAGCCGCCGAAAAGCTCGTTTCAATTGCGCCTAAATCAATCACGAAAGCGTTTTTCTGCAATTCGGGAACGGAGGCGAACGAAAATGCGATGAGAATGGCGCGGTTGGCGACGAAGCGCGAGAAAATTATTACGTTTTCCGGCGGTTTTCACGGGCGAACTGCCGACGCAATTTCCGCGACATTTTTGGGGAAATACCGCGAAATCGGCAGACCGAATGTTCCGCATCACGTCTGCGCGGAATTCGGAAATTTGGAAAGCGTTCGAGAATTAGCTGATTCGGACACGGCGGCGATTATGCTCGAACCGATTCAATCAATGGCTGGCGTTACTGAAAGTTCGCCTGAATTTTTTGTCGGTTTGCGCGAAATTTGTAACGAACACGGAATCGTTTTGATTTTCGATGAAGTTCAAACCGGAATCGGGCGAACGGGAAACTGGTTTTTTTCGGGTTCGGATTTAGCCGGAAATGTCGAAGCGGACATTATTACACTCGCCAAATCTCTCGGCAGCGGCGTTCCGGTCGGCGCGTGTTTGGTCAATGAATGTATTTCCGAAGTCATCAAAAACGGCGATTTGGGAACAACTTTCGGCGGTGGAATGCTGGCAATGGCGGCAGTTTTAGCGACGATTGAAGCGATTGAAAACGACAAAATGCGCGAGAATATTTCCGCAATCGAAAACTATCTGCGCGAAAGATTAAAGGAAATCGAAGAAGTCGTAACTCTGCGCGGGAAAGGCGGACTTCTCGGAATTGAATTTTCTGAAAACTGCAAGCCTTTTCACACTAAACTATTGGAAAATAACATAATCACAGGCACTTCGAGTGATCCGAATGTTTTGCGATTGTTGCCGCCTTTGTGTGTGAAAAAAGAAGAAATTAATCTTCTAATTGAAGTTCTGCAAAAATAAATCTCAGGTCTGTTTGAAAATTTCAAAAGTTGAACAACCGCTTAAATTATCAACTATCCATTGTTAATTATTCACTATTTCTCAGTTATAAATAGCATTTCCTGAAAATCAGTTGATAGTGGATAATTTTCTAAAAACTTCCTCGAATTTTAATTAAATTGATAGAGCGAATGATAGTGAGCAACTTAACTTAAAATCAAGTTGATTGATGGTAAAATTGCTTGCTACCGCGCATTATCCTGATTAATTATTTCCAGCCGAATGAAGAAATTTATCAACGCTGTTTGCGGCTTTGCGACCGTCGGCGATTGCCCAGACGATGAGCGATTGTCCGCGTTCGCAATCTCCGGCGGCGAAGATTTTTTTGGCGGAAGTTTGTTTGTCTTCATTGACTGAAATCGTGCCTTTTGCCGTAATCGAAACGCCTAAATCATCGAATAATTTTAATTTTTCAACTCCCGTAAAACCCATTGCCAGAAAGACTTTATCGGCATTCCAAAATTTTTCCGTGCCTTCGAGTTCAGATAATTTTCCATTTTTCCATTCGACTTCAACGGTTTCCAAACCGTTCAAATTTCCATTTTCATCGCTGACAAATTTTTTGGTTAAAATACAGTATTCACGCGGGTCTGCGCCAAAAATTTCTTGGGCTTCTTCCTGTCCGTAATCAACCTGAAATGTACGGACTTTGCTCAACCAACTTTCGTGCGTGAAAACTTTTTTAATTGGCTGCGGCATAATTTCAAATTGTGTGATGCTTTTTGCACCGTGTCTGATTGAAGTTGCGATGCAATCCGTTCCCGTGTCGCCGCCGCCGATGACGATGACATTTTTGTCTTTTACATTAATAAATTTACCGTCGGAATGTTCGGAATCAAGCAAACTTTTTGTGTTTTTCAACAAAAATTCCATCGCAAAATGAATGCCGATCAATTCTTTGCCTTCAATCGGTAAATCGCGTGGTTCGGTTGCGCCGCAAGCCAGAACTATCGCATCAAAATCATTTTTTAATTCTTCCGCAGAAGTTTGCGTCCCGACTTTTATATTTGTGCAAAATTCGATTCCTTCATCGCGCATTAAATTTACGCGCCGTTCAACGAGATTTTTGTCGAGTTTCATATTCGGAATTCCATAAATTAAAAGCCCGCCGATGCGGTCGTCGCGCTCGAAAACCGTTACGGAATGTCCGAATTTATTTAGTTCATCGGCG
>JBBSAX010000159.1:0-12022 GCA_038251885.1 Pyrinomonadales bacterium | reverse complement strand
TGGAGTTTGGGCGTGGTTTTGTATGAAATGCTGACCGGCAAACAGCCGTTTGAGGGCGAAACAACCGGCGATATTCTCGCCGCAATTTTGAAAACCGAAGCCACGCCGATTTATCAAATAAGTCGTGAAATTTCGCCGGAACTTGAAAGAGTAAACCTAAAGTTACTCAGCAAAAGCCGCACTCAACGCTATCAGACGGCGCGTGATTTACTGGTTGATCTGAAAAATCTGCGGCATAATCCGGCGGAAGATTTTGAATCTGATATGTTTGAAACGATTGCCGATGCCGAATTGGATTCGACCAAAAAGCAAAGGATTCCGACGGGTGAGCAATTTGTTGATTGGTCAACCGCCGAAACCGAGCGAGTAAAAACCCAAAGATCCATCTTCCTTCGCCGCCCTGTTTCTTGGGTTATGCCGCTCGTTTTTTTATTGATCGGCATTGCAAGTTGGACTTGGTGGCAAAGCGTAAAACAAGCGGACACAAGTTCATCTTCCGATCTTGCTTCGATGCGTCCGAGAACGCTGGTTAGTTGGAATAGCGAAGCCGGCGAAGGCGAAAGCGAAGCTAAATTTTCACCTAACGGGACGATGATCGCCTATTCGCTGATGAAAAACGGACTGCGAAATGTTTGGACAAAGCAAGTGCCTGACGGGAAGCCGAATCCGGTTACTGACGGCAAAGGAAACTACCGAAGTCCGATCTGGTCGCCCGACGGTCAGCGGATCGCCTGCCTTTCAGATAGAGATAATCAGACGGCAATTTGGGCATTACCGTTTTCCGGCGGAGAGCTAAAGTTTATTAAAGCCCTCGATAGTCCGCGTGTGAGTTTAAAAAAATGGTCGAGCGACGGTGCGGCGATTTATTACCAATCGGATGGTAATCTTTTCGCCCTCGCCGTAAATTCGGGGCAAATTACTCGACTGACGAATTTCGATTCAAGCAATACCGCCCAATTTCTCAGTGTTTCGCCTGAAAATGACCGAATCGCTTATTCAGCCGATGTGAACGGACGGCTTCATATTTTTACAATTCCGATTGGCGGAGGTCAGCCCGTTCAGATTACAAATGATGAAGACAGTAACGATGAATTTCCCGTCTGGATGCCCGACGGCAAACGCATAATTTATAACTGCAAACGCGATGGCATCTTTCAAATCTGCATCGCTTATCTGGATGAAAACCGAGCCGGACAGATAAATATTGGGAGCAGCGACGCTCTCATTTCGGATATATCATCCGACGGCGGCAAAATTTTGCTTTCTCAGGCGAGAGAAGAATGCGATCTTTGGAAGACGAATCTTGAGGAGAAAAAAGCGCATCAATTCACATCGGACTTTGGAATCGAGGTTTGGTCTGACGTTTCAAGCGACGGCAAGAGCGTGGTTTTTCAAGCCGCGACGGAAGATAAACATCTTCTCGAAGGCTTGATTCTGATTCGTCCGACGGAAGACGAGCAGCAGATAAAAATTGCTTCCAACGGATTCAATCCGACGTTTTCGCCCGATGGCGGAAAGGTCGCTTTTCTGCGTTTTTCGGGCAATCAAATCAATCTCTGGACAGTCAGCCGAAGCGGTGCGGATGAGAACCAGATAACATCCGACGATATTTGGTTCGACAGCTTTGCGATGATGCCATATAATCGCGCCCAAATCAGAGATTATAGCTGGTCGCCGGATGGCGGCAGCTTTGCGTATTGTTCAAAAAAATCCGGCACGTCGAATATCTGGAAAGTTACTTCCGACGGTTCGGGTGAGCCGCAGCAAATTTCAAAAAACACCGACCCGAATCTTAAATTAGCCTGTCCGCTGTGGTCGCCCGATGGAGATCGCGTGGCTTTCGTTGCAAGCAGTGTAAAAACATCCTCCGGCAAGAAAAATGTCTGGAGCATTCAATCAACAAATGGCGAAAAGACGGACATAATTGTTTCGTCAGAGTCGGTCTTAAAATTAGTCGGTTGGACTCAAGCGGGTGGCAATCTGATATTTGCGATGAGTGAAAACGGTAAATATCTCACTAAACCAGCCGGAATCAGCTTGTTTCAAATCTCGGCTGACGGAAAACAGCGGAACAAGATAGCCAAAATTGAATCCGCCTATTTCGATAACCTGCGGCTTTCACCCGACGGACAAAAAATTGCCGTGGCGACTCACGAAGACGGGAAAGACAACATCGAAATCGCTTCGGTTGCCAGCGGTCAGATTACTAAAATAACCGAAAATACCGACCCGAATATTTACTTTTCCGACATCACCTGGTCGCCCGACGGCAAGACGGTTTTTTACAGCAAGCAACATCGCGTTGGCTTGATTTTTATGATTGATAATTTCAAATAACAAAGGAGACTAAAAAAAATGCCAAAACAAAAACTAACATCCGATGATTTCGATTCATATTGCAGACTCAGAGAAGCCCTTGATGCGTTTAGAGATTCGGCACTCGTCCAATACACACTATTCAAAACGCTTCCGGCAAGGGAAAAATTCTCTGCCGACGTAGAGGAAAGCGTAAAGACATTTCAAAATGAATTTATTAAGACAGATGACAATAAAGTTGCATGGGAAAAAGACGACGACAAGGCTTTCCTCACTGCGTTAGCAAATTCTAAAGCCGGATGTCCGCCGGGTTTTGTCGAAGTAGATGGTATGTGCGTCCGCATACCGTGATGCCGACAAAGAATTAAACCGACTGCATCTCAATGTACGGAAAACTTATCGCCGACAAAAAAACTTTGCCGGTGCGCCGAATACTTGGCGTGCCGGCGTGTTATCGGCGAACGGTGATTGCTCAAAAAGATTAAATATCAAGGCTTGGCTACCGTTGTAAATTAATATAGTAAGCCGTTTCAAGATTTAAAAGCCTCTTTAAAGTGAATTGACGAAGTGTGTTGGTATTCAGCCATAAATTGTTTTTTGCCCGTAGAATAATTTTTCAAAAAAACTCGAATATATTTTAGATTAATGTGAAAATCTTCATTTCGCTTTGCGCTCATTGTGCCTTTTGCGGTTAAATTATTTTATGACTTGGCAAACTTCGCGTCGCAAAATCTCGTTTGATAAAACTTTGGTGATGGCGATCTTGAATGTAACGCCGGATAGTTTCAGCGACGGCGGCAAGTTCGACTCGATAGAAACTGCATTAAAACAAGCCGAAAAAATGATCGAAGAAGGCGCGGATATTTTGGACATCGGCGGCGAATCTACGCGACCGAACAGTGAAAGAGTTTCCGTCGAACAAGAAATAAACCGCATTGTTCCCGTAATCGAAGCGATTGCAAAACGCTTCGATGTTCCGATTTCTGTTGATACGAGTAAATCGGAAGTTGCCGAAATAGCTGTTCAATCGGGCGCGGAAATTATCAATGATATTTCGGGTTTAAAATTTGACGAACGAATTGCGGAAGTTGCGGCAAAATATAAGACAGGCTTGATTTTAATGCACTTGCGCGGGAGTTTTGAAGAAATGCACAAACAAAAACCTGTCGAAAATATTTTAGCGGAAGTTGCAAACGGATTTAATCAAAGTATAAAAAAAGCAAAAAGTTTCGGTGTCCAAGACGAGCAAATTTGTTTGGATGTCGGCATCGGTTTTAGCAAAACCTTTGAGCAAAATTTAGAATTAATTGGTAAACTGAATAAACTTTGCAGAGAATTTTCCGAATATCCGATGCTTGTCGGAACATCGCGCAAATCTTTTATCGGGAAAATTTTAGGCGACGTTCCGACTTCCGAAAGATTGAACGGAACGCTGGCAACAAATGTTTTAGCTTGTTGGAACGGAGCAAATATCGTGCGTGTTCACGATGTCAAAGAAACGGTCGAGGCTTTGAAGGTTGTTGAAGCGATTAGAAGGGAATTATGAGATTTGTAAAATTATCGGCATTTATCATTTTATTTTTAACTGTTTCGGGATTTAAGGAATGTTATAAACCCGTCACAAATTCCGGTTTGCCGAATCGCATTAAAATAATCGCGGTTCCGCCGTTTCAATTTGAAGTAAAAGGCGCACGTTATCGCGTTGCGTCGCGCTTTACCGAAGCCGTTTCAAAGGAAATCATCAAACGCGGACGTGGTTTAAAAGTGCAAGGTTCGCGCGAAGGCGCGGACGCGGTTGTCGAAGGGACGATCAGAAATTTCAGTTTTTCCGGCGTTTTACTTGACCGCGAAGGTCGCGCCAGAGTTTACGAAGTAACAATTACCGCCGCCGTAACGATTCGCAATCTGGACGAAGGAAAAATTCTTTACGACAACCAAAACTTCATTTTCCGCGATTCTTTTGAATTTTCCGACGATCCGCGTTCCTTTTTCAACGAAGAAGACCCGGCGGTCGAACGTATGTCGCGTGCTTTTGCAGAATCTGTCGTTTCGGCGATTGTTAATGGAATTGGTGTGAATGAAGAAAAGAATTAGGACACATATTTTAGCCGATAATAAATTAGGGAAAATTATGTTAATCGCTTAGCGACGGGCTTTGCCCGTAATTTTAGACATCAATAATCATCATCTTATCGCGGATGATTTCGGGCAAAGCCCGTCGCTAAACGATCATTTAATGTTTTGTTTATTTTCGCTCGATAGTTTGATTTAGATAAATAAAAATTTCTATGGCAATTCTAGGACGTGAAGATTTACGTAATCAATTGAAAAAACGAGAATTTGCGTCCGTATATCTTTTATTCGGCGCGGAAACTTTTTTGCGCGATCTGGCGGCGAAGACGATTGCGGATCTGGTTTTGGCAAATTCCGAATTGCGCGAATTTAATGAAATCGAACATAGTTTGAACGACAGTAAATTAAATTACGCGCTGTCAGATGCCGAGCAAATGCCGATGATCGCGTCAAAACGCGTCATTAAAATCTCGAATATCATAATTTCAGCGACCGGAAAAAAAGAAAATATAAAAGAAGAAGACGAAGAGATTTTAGCCAGATATTTGAATCGTCCGTCCGAAACTTCGGTCGTGATCTTTGTTGCGGATGACTTTGATAAACGAAGAAAAGTCGCAAAATTATTGCTCGAAAAATGTGTCGCCGTCGAATTCGGAGCATTGAGCGACGGTGAATTGATAAACTGGGCAAAGGGAAAGATCAAAGAATTAAATTCCGATGCTGACGAAAAAGCGATTCGTCAAATTGTCGGTTTGGTTGGAAATAATGTTCGCCGTCTGACGAATGAGATCGAAAAGCTCTGCGCCGCAGCTCTGCCGGAAAATCTGATAACTTACGAATTGGTCGAATCGCTCGTGCCGAATTCGAGAGAACTCTCGAATTTTGATCTGACCGATTATTTGATGGAAAAAAATAAACTGAAAACTTTGCACGTTTTGAAAAAGATTTTAGACGACGGCGCAGAACCTCTGATGCTTTTGGGTTTGATTGCGAGCAATTTCCGCAGACTTTCGCTTGCCAAAGAATTAATGAAACAAGGCGTTGAACGGCGCGAAATAATGCGGATAATCAGACTTCCACCATTCAAACACGAAGAATTTATCGCATCAGCACGTCGCGCCGACCGCAACGAACTTTCGCATATAATGAAAAAAATTGCCGAAACCGATCTTGCCATCAAAACTTCGAGAGGCGGCGGCGGAAAATTCGGTGCGCGAATGCAGATCGAAATGTTGGTTTACGAATTGTTAATTATTTAATAATCAAACTCGATAACGCAAAAAAAGAGTAAGATTTTTAACGATTGAAACGACGTGGGGCGATCATTACCAACATCCCTGCCACAGATCAAACAATGCGCGGCAGCGCGGTTATTCCCCGTGCTTGACTGCTTCTTTCATAGCTGAATTGTTGGACTTTGCCTTAGCCAGAATTCCTCAACTTTATTTTTCTCGCTTTGAAGAGTTTAAGAAATTCGTCTGGAAACGAATTAACCATAAATTCAGGCTCGATTCTAGTTTTGCCAACGTAAAATTTAATGTTCTTCTGCCAAAAAGAATCTATTACTCCAGCACCATCTTTATCCCGAAAACTCTTAAAGATGATTTTCATATATTTGCCGTCAATCCAAACTATATGATATTGCTCCTTGCTGTCGTATGTGCTTGGAGCCATAAACATCAAATAATTGTCTTTCTTGAGAGATAATACCAAAAGTTGCGGGAAAAGAATGATTAAAATGGCGGAAACGCGACTGCAAAGGAGCGTGCGGTTAGTGTTATTGAACACGCTCCTTTGCAGTCGCGTTTCCGCCTCGCATCTCGTTTTCTACATCATCCTATTTACGCAACTTGGTATAAGATTATATTGAGAAACGTATCTTCCGTCCGTTGGATTTGTTGACCAGAAATCATAAATCTTTTTGAGAAAAGCGTCGTGAACTTCGTTGGAATCATCACGCCCAACAAGTATCTCAAAATTGGCAATTACATTTCCCCAAGCATCATCAGGTCTATCACAGCAAACTGTTTGAACAAAGACAGAAGCCGAAACATTAAATTTTGAAGCAGGATATTCTTTTCCCAAGATAGAAAAGCGAGTTGTTCCAGCAACCTCTACAATTCTTGCATCAAGACGTAGATTTTCTAAACTGCGATATTCTTCGCCCTGTTTAGAGAAATCTTTGAATCCAGCAAAAGCTGTTGTTGCCAAAACCAAAAACAAAGCAAGGAATGTTATAAATTTAAGTTTCATTTACTACACCAACAATTAAAACGAGAAGAAGCCCAAAACGGCTGAGATGACGTGGGGCGAAACCGATTACACGCAACTCCAAATTAAACGGACAAGCTAAATAACAAAAGCACTGTTTCACCCTCACGACTAACGATTTGTGCGTGGCAAGGCGACTTGGCAAAACTAAAAATATGCTCCGAAATAGCTCGCCGCGAACATTACTACGTGCGTCAGCATATGAGCAATCATCGCTGACTCAAGCCCTTTCTTCCAGTAAAGATAGCCTGCAATCAACCCGAAAAACGAGTTACCGACGATAACGAACAGCGTTAAAGCAAAAGTTGCTTCGGGGAACAATAGAAAAGCGATAGGCAAATGACCGATGGCGAAGATAACTGATGAAACCAGAATCGCGCCGACAAAACAGGCAGGTTTTGGTTTACCCCGTCCCTTCTGAAAAAGCCGCCAAGCCACCCACAGTAGCAGTGTCATCAATCCCCACCGCAGCAATAACTCTTCGGTAATGCCACCGTAAAGCAGGCGCGTCAAAAGCGGAAGAATTTTGCCAAACTCGTCGAGTTTCGCCAAAACTTCCGACGGTAAAAAAGGTTTCGCCAGGGCAGCGATTAAAACGATGCCGGCACCGCCCGCCAAACCGCCAACGATGCCCGGAATAATTTGCGGTTTGAAGGTTGAAATTAAATCGCCGCCACTCGCCATCGTTTCCGCCACAGGTGATGATAACCCGACTTTAGAAGCAAGCACCACGCCGACCAGAACCGCGACCGACAAAATGATTGCTGGCTGAATCAGACTCAAAAGTTTAAATACCGGAGTAAACGTCGGAATTTCTGTTCCTGCCGGTATCGGCATAATTGCGATTAACGCCGATAAGTCAACCAGCAAAAAGGAGAAAACGCCCAACAAGCCTGCCGTTAATAAAATTAGAAAAAGTTTTGTTTGGACTTTCATTTGTAATTAGCCAGACGATTCAACTTTCAGGCGGCACAAACGGTTGAATTGACGTGGGGCGCGTGAAACTGTCGAATGAAACAAGGCTGCTGTTTCGCGCTCCCGTCCAATAAATTGTCAGGTGTGTTACTGCATCAAAGCAAGCCGTTTTTTATAACATATTCACGCCCTTTTTGAAAGATAATACAATAGATTTCATCAACCACACAGGATTCACGGTCCTCATACGAGTCAAAACTACGAACATAATCAAGTTTGCTCAGTTCTTTGATGTAATATAAAAACCGGTCCGAATTCATTTGCAGTTTCGGGGCAAGGTCGCTAACAGGCAAATACTCGCTTTCTCCATTAAGTAAAATCAAGATTTGCTTCGCCGTTTCGTTTATTTGAAAATCAACAGTATCTTGAACAATCTGCTTCTGAAGATGCTCGGTTTTACGCCGCACATCTTGAAGCCACGTTTCAAGTTCGTTCTTTTCCGTGCGGAGAATTTCTAGCTGCGCTTCAAGTTCCGAGTTAGGAACCGCAATCGCCATTGCTTCGTCAAATCTATCGGCGAGTGCCAAGAACGCTTTTCCCCAACCGCTGCTCAGACTAACCTCTTGGATCGGACCGGTCGGGGCAAACAGCACCGTCATAGATAAGCTCTTCGGGAGGACACCGCACCACAACGATGAGAGGATTCCATCCAACTCACGAAGTGCATCCTCGCGCCCATCCCAAGACGACCAAGTAAAATCATTGTCCGGGTCGGCGAGTAACTCGCGCATCTCCTCGAAAACGGAGATGAGTCTCCACAAATTAGGCATATTCGCCCTCACACTACAGATTATAACGTCAGTATTGGATAAGAAACTTAACCGCAAAGGTCGCCAAGAACGCGAAGATTTGGTGAATTAATTGTCTAAATTAAGCTATCTTGACGAACAACTTTGCCATTTCCGATCTTTTTTGCTTAATTCTTTGCGAACTTTGCGTCCTCTGCGGTGAAAAACTCTTATCCAATACTGACGTTAATTTATGATTTTAACTCAACTTTGCAGACTGTCGTTTATTAACTCTTTTACTGCTGATCTTAGCTTTTCAATCATATCTTTCTCGCCTTCAAATCGGATTTTTATCTGATTGGAATCATATTTATTGAGTTCGATTCTAACTGATAACGAAAGTTTCCCCCCTGTCAGCGAGTGAATCAAATTAACACCTTCCAATGCTTGATAGCCACACGAATCCGTGTCGTCTATGTGATCTTCGTGAATCGTGAGTTTGAGATGTGCCGAGCCAACATCACCGATAATTTCGTCTCTGACATTAATTACATTGCCTACTTTGTAACCCGAAAATGTGCGGTTATCAAGAATATCGTACGTCGCCAAATGCCACAGTAAAATGTCGCTGAGAGTTTCGATAGTAATTTTATCGGATTTGAAAGAGTCTTGGTAAACCGTGTGATTGCTTAAATTATCGTCTTCGGTTGATTGCGTAATACTTATGAAATGATTGCTTAATTCAAAATTTTGTAACGTGTTTACAACAGTTTCCTGCAAGTTTTTGAGATTGGGATTGAAAAACGATCTGAAATCTATTTTGTCATATTCTTTGGCTTCATCAATTGAAAACCGAAAGCCTTTTTCGACATTGGATTCATTTGCTTTGAGATATTTAGTGAAAAATTGTTGGGTTTGCATCTCAGTCCCAAAATATTCCTTATAAGTTTGCCAGCATTGGCGACATTTTTTGACAGAGATTTTGTATTCGCAACCATTGACATTGACAGGTTGAAAAGATTTGATCGTAACCAAATCGCCACTGTTGCAATTGAGTCCGTTTTTTCGGGTTTCAGCAAAACAAGGTGATTGATTCTGAGGTCTTTCAAGGTTTTCCTGAGCTTGAATTAGGCTTTCCGTAAAGAGTTTTTGCTTACGTTCTTTTTCCAAACGCTCATCTTCAGCGCGGCTTCGTTCGTCTGCTAAACGCTTTTCTTTCTGAATTTGCGGAAACTCCCAAATCGTTAGATAACTTGTTTGATTGATGGCAAAATGTTCCTGCCATGTTCCGTTAAATTCAGCTAAATTAACGATAAGCCGGTAAATTTCGTCGAACCAATCTTCATCAATTGTAGAAATAAAAGGGATTTTACCGAGCAAGTTTGAGTATTCAATTTTCTCTACGACATTCGAATCATTGAAATAAATTGTCAGTTTTTCTAACTTTTCTTCAAAATAACGGGTATCAATCGGAACTTCTAAAGGACGGCTCATTCCGTAGGTCAAATCCGGCATCAATTCCGTTTTCTCGCGCAAAGTTTTAAGAATCGCAAATCCCCAATCCAAGTATGTGCGAGTATTCATATTTATTTTTTAATATATTTTAACAGTTGTACAAAAGCAATCGGGAATAATGGATTTGGAATTGCTATTATCAAGTCCAAGAAGTTCAATACTTTAGCCGATTTCTCGCATTTTACATTTTTAATTTTGCATTACTGCTTACACTACTTTGCGTTCAAAACCTGCGCGACCGTTTCCTTTTTCAAACCTTTGCCGTTTTTATTATTGTAATCGTTTAGTGAAATTTGCGGATCGCGCCAAGCGTCGAGATACCCGACTTGGTGAACGCATTGAACGGTTGAGATGACGTGGGGCGAAACCGCCAACACGCAACTCCGAGTTAAAGAAAGACCGTGATAAGAAAATAGCTGCCCGCGCCCTCAAGTCCGGTGAA
Organism: Pyrinomonadales bacterium; assembly: GCA_038251885.1. GTDB lineage: Bacteria > Acidobacteriota > Blastocatellia > Pyrinomonadales > Pyrinomonadaceae > JAHCHG01. Next base: position 1,702 of record JBBSAX010000159.1, on the reverse strand, counting down.
TTGTTGGGCGGCGCGTTATTTTTTAACGTAAAAATGCAGGTACTGTAAAATCAAAATTCTGGATGTCTTCGCTCACATTCAAAACTTGCGGAGCGAATTGATAACGCTTGGAAACAACCGACATTATTACGGTTTGACCTGACGGAATGTCATTAAATTGATAATAGCCGAAAGGATTTGTTCTGGCGGCGCGTGTGTTTCCTGCTTGGTCGGTCAAATAGACGACGGCATTCATCAAGCCGCGATTGGTGTTTGTCAAAACTCTGCCCGATACGGAAACCGCCGCCGCCGTTACTATTGCCGTTCCGTTACTGCTGGTTCTTGTGCCGACGTTGGTGCTGGCACAAATGAGGAAAGTTGTAAAGCTGCCGCCCGTCGGCGAAGCCGGCGCAACATTTGTGGTGGTTGTCAATGTTCCGGGATTGAGAACAAATATTGTGCCGACGGGCAGCGTTGGATCGGCATTACTATTTGGAAAACCGATAAAAATGTCATTTTGTGAAATATCTGCAAGAGAGAGACCTGACGCGAAGGAAGAAAAACCCCTCGCAGTTCCGCCATTAATCGAGTAAGTCATTGTTCCGGCGGCAATCAGCATAGTATTAGAGGTGAAAAGACTGCCGGTGTTTTGAAAGATTGGAAACGGAACTCTGCAAGGCGCGGTTAAAGTGTAAGTAACAGCACCTTGCAATGTAGTCGTCAGCGGAGTGTTGTTGCCGCCGCTAAAAGTCAGATTCGCCTGCGCCCGCGCCGTCGGAATGTAAATAGCCAAAACGATAATTGCCGCACTTAGAATTTGTAATTTTAATTTCATCTTTATCTCTCCTTACAGAAATTTTGCATCTTATTTAGTTAAACGAGAAATCCGCCTGAAAAATGTCATCGAACCGAAAATTTTTACTATTAGAAAAAAGAAGCCGTCGAACGATTGAGATGACGTGGGGCGAAACCGCCACCGCACAAGTTTGGATTTAACGAGCGACGTTTTTAACAAAGTTGCTGTTCGCCCTGACATCCATTGGTAGGATGAAAGACAGGCTTTTGTCTGGTTCCATCCGACGCGGCTGTTTGACAATCAATCACTTTGAATGACCTTCTAAAATAATAGGAGGTTTTCTGCGATGCAACAGTCATTTTATGTCAGCTTGGATTTGGGTTCAAGTCAGTGTTATCAAAGCGTTATCAACTCTGACGGTGCGCTCGCGTTGGCGCGTTCGATTCCGACGAGCGAACATCATTTGCGGGCGGCTTTTGCTCATTTGCACGGTGATGTCCGCGTTCATCTCGAAGCCGGAGTCGGTTCATTAAAAGATGTTTCCAGAAAAGTCTTTGAAGCGGCGCGGCGCACAAAAACGGATAATTCGTTCAAGCAGTTTTATGAAATGTCGCTGGCAAATACTAAAAATCAGGTTCACGCCCGGCTTTCGACACAACGCAAAATCTTGGCGACTTTGAGAGCGATGTGGATTAGTAATCAGCCTTTTCAGAATGATTCAGGCTGATTGGAAGTTTTCAAAAAGCGTCCGAATCGGCGGCAAGTTCTTTGACAAAATAACCTGAGAAATCAACCGCTTTGCCAACAAAAGATGAATGCTCCGTGGCACGGGTGGCGGCAAGTCTCGAAACTTAAATCATAAACCGTTTGCTAATAAACGAGTTTCGTCCAAAGGCGCAGGCTGCCGCCAACCAAATAAGCCATTTA
>JBBSAX010000158.1:0-12078 GCA_038251885.1 Pyrinomonadales bacterium | reverse complement strand
TTTCGGATTAAAAATGTGCCGTTTAAATCTTCTTGCTCAATATCCAAAACAAATTTCAAAGGTTCGGCGGTAAAATCCCCGAAGCCGACATCAACGAGAAATTCTTCGTTTTTGATGTTTGTCAAAATTGCCAGATGATCGTATTCCGCACCGAAATATTCTTTGCCGTTGCTGACTCGCGCCGAGATAATTTTGCTTTTGAAGCCGATTTCTTTAAGCAATTTGTAAAATAAACCGTTTAATTCATAACAAAATCCGCCGCGTTTTTTTTCGATGATTTTTTTGTAAAACTTCTCTGAATCCAAAATAATCGGAGTTTTCCAATGAATATCGAGATTTTCAAACGGAATATTTAAAAGATGTTGTTTTTGCAAAAAATTTAATGTTTCGATATTTAGCGAAATATCGAAATTTTCCGCGCCGATTCTGCGTAAATAACTGTCTTTGTTCATAGTATTTTTTTAAAAAGATTATACTTAAATTAAATTTGCCGGACAAAATATCCCGCAAACTTTATTGACTGGAATCGGCTTTGGCGTTTAGCATTTTAATTTGGAGGAGAATATGAGTTTTACTTTAATGGATTTAAGTTCTGAGAACTACGAGTTTCGCGCCAACGTCTGGCATTGGAAGACGGCTCTCGAAATCATCAAGAGTTTTGATATTTTGAGCGAAGGCGACATCAGACAAATGAATTACACGGCAACAGGAGTGAAAGTTGAGGAGGAAGAAGGACACCGAATCGGCGAGAGAATCCGCGATGAAATTTTGCCGCAACTCGCGCCGAACAAACGTATTTATATGGATTTGAGCATCACGGACAAACCTGATGACGGCACACTTTACAAAGACAATGACGAACAATGGAAAAATTACAGCGCAGATTACGAATGGCTGAAAGAATTTTCGGATTTTTGTCTTAAAACGAAAGGTTTTCAAGTTTATTAAGTTTTAAATTATGACTATTTGGCAGCAGATTTATCAATTTTTTCAAATTCCCTGGGTTCAGCCGATCACACTTATTTTATTTGCAACAGTTCACGGTTACGCAGGCGCGTGGCTTGCGGTTCGGATGCTTTTCCGTCCGCGTTATCCAGTTAAAATTTTGGGTTTGACTATATTTCCGCAGGGAATGATTCCGCGTCATCGGGATCGGCTGGCAAACGCTATCGGTAAAGCCGTCGGTGAAGAACTCGTTTCACAAGAAACGATTATTGATGAGCTTTTCGGTAAGGAATTTCTTCAGAAAAAAATTGAAGGGGTTGTAAATTCATACACCGAAGAAATTCTTTCGCAAAATTATCCGTCGTTGATCGAAGCACTTCCCGCGAATATCCGCGAACCTGTTTTAGATGCGATTTCTACTTTGCAGATAAAAGTTGCGAATCACATCGAAAATGTTTTATCAAACGAAGAAACTTTTCAAACGATCAGCGGTTTTGTTAATCGAAGAGTTGACGAAGTTTTGTCGCAGAGAATTTCGGAAACAATTGATGAAGAACAATTTATAAACATTGTCGGTTTCTTGGAAAAAAGAATTCGTTCGGCGGTCAAAGAAACAGCTTTTGAGAATAAAATTTTCGATTTCATCGGAAAAAGAGTTGATGATTTAGCCAATACACAAACTCCACTCGGCGAAATGTTCACGGATGATGCAGTTGAACTTTTGAAGGAAAAAGCCGAAGAACAAATCCAACCGATTGTTCATCAATTAGCACAACTCGCTACTGCCGAGCGGACACGAAATCAAATCAGCGCGTTAATTAAACACGAAGTTCACGATTATTATGAGCAGCTTCCTTTTTTCAAGAAAATGTTCGTTTCGCGCGAAAATCTTTTACAGGAAGTTGATGATTTGGTCAATGACAGTTTGCCGAAGCGCGTCGAAGAAACTTTGCGCGGCGACTTTTTCGCGCAGGAAGCAAAAGGTTTCTTGAATTCGACGATTGATAATGCTCTGGCAAGACCTCTGCCGGAAATTGCCGGACAAATCGCGCCCGAACAACTCGATAATTTGAAATTTCAAATCACACGCGGCATTTTGTCGGTTTTACAAGGCGACGAAATGATGAATTCCATTTCGGCTTACATTACCGATACTTTGGAAAAACTTCGTCCGCACAGTTTGGGGGCGATTTTGCAAACCGCGCACCCGGAAGCCGAAGAAAAACTAAAGAAAATGCTCTCCAAAGGTTTGCTCGGTGTTTTGAGCCGCGAAGAAACTTCAAACATCATAAATTCGGTTTTGGCAAAACAAATCGAAAATCTGCTCGCCGCGCCGATTGGAAAACTTTCCGATCACATTTCCGAAGAAAAAGTGCGACAAGCCGGAAAATCTTTGACCGAAACGATTATCAGCGCGGCAAAGGAAAAATTGCCCGAAGCGATCAAAGAATTCGACATTGCCGGAGTCGTCCGCGAAAAAATCAACACTTATCCGGCAGAAAAACTCGAATCTCTCGTTATGTCCGTTGCTAAAGAACACTTGCGGACAATCGAACTTTTCGGCGCAGGTTTCGGTGCGGTTATCGGCGTTGTGCAGATTCTTCTTCAACTTTATGTTTTCGGCGGCAAGTAATTTTATATAGCAAATCTTATTTTTTTCATAAAAGTTAAATTTTATCGAACTTTTTCTGAAACAAAGTCGTTTTTGCCTGTGACAAATACTTTTTTTGGAGAAATAGGAAAAATTATGAAAAAACTAGGAATAATCGCATTTATTGGTGCATTGATACTTGGAGTAATTTTCGCAGGCGTATTTTCGTTTGGAAAATTTTCGGTTAATTTGTTTTCTTTCAGTCAAGGAATCAAAGGTTCAGGCAATTTGAAAACTGAAAAAAGGGAAGTTTCAGACTTCAGAGCCGTTGATGTCGGCGGCGTTTTTAAGGTTGAAATTACGGCTCAAACTGATTTTGATGTGCAGATCGAAGCAGATGACAATTTGCTTCAATACATAAAAACCGAAACTGACGGCGAAACACTCGAAATTTCGACGGAAAAAAGAATTTCTACCGGAAATCCGATCATTGTTAAAATAGGCGCACCGAATATCGAAAAAATCGAAGCGTCCGGCGCATCGAGTATTACTTTAGGAAATTTGAATAACGATTCGCTGAATGTTGACTTGAGCGGCGCGTCAAACGTCAAAGTCGAAGGAATTACAAAAGACTTATTAGTTGATTTGAGCGGCGCAAGCAAATTAGATGCTGAAAATCTTCATTCGGAAAACGCCAAAGTTGAGGCAAGCGGCGCGAGCAAAGCCGATATTTTCGCTTCATACAAACTTGAAGCCGATCTGTCAGGCGCGAGTAAGGTTTTATATTCGGGAAGTCCGAAAGACTTGTTTAAGAAGACTTCGGGCGCGAGCTGCGTCCGAGAAAGATAAGATTTTTTCGGAATGAATTTTTACAAGCAAGGATTTTTTGTCCTTGCTTTTTTATGTTTCAACGGCTTTCGTTTTTATGCCTTTCAAAATATTTTTTTCATCAAGACCGACGAAGTAAATATCTATTTCAATTTCTCCGACTTTGAAAACTTTCAAATTTCTCAAATTTCGTTTGAGCAAATATTTAAGTTCAGCAAATTTTCTCGCATTTGCGGTTTCTTCTTCACTAAACCAATTCTGAATTTTTGTCATACGTTCAAAGAATTCCTCAAAATCTCTTTCTTCAACATTCGCGCTTGCAGAACTGTCAGTTTGATTTAAAATTTCTTCCTTTGATACCTCGTCCGCTTTACGACCGACAAAAGGTAAAATTCCGGCATCCGTTTCGCTGATGTAATACAAACCTTCAGATGCTTCCTTTATTTCTTCAAACAATAAATCTTGCGACAAATTTTGTGGCAATTCTTTATCACAAGATTCTTTTTCATTTATCATTTCTTTTTTCTTTTTTTTCATAGAAATTTGTTATGAAATATAAATCGAATTAAGTCTAACACAGACCGAAATCCTTCCAAATCCCTGTTACAAAAAGGCTTTATCCGTAAAAAAAAATAATTTTAAAAAACCTGTGGATTTCTCTTGCATTATAGTCTTTTATTTGATACTCTCTGACTCGTTTCCAATAGTTTTAGTTCTTGTAAATAGTTGAAAACATTAGACTTAAAGTTTTACTTTAACTTTTAAGCAACTTTCCACAAGGCTGTGGAAAACCCTGTGGAAAACTTTTAACTCGTATCAAAAAAAGGACGCTAAACTCACCGAAACAGAAAGGTTTGGAAGATATTAATAAAAGTATTTCACGAACAGATTTATCATAAAAAATTTGAAACGATTTTGCTTAAAAGTTTCACCAGAAAATTAACAAAAAAACTCGCGGAGAGAGACTATGGAATTTGCAGCAGAGAACAGAGAAGACAAAAATGTTTGGAGCAATATTCTTCAATCGGTAGAAAAACGTCTGAATAAACAAATTTTCGATGCGTGGTTTCGCCCGATCCAATTTGACGGCTTTGATGAAGATGAAAAAGTCTTGCGTCTTCGTGCCAGCCAGGTTACGAAAAATTGGATCAGCACATATTATTCGGAAATGATCACGCAGACGATGAAGGAATTAAATCTGCTTAATTATAGTTTGGATTGGGAAATCGAAGAATCGGAATTGAACGATGAAGATTTTGACGACGACGACGATGGTGAGTTCTTTTTCGAAAAACAAAATTCGATCATCAACTCCGCGCCTTCAAACAGTCTGAATTTTGCCGAAAAATCGAAACCGGAAGTCTTTACGAAAAGTAGTTCGACAAATTTCGTTGACATCGAACCGATTGAAAACTCGCTCAATGCAAAATATACATTTAATAAATTCGTCGTCGGTTCGTGCAATCAATTTGCACACGCCGCCGCACTCGCCGTCGCCGAATCGCCGGGAAAAACTTATAACCCGATGTATATTTACGGCGGAGTCGGTCTTGGAAAAACGCATCTAATGCACGCCGCCGGACACGCTATTAAAGAAAGAAACAGACATTTAAGAGTCGCATATATTTCCGCAGAGAAATTTATGAACGAGCTTATCAACGCGATTCGTTACGACAAAACTCAGACTTTCCGCGAAAAGTATCGTTCGATTGACGTACTTTTAATGGACGACGTGCAGTTTATGGCTGGCAAAGAGCGCACGCAGGAAGAATTTTTCCACACATTTAATGCGCTGCATAACGATCAAAAACAAATCGTTATTACATCCGATTGTCCGCCGAGAGAAATTCCGACGTTGGAAGAAAGACTTCATTCGCGTTTTGAATGGGGTTTGATCGCCGACATCGAACCGCCCGATCTCGAAACGAAAGTTGCGATCTTAAAGAGAAAAGCTGATTTGGACGGTGTAAATCTGCCTGACGAGATCGCGTTTTTTATCGCCAGCAAAGTTAAAAGTAATATTCGTGAACTCGAAGGTTCGCTCGTTCGTCTTGTCGCTATTTCTTCTCTGCGAGGTTTGCCGATCTCAAAAATGCTCGCTCAGGATGCGTTGAAAAATATTATTGACAGCGAACAGCCGGAAGGTTTGACTATAGAAAGGATTGCACGAACGGTCGCGTCAACTTATAAACTTTCGCTCGAAGAAATAAAATCGAAAAATAACTCGCGCCAGATCGCCGTTCCGCGTCAGGTTGCGATGTATTTATGTAAGAGATTAACCAAACACAGTTTTCCCGAAATCGGACGCGAGTTTGGCGGGAAACATCATACAACCGTAATGCATTCCGTTGATAAAATTGAGTCTCTAACTAAGGAAGATAGAAATTTCCACAGGATCGTCAGCGAGTTAATAGACAGTCTTTGCAGTTAGTTAGCGGGTTTTCAGAGTGAATTTGAGTGGAAGTTTTCCACAACAACTAAATCATTTTGTTTGAGTATCACTTTTAGTTTCAAATACTTAAACAAAGTTTTCCACATTTCCACAGACCACTGATTTTTTTCACCTGTGGAAAAGCGGATAACTGTCTTTTTGTCATTTTTTATCCACAGGTAAATGAGTTTTCCACATTTTATCCACAACCCCTGTGGAAATATAAAACCCTTATTCGTAACTAATTAAGTCGGTTTTCCACATTTCCACAGCCCCTACTACTACTACTATATAAATATATAAAGTTTTAAATTAGTATAATTAGTAAAAGGCAACGGTTTGAGATAAAAATTAAACTGATACTTCAGGTAAGAATTTTAGGAAAATTGAACTTTGATTTTTAGGTTTAGAAAAGCAAGAAATGTTAAGAATAATTCTTTTAATAACAATATCTATTTTTATAGTAAGTTGTGTAGCAAATAAAAATGACAATCCGAAATTTATAAAACTCTCATCAGGGAAAACGGTCGAGACTTTTTTTGAAAAACATACTTCCCCGGAAACGGATACAATTTTTTTAGTCGAAAGTTCGACCGATGAAAAAATCATAAAAGAAGTAACAATCGAAAAAGATATTTTGGAAATTTGGTCGGAACTGGAAAATATCGCCAATGAAAAAGAATTAAATGAAGCTATAATTAAATACAGATTTGTGATCGAAGATTTAGATGGGGAAGGAGAATTGGAAAAGCATTATACAGTTAAAATCTTCACAGCCGAAAAAAAAGAAAATGGTAAATGGAAAATAGATAAAATTAATTAGTTTAGGTAAGATATACGAAATCAAAAATCAGGAGCTTGGAAAATGGAATTTGTAATTAAGCAAAACGCTTTAAAAGAAGAACTCGGATTTGTGCAGGGAATTGTCGAAAAGAAAAGCACGATACCCGTTTTGTCAAATATTTTGATCGAGTCGGTCGGCGAAAATACGATACGTATCGTTGGAACAGACCTCGACGTTACGATACGCTGCGAAGCCGCAGCCGAGATTAAAGAGCAAGGGGCGATGTGCATACAGGCTCGCAAGCTATTCGACATCGTAAGGCTGTTAGAAGACTCGGACGTTCATTTCAAGAAAGAAGATAACGAATGGGTTAAATTAAATTGCGGAAAATCTAAATTCCGTCTCGCCGGCGTTTCGCGCGAACAATTCCCGGAAGTTCCGAGTTTTAAGAATGCTCCGATGAAGATTTCGGCTGATATTTTCAATCACTTTATTCAAAATACGAGTTTTGCAATCACCAACGAACAATCACGCTTTACCCTTTCCGGCGCAAAATTTATGATCGAAAACGGCACGGCGCGAATGGTTACGACTGACGGTCACAGACTAGCTTTTATTGAAAAAGACCTGGGCGAGGCTTCGACTGAAACAATTGATTCTTTGATTCCGAAAAAAGCTCTTATGGAACTTACAAAAATTTCCAAAGACTCATCCGGCGACATCAGTTTTGGCGAAGACGAAAATCATATTTATTTTGAAGTTGACGGAAGATTATTAATCACCCGGAAACTTTCCGGCACATTTCCAAATTACGAAATGGTCATTCCGAAAGATAATGATAAAGTTGCGACGTTCGATGCTGAAGAGATGAAAAATGCAATTCGTCGCGTTGCTTTGATGGCTGATGAAAGAACGCGCTCGGTTCGCCTGAAAATACATTCTGGAGAGATCGAGATCGGGGCGCAAAGTTCGGAAGAGGGTGAGGCGCACGAAAAAGTCGCTGCTGAATATACGGGCGAAGAAGTCGAAGTCGGTTTCAATTCACAGTATTTACAAGAATTTTTAAATGTCGTTACCTCAAACTCGACTGAAGCCGAAGAAGTCGAAAAAGAAGTTGATGGGGAAACCGTACGCGTCAAAGAAAGCGGCGGCAAACTCCGCATCGCCTTTGAATTCAAAGACGGTAATGGTCAAACTCAATTGAACATCGCTGGCGATACAAATTATAATTACAAATACATCGTAATGCCTTTGCGTATATGATAAAAATTAACAATTAACTTGGCTTGGGCTAATGTAATACAAATTCCATAAATGAGCGAAATTTGCAAAACTTATATTTATTTGGAAATTTATGTCCGTTGAAGTTCAGACAATCATAGATAAAGTCTTTACTTTGAATAATATAAGAAAATTTATCCTACGGAATAAGTCAGTTTTTTGTCATAAAGATTAGTCTGGAAAATTTAAAACAGCTGTGCCGGTGTAAGATAAGTGATAATTTAATGGATAAGAGGTAATTGTCGAGAAGCGATATTTTATCAGCATTTTAAGTTCAAATGCGAGTAAATCTTTGCGTTGCTTTAGAGAAATCAGTCTAACGATAATAAATTCTATTAGATGACAACAAAATAGAATTTTTGGATAATAATTTTCAGGTGTTAAGATCAGTTTCAACTATGAATTTGTCAACTTTCCGTCATTATAGAATAAATTAAAACAAGAAAAAAGTAGCACAAGGAGATTTACAGGCAAGTGTATTAAAGCCGGTTTGGATGAAAACTATCTTTCTAAATTTTAAAATTACTAATCTTTTAATTCAACTGCCTTATTTTTTCAGTAATACTGTATAATAAGAAGTTATGATTTTTGATGAAGTTTTTGATGTTATTGTTATTGGTGCCGGACATGCTGGATGTGAAGCTGCCTCAGCTTCAGCACGGCTTGGTTCTGAAACTGCACTTGTCACTATAAATTTAGATTTGATTGGGCAAATGTCTTGCAATCCTGCTATTGGGGGAATTGCAAAGGGTCATATTGTTCGTGAAATAGATGCACTTGGCGGGATAATCGGAAAAGTAATTGACCGAACCGGAATTCAGTTTAGATTATTGAATCGTTCACGTGGACCAGCAGTTCAATCACCTCGTGCCCAAGCCGACCGTGCTCTTTATCGAACAGAGATGCGTAGAGTGCTTGAAGCAACAACAAATCTTCATCTTAGACAAGGTGTTGTCGTTAAGCTAATTACTGAAAACAATAAAGTTATCGGAGTGGAACTGCAAGACGACAGGTGTTTTGGCGCAAAATCGGTTGTAATCGCTACGGGAACTTTTTTGAACGGCAAGATTCACACCGGGCAAAAAAACTATTCTGCCGGTCGTGCTGGAGAACCTGCATCAATCGAACTTGCTGAAAATTTGAATCAACTAGGTTTTCCCGTCGGACGATTAAAGACGGGAACTCCCCCCAGACTTGACGGAAGAACAATTGATTGGGATGCTTTTGAAATGCAACCGCCCGATGATAAGCCAGTTGCTTTTTCCTTCTCTACTGAAAGAATCGAACAATCACAAATTAATTGCTACATTGGCTATACGACTACCAGTCTACATAATAAAATTCGGGATAATTTAAATCAATCTCCTCTTTACTCCGGTAAAATTAAAGGAATCGGACCCCGTTATTGTCCATCAATTGAAGATAAAGTTGTCAAATTTGCCGATAAAGATCGGCATCAACTCTTTCTTGAACCAGAAGGTCATAATACTAACGAGGTTTATCTTAATGGATTCTCTACATCCTTACCTGCTGACCTTCAGCAAACTTTACTTAGAATGATAACTGGTTTTGAAAATGTTAAAATTATTCGTCCCGGATATGCTATAGAATATGATTTCGTTGACCCTCGTGAACTTAAGCCCTCACTAGAAACGACTCGTTTAAAAGGACTCTTTCTTGCCGGACAAATAAATGGAACGACGGGATATGAAGAAGCAGCTTGTCAAGGCTTGATGGCGGGAATTAATGCTTCGTTTTCGACGCAAGGACGAAAGTCTTTTATTTTACGTCGTGATGAAGCTTACATTGGTGTATTAGTGGATGATTTAATACAACATGGGGTTGACGAACCGTATAGAATTTTCACCTCAAGAGCTGAGGCTAGATTAACCCTGCGACACGATAATGCTGATCAAAGACTCTCTCCTAAAGGTAATGAGATAGGTCTTTTAAATAATAAAAGTTGGATAAGTTTTAATGAAAAACGCGATAGAATAGCTTTATTACGTAACACTCTGGATGAAACTCGTTTTAAAAGATCAGATGTCCGGTATTCTTCAATTTCTAATATATTAGGCTGTGATTTGGGAGATTCTATAACTTTATCACAACTCTCACAACGACAAGGTGTAAAAACTGATCTTATTTATCAGATGTTGCCAGATAATATACAAAAAAATATTAAAATTACTGATTTAGAAACTGCTTTAGCTGATTCTCTTTACAGCGGTTATATCAAAAATTTTCAACTTGCTACCGAACGAGTTAACCATAGTGATAACTTAAAGATTCCTGAAAAATTTCAATTTAACAAATTAAGTGGTCTTTCTAATGAGATGAAGGAAAGGCTTGAAAGAGCGCAACCCCAAACTTTTGGTCAGGTTCGCAAAATTTCCGGACTCACACCAGCCGCATTATCTACATTATTAGTTCATTTGAGTAATCAGAAAAACTATCTATAAAAATTAGAATTAAAATGTGGTACGTGCTACATATTTGAATATAAAGGTTTATGTAGCACGTACCACAATAATGAGTAGTTAAGATTTAAGAACTATGATATTTTATAAAAATAAATAAAAAAGGTCAAAAAATGGGAAAAATAATAGCCATTGCAAATCAAAAGGGCGGTGTTGGAAAAACAACTACTGCTATAAATCTTGCTGCAGGTTTAGCTGTTGAAGAGAAAAGAGTACTTTTAGTTGATGCTGATCCGCAAGGAAATGCCTCATCAGGTTCAGGAATTCCTCGAATAACGAATCGAAAAACACTGTATAATGTCCTCATCACTGGAGAAAAGATAGAAAATGCTATATTGCCAACAGAATTACCACTATTTTGGGTATTGCCATCAGATAAAAATCTTGTCGGGGCAGAGGTCGAATTAGTTGAGTCTGAAGGACGAGAGTATAAACTTAAAGAAATCTTAAAGAAGGTAAAACAAGAATATGACTACATAATAATTGATTGTCCCCCATCATTAGGGTTATTGACGATAAACGGACTAACCGCCGCAGATTCTCTTTTGGTTCCAATACAATGTGAGTATTTTGCATTAGAAGGAGTAACGGAATTGTTCGACACGTTTGCCAGATTGCGTCGAGGTTTGAATCCACAACTAACGATTGAAGGATTACTTTTGACAATGTACGACGAAAGGACAAATTTATCCAGTGCAGTAGCACAGGATTTAAGAGATTTTTATGGAACACAAGTGTTAAAAACAGTAATACCAAGAAATGTCCGATTAGCAGAAGCTCCAAGTTATGGAAAACCAATAATTCTATATGATATTCGATCACGCGGAGCAGAAAGTTATATTCAACTGGCAAAGGAGATTTTAAGTCATGAATAGAAAAGTGTTAGGAAGAGGATTAAGTGCATTACTTGGTGAAGGATCGGATAAAATAAATAAGGAAGAGTTAATTGATATAGATTTTGACTTAATCGAACCAAATTCAAAACAACCCAGAACCACTTTTACCGAAGAGGGGTTAGAAGAATTGGCGCAATCAATAAGAGTAAATGGGATTGTTCAACCAATAGTTGTCAGAAGGAAAGGTGCCGGATATGAATTAGTTGCAGGAGAACGACGTTGGCGTGCTTCACAGAAAGCCGGACTTAAAAAAATCCCATCAATTGTCAAAAATATTTCAGACGATAAAATGCTTGAGATAGCTTTAATCGAGAATATTCAAAGGCAAGAATTGAATGCCATAGAAGAAGCAAGAGCCTATCGAAACTTAATAGATTCAATTGGGCTGACACAGGAAATGATTGCGGAAAGAGTTGGAAAAAATCGGACAACAATAACAACTTTCCTTCGATTATTAAAACTCCCAGACGACATTCAAAAATTAGTTGAACAAGACAAAATTACAGCAGGACATGCACGTGCTCTATTAATGACAGAAGAAGCTGAAACGCAAAGAATCTTAGCCAGAAAAATTATTGAATTATCTCTTTCTGTTAGAGAAACTGAAAAAGCTGTAAAAAGAGCAAATAAAGGTGATAATCAAACCACTAAGGAAAAAGAGTTTATAAAGAAATTGGATGCAAACATAAAGTCCGCTGAAACAAAATTAAGAAGGCATTTGGCAACTCAAGTTCAAATTATTCCTGATGGAAAAGGAACGGGAGGAAAAGTAGAAATAGAATATTACAGTGATTCGGATTTAGATAGAATTTATAACTTATTGATTATAAAGGAGTAACGAG
>JBBSAX010000157.1:0-12120 GCA_038251885.1 Pyrinomonadales bacterium | reverse complement strand
GAACTTAGAACATTAGCCGACATCATCTTAAATCGGCAGAACTGTCAGAATAAAAAAGCCCAATTAGAAAATTTTGGAGATGACTTTGACAGTCTGATGATAGCATTAAAACATCTTAACTTTTTATGAGAAAGCCCTGAACAGTTAATTTAGTAAGCAGTGGGACAAAATCAAACTACAATAGGTTTCGGAATAATTGATAGCTGATAATTGAAAACTGATAATTTAAGATTCGTTTCGGTTATCAGCTATTCCAAAAAATCCGGTCAATATATATTCACCTGACGGATTTTTCCTGAACGGTTTTGCCTGTTGGTAATTCACCGGCAAGTGCGGCAAATTTACGCTGTGTTTCCGCCGACTAACCGGGAATCAAATCCCTCACAATCCCTTTTTCATCAACTAAAATCGTCAACGGCACAGGTAGTTTATCGGTGGCATAAATCTGTTCAATAGTTGTTGTGCCGCCGACTAAAATCAGATAAATTACGCTTTTTTTACGTAACTTTTCACATTCACATCTTTTTCCGCGTCAACATTATTCCGCTCATAAAAGAGTTCTTCCGTTTCACTGATTTTCGGCGGATAAATATGCTTTTGATATAGCCGGATATGCTTCGGTTTGCAAATGTGAAAGCAAATGATAACCTTTTCGCGTTTTGATTTCGTGTCTTAATGCTGAAATATCAATTATCCGATCAGCTTTGGCTCAAGTTCTAAGGACTTTATTAATTCCATATAGCGATAAATCAACGAAATGAAAATCAAAAATTGAAAATCTGTTTAGACTGTTGGCTTGAAAAAGGTTGACGATATTACCGAAAAAGGTAAAAATTAAGGTCAACCTGAGAAAACGCATCATTAAAAATCCCCTTTTTATAAAAGAGATTTATTTAGCCATTAAAATAAAATTTTTTAAGCGATAAATAATCGGATTTTTTGATAAATTCTATTGTTTCAAATGGAGGCTTTATGAATAAAATAGCTTTGCTTTTAAGTTTTGTTTTGGGAAGTTTTGTCTTTGTCAATGCTCAAAGAAATCCTGCACCCGCGCCGACACCGAGTGAAAATCCGATCAATTCAGACAGGCAGAGAGCGATCAGCGGACGTTCCGATAATTTGAGATTGACCGAAAAATTTCCTGTTCATACGAGCGCAAACACAAAGATTTTTCGCGAAAATATCCGACCGCTTTATCGTGATTTGAAAAAAGACGAAAAAGAATTAGTCGCATTGAACGGGGAAGATGCGGAAAAATACGCCGAATTTCTGAAACAGAAAAACACCGGTTTGATAAAAATGATTTCCGACAGAGGTTGCGATAAAAATTTTAATGTCGTTATTTCTTCGCCGCATTGCGAAAAATATTCGATGCCGGGTGCGGCGGCTTCGTATTCTTTTCGCGCCGGACAATATCGGTTGCGGCAATTGGGCGACATTATTTTTACAGGCGGACAATTTCAAGGTGTCGGTGAACTGACGCACGGAATTTTTGTCAATATCGGCGATGTTCCTTTAGAAAAAGTTGATTTACAGACAAACGGCGTAAGTTTTTTGATGACCATCGCGCCTTCGGAAGATATGGAAAAAGCCGATGAATTAACCAAAAAACTTTTAGCGGAAGAAGGAATCAAAAATGGGGAATTTATCTATCGCAGCATTATGCCGGTTGCCGAAAATAGGACTTACGTTTTGCGTTCGATTGCTTACAGAGGCAATATTTACCGGACGATTCAAGGTATGGTTTATGATGAACTCGAATTTGATAAACGACGAGAAATTACCGTCGCATTTCGCGTTGTCAGACTCGAAGGCGAAGAAAGCGCAACAATTCTTTGGAAAGAATTGGACAATCAAAAAACACCGAAATTAAAGTTTGAAGAAGAAAATTAAAATAAGCATTAACAGACAAAACCAGCCTTTTTACAAGCGGAGAAACCAATGAAAAATGTATTTTGGACACTGTTTTTCGGTCTATTTTTCGGTCTATTTTTGACGAACGCACAAACTCCAACTCAAACAGACGAGTCTGCCGCTTTCATCAGAGAAAAATTGAAAGCAAGTCAATCTGTTAATAAGGTTGAGGGAGTTTTAAATCCTGATATGCAAAATTCGCCGGCGATCAGACCTGCGAGAATAAGAGGGATCAGTTTGACCAAAAGAGATAAAGAATTAACCTCAGTCCAGAATGAAGATAAATCTAAATATGCGGCATTCTTAAAGAATTCAGACACCGGAATTATTCGGCTTCACGACGCGGAAAATTGTGATGAAGAAGGCAAAACAATCGGTGCTGACGAACCGTGTCCTTGGAATATTGTCGGCAAAGCAACGCTTTATTCATTCAGAACGGAAGATTACACTTCTCGAATATTTTCCGACATTCAACTTAAAAATCAAACATTCAACATTGTCGGAATAAATTTGCTCGGATTTTTGACGGATTTGGGCGATGTTTCGCTAGATAATCTTAATCTGCAAAGCAAAGGCATCAAGGAAATGGCGGAATTCGAGCCTTCGACGAATGTGAAAGAAATCAAAAATCAGTTTATTTTAGCAAAAAACGGTTTTCAGGTTGGCGATTATATTTATAAAAACACGCTTCAAATGAAGCCGAACAAAACTTATGCATTACGCTCAATTGCTTATGACAGCAAAGTTTACTGGAAAATCGGCAAGCGAAAAATAAATCTTTTGCAATACGATAAAAGGAAAGACATTGTTGTTATTTTTCGCGTAATCAGAGAACATCAAGACGGAAGCGTTAATATTTTGTGGAGAAAAATTCAAAGCAAAGACGCGCCTAAAATCACATCAGAACAATAATTTATGAATATCGAAGGTAAAATTGCCGTCATTACAGGCGGCTCAAAGGGAATCGGTTATGCAATTGCGGAAAGTTTGCTAAAAGCCGATGCGCGGGTCTTTATTTGTGCGCGTGATAAATCGGATTTGAAACACGCGCTCGAACATTTGAGCGAATTCGGCAGAGTCGAAGGTGAAATCTGCGATGTCAGGAGCGAAACGCAGGTAAAAGTAATGCTCGATGAATGTGTGCGCGTTTTCGGCGGCGTTGATATTTTGATAAATAATGCCGGAGTCGGTTTTATTGGCAAAACCGTCGAAGAAATGTCGCCCGAAAAATTTATTCAAACTCTCGAAACAAATCTTTTCGGCGTTTTTTACGCTTGTCATTACGCGATTCCTTTAATAAAAAAACGTGAAGGCGGTTATATTATCAACATTTCATCGCTCGCCGGACAAAACGCGCATCCGAAAATGGCGGCATACAACGCTTCAAAGTTCGGTCTGAACGGTTTCACAGAAGCGTTGATGCAGGAAGTTCGGCAAGACAATATAAAGGTCAGCTATATTTGTCCCGGTTCGGTCAATACATATTTCGGCGGCGACGAACCAGATGAATCAAAAGCGTGGCAACTTCAACCCGAAGACATCGCCGAAACTGTTTTGGATTTACTGAATATGAATTCACGCGCTCTGCCGAGCAAAGTCGAGATTCGTCCGAGCAAACCGCCGAAAAAATAAAAGTCTAATTTTAAGAAATATAAGCAAAATGAAAAAAATAATCGTATTTTGGGCTATTTTTCAAATAGCTCTCGTTTCAGTCAATGCTCAAAGTTCGACTGAAAAAATAAATGAATTAAAGAAAATCAATAATCTGGTTGTAGAAAAATACAAAGCAGGCGACTTAAAAGTTGCGACAGAAGCCGCTCACAAAGCAGTTGATCTCTCCTTGGAAATTTTTGGAAGTGAAAGTAGTGAAACGGCAATTTCTTATTTTAATTTGGGTGAAATTTATAATTCCAGAAAAAAGTATGACGATGCCGCTTTATATTTGAAAAAATCGCTTGAAATCTATCAGCTAAAACCCGAACAGAACGAAAAAAAGATCGCTCAACTTCTGGAAAGACTCGGTGTTGTTTTGACCTATGACGGGAAAACCGAAGAAGCCGCGAAAATTATCGAGAATTTAATACTTGCCGCTGAAAATGCTTTTGGAAGCGAGAGCAAAAATATAATTCCGTATCTGAAAACGGCGGGCGATTTTTATATTTACACGAAAAACTATAACAAAGCTGAAAATCTTTTTGTCAGGAGATATAACACTACTTTCAATACTTTCGGAGAAAAGAGCGATGAACTGGAAAAAATTAGTGATGAGTTTGATTGTTACAGTTCACAATTCGGCGAAGAAGTAAAAAACTCAAAACGGGATAAGTTCTATGCTTTAATACGGGGAAGCGAGAAGACAAAAGAAATTTCGACAGATGCAGATGATAAAACTATAAACGGCGGAGTTATAAACGGCAAAGCTCTTTCTCTGCCACCGCCAAGTTATCCATCCGGCGCAAAGCAAAGAGGTTCGCGTGGAGCAATTTTGGTAAAAGTTTTGATAGATGAAAAGGGCGAAGTTGTCAGCGCAAGAGCATTTTGCGGTCAGGATGAAGAGTTACGAAACGCCAGCGAAAATGCGGCAATGAAGGCAAAATTTCGCCCGACAACTTTAGAGGGCAAGCCGGTTAAAGTGTCGGGTGTAATTACTTATATTTTTAATTGATTTCTGAAGATTTAGTTAAGTTCTACTCAACTTCTTGATAGTTTCGATCAAATACGCATCTTCAAAAGGTTTGGAAAGATATTCCGAAACTCCTAATTCTACTGCTTTTTGACGATGTTTTTCGCCGGCGCGGGAAGTTATCATCACGACGGGAATGTCGCGTAGAGTTTCCAGTTTTTTCAGCGATGCGAGCAATTCGTAACCGTCCATTTGCGGCATTTCGACATCGGTTAAAATGACGTTTGGCAATTCGCGTGTATTTTGCAAAATTTCCAGAGCTTCCAGACCATCTTTGGCGACGACCGGAATCCAATTGGCATTTTTGATGACTTTTGAAGTCAGATGACGAACGCTTGGCGAATCATCAACGATCATCACGCTGGTTTGTTTTACTTCGACTTGCGGTTCTGCAAGCGGTTTTTTCGTGGTTAGAGTTTTATTCGTCAGCAGATAAATCAAATCGAGAACCGGCACGACGCTGCCGTCGCCTAAAATGGTTGCGCCGAGAAGTTCCGAAACGGAATTTAAAGGATTTCCGAGCGGTTTGACGGCGATTTCTTCCGGTTTCAAGATTTGGTCAACGATCAAAGCACAGGGTTTTTCGAGCGTATCAATCAAAAGAAGCGGAATATTTTCGGCTTCCATCACCGGCGCGGCGGGCATTCCTAAAAGTTCGCTCAAATGCACGACGCGGTAAACCGTGTCGCCGAGTTGAATTGATTTATCGCGGCTGACTTTGTTTAAATATTCGGTCGGACATTCGCATATATGTTTGACGAGTCTGAGCGGAAAAGCGAAAGTCTGTTTGTCCGCTTTGACGAGCAAAGCCCGCGTTACAGCTAAAGCCATCGGCATCCGAATTGTAAATGTCGAACCTTTTTGCATTTCGGTATGAATCGAAACCGTGCCTGAATGTCTTTGAATCTGCGTTTTGACGATGTTCATTCCAACGCCGCGTCCCGAAACATAATTGATGTCTTCGGCGGTCGTCAGTCCGGCGAGAAAGACGAGCGAAAGCGCATCTTCGTCGCTCATATTGAACGCATCTTCATTTGTGATCAGACCTTTTTCAACCGCTTTTGCCTTTAACGCCGAAGCGGAAATTCCGCGTCCGTCATCCGTTATGGTTAAAACGATGTGCGTGCCTTCGCTGAATGCGCGGATAAAGATTTTGCCGACATCCTGTTTGCCGAGAAGCCTTCGCATTTCAGGCGGTTCGATGCCGTGTGCGATGGCATTTCGCAAAATATGAAGCATCGGTTCGATTAGCGAATCGAGAATCTGTGTATCAACTTCCAGATTTTCGCCTTCAATATAGAGTTCGACCAATTTGTCTTCTTCCTCAGCCGTAACGCGCACCGTGCGCTGTAATCTCGCAAAAAGCGAACCGAATTTGACCATTCTCAGACGTAAAAGTTTTTCTTGCATTTCATCAATTAGACCGCGTTGGGTATCAAAAAGTGTTTCAAAATTACTGCGTAAAATATCGAGTTTGTAGTTGATTGCCGAAGTGTCGGCGGCGGTTTCGATAAGTTCGTGCGTTGTTTGGTGAAAATCCGTGTAATTATCTAATTCGAGCGTGTCGAACGAAGTCGGATCCCCGATTGTCGTTTGCCGGATTTTCGATTGATAATTACCGATGACCGACATTTGGCTTTGCGCTTTAAATCTCGAATTTTGGGAACTTAGCAACTCGGCTGAAAAATCAGTTTCTAGTTTCGTTGTCGAAGTTTGAAGTCGGCGCGTGCTGTTGCCGAGTTCGGAAACTTGCTGTTCGAGTTCCGATAATCGCTGCTCGAAAACAGAGCGGTTGATGACCATTCCGCTGACGATTTTGACCAGATCATCGAGTTTGTCGAGTGAAACACGAACGATTGAACGAGGTTGATTGGCAGAGATTTGCGGTTGATTTTCCGCAGTTTCATCTTTTGCCGTTTCAACGATTTCGATATTGGCAACTTTCTGCGGAATGACATTCGATATTTCTTCACCGTTCAGCATTGCCATAATGCTCTCGAAAGTTCCGTAAATATTAGCAAGTTTTTCTTTCGATTCGGTTGATGCTTCGTTGCTGGTCAACGAACTAAAGCAATCGGTTGCACTTAAAAGAAAATCGAAGATCAATTTGTTTCCTTCAATCTCGTTTTCCGAGATAAAATCAAGCAAATCTTCAACTTTATGCGCCGCTTGCGAAAGTTTTTTAAGTCCGACAATTCCTGCCGAACCTTTCAAAGTATGAGCATTTCGACGGATTTCAAGCAGAGCCTCGCGATTGTTCGGAGCATTTTCCAAGAGTTCCAGATTCGCATTGATATTTTTCAAAAGGTCTTCGGCTTCCATTCCGAAGATTTCCATCATTTCCTCGTCAATCTCGAATTCTTCAAAACTGTCTTCCGGTTCATTTGCCACCGGTTCTTCAGTTTGATCCATTTGCATAAAATCAAATGTTTCATCAACAAAATCGGCAATATTATCAGGAAAATCGTCAATGCTGAACAAAAGTTGGGCGACGGTTTGCTCTAATTCGGCTAGTTTATCCAATAAATATCTTGATTGTTCATCGGAAATCTGACTTTTTGAAACAGCGAATAATTTGAGTTCGCGTTCGAGTTCAGTAGAGATTGCCTCGACCTGTTTTAGTTCGATCATTCCTGCCGCACTTTTAATAGTCTGAATGTGCGTCAGAGAAGTTTTCAGTTCGATTTGGCTGCTGCCGCTCTGCGTGCTGACAAGAATTCCGCCGCGAATCGCCGGAAGGTAGCTTTCGACTTCTTCGATAAATCCCTGTAAAAGTGTGTTGTCCATATTCATAAACAGATAAGTAAAGGGAGAAAATAGGGTTTAATAGCCGATAATTGATAATTCCGGTTGTGAGTAGAATTATTAATTTACATAAAGACCGTTTGCTTCATTGAGCGGTTTGCGCTGTAAATTCCGATCTTCGGGAAGTTTAAAGGGAGCGACCGAACCGCGCAGTTCGTCGGAAAGTTCGACGAGCATTTTAACGGAATCGGCGGCGCGTTTTGAACCGACGTTGACGAGTTCGGTAACTTTTGAAATATTTGCCATCGCATTGGAAATATCTTCGGCAGATGTCGCTTGATGTTTCGCAGATTCGCTAATTGACTGAATCAATTGGGCAAGATGCGTCGAAACTTGTTCGATTTCAACCAAAGCATTTCCGGCTTTATCGGCGAGCGTCGAACCGACGACAACTTCGTGAATCGTTTCTTCCATCGAAGCGACGACTTCTTTGGTTTCGAACTGAATTGTTCGGGTTAAATTGGCGATTTGCTGTGTCAGACGATTCGAACGTTCGGCAAGGCGTTCGACTTCTTCGGCAACAAAACCGAAACCGATTCCCGCTTCTCCGGCGGCTGAGGCTTGAAGCGAAGCGTTCAAAGCAAGCAAACTCGTCCGGTCGGAAAGATCATCAATTAATTGCACGATCTGACTGATCTCCTGCGAGCGTTCGCCGAGTTTTTTGATGCGTTTTGCGGTTTCCTGAACCTGTTTGCGAATCGAGTTCATCGCGTTGATGTTGTCCTGCATTGCTTTTGAACCGTAACGCGCATTGTTCATCGCATCGCCCGCAACTTGCGCCGAAAGTGATGCGTTGTTGGAAACTTCCTGAATTTGCAAAGCCATATTCGAGATCGCCGAAGTCGTGAGCGTAATTTGCGAGGCTTGTGCTTCACTTCCTTTAGCGAGTTGTTCGGTCGTGTCATTGATTGCATTTGCCGACGTGCTGACCTGAAAAGTTACGTCTTTTACTTGTTTAATCAGCGAGCGCAATTCCTTCGTCATTTGATTAAATGCTTCGGCAATTTCACCCGTTATTTCCGGCGAAACTTCGGCGTGAACGGTCAAATCTCCCGCTGCAACTTCCGAAACTTCGCCCAAGAGTTTGATAATCGAATTTTGCAGACGATTGCGTTCTTCTTCGGTTTGCACCAGATTCCGAAGTTTTTCAATCATATTTTGCAAGGATTTGCCGAAAACATCCGTTTCCGAACGCAGAGTCACGCTGACGGATAAATTGCCTGTCGAGATTTGATCAACTTTCAGAGCTTTGCTGTGCAGATAATCGGAAATTTCTTGAAGCGAAATCATTAATTCGCTTTTCGGTTCGATGTCTTCGCTCAAAAGTTCGCCGTTGGCAATTTGATGCGCGAGTTCGCTGGCTTCATTGAGTTCGCGGTTCGCTTTGATATTGGCAAGATTTACCGTAATAAGTGAAAAAATTCCGCTGCCGACGGCAAGACAAATACTCAAAATTCCGCCGAAACTCAACGGTTTGCCGCTCGCGTAGGAAGAAAACCCCGCGACCGCGCCGATTATTAGAAATATTACTGTTAGCAGCGATGAAAATTTTGTCAGCAAATTCCAGAGTATGTTTTGTTGCATTTGTTTATCCTTTTTTTGATTGCCGGGAGCGCAGGTTGCCAACCTGCATAAGCGCGTGAGCGCGAACAATACTGTGATGAGAATAAAGTTTATCGTAATCAAACGTCATTTCGCCGCTGGCGCGACGATGCAGGTTGGCAACCTGCGCTCCCGGCGGCAAATATTCGTTTTTAATCAAATTGTTCTGAAAATTTATAAACATTTTTTTATGCGGTAAGGCTCGGTTCAAATTGTGCAGGTTCGGATTGCATCGTTTCAGGAATATCTTCGACCGGAGATTTTTCTAAAAACTTAAAGCCTTCGATGGCAAATTGCAGATTTTCCAAAGAATTTGAAGTCGTTTTAATTTTTGTTTCGGATTCTTTGAGTTTTTTGATTGAAGTTTCATTCTTGTCAATTGATTTAACAAAAGTTTGAAATGCTTTTTCGGTTTCGTCCGATTTTTCTTGAGAAATTGCGACGATTTTATTTTGCAGATTCAAAAACTTTCCGGCATATTTTTCGAGTTCGCTCAAAGCATCGCCCGTTTCGATGGCAAATTTGGAAAGATTGGCAACTTCGCCGACCGTTGCTTGCAGAGAATGTTCGACTTCGCCGATTTCCGCCGTGATTGATTTATTGATCTGCGAAATTTGTTTTTTCGTATTTTCGGCGCGTGTCGCAAGTCGTTCGACTTCTTCTTCCAAGATCGCAAAACGCTTGCCTTGTTCGCTGACTTCGCCCGCTTGAATCGAGGCATTAAGCGCGATCATATTCGTTCTGTGCGCCAAATCTCCGACGGTTTTGGCAACTTTTCCGATTTCTTGTGATTTTTCATTTAATCTTCCGATTCGGCGAACCGATTCTTGCAGCAGCGTGCGAAGGTCGCGCACTGCCGTCATATTTTGCTGGGCGGTGTTTGAACCGTTTCGCGCTTTTTCGATTGAAATTTTAGCGGATTCGACCGAACTCGAAAGTTCCGCGACGATTTTCGACATGCTGGTCGGAATTTGTTTGAGCGGCAATTTTGCCTGATTCATTTCCTGAACATTTATTTCACCCTGTTCAATAACCGCTTGAATAATTTTTTGAACTTCTGCGGTCGAGTTTTGCGCCGGAATGGAATTATTTTTAACTTGTGCGACTAATTCGCCGATTTGATTCAAGAGGTATTTGAAAGTTTCGGAAATTTCCTTTGTCTGAATAAAATCGGAATTGATTTCAACCGCAAAATTTCCATCTCTTACATCTTCAATTTCTTCGGTTATTTGATTTACGGCGGTTTCGAGTTTTGCCAACTCTTGTTTGGCATTGATTGATTCAGTAACTTTTGCCAGAAGTTTTTTAAATGAATTGCTCAAACGGTCGGAATTTTCGAGCGGCGAAAGCACGATATCGAGATTTCCGTTTGATACTTTATCCATTAAACCGACGAGATTTTGAATCTGCTGATTATTTCGATGCAGAGTTGCCAGAAGTTCGTCGGTTTCGGTCGAACCGGAAGTTTTCGGCAGGGAAGTTGATGCGCCGCGCTCCAAACTTTTGGCGAGTAGAGAAACTTTTTCAATCGGACTGACGACTTCGTTTGAAAGCCACCAACCGAAGATCATTACGGCAAAAGACAAAAATAAAAAAGGAATTAATACGGCGTATATAGTTTCCTGAATAAAAAAAGAAAGCCCCAAATAAGAAAGCATTCCGAACGCGCAGATAAAAAAAGCCAACGCGCTGGTCGCCAGCCAAATTTTGCCTTTCAGCGAGTTGAGCAATGAATTAGCAGATTGTCGAGCCATAATTTTATCCGAAAAAAACTGTAACGTCAGCCTTGCGCCGGCATTACATTAAAAACTTAAAGAGAGAAGTTTTTCCGCATCAATCAAGTTTAAAATGTTCGATTTGTGAGTAGTCTTACCGTAAATATATGGTAAGTTTTGGTCTTTTACAGGCTGAATATTTTCATCCGGCAAGGTAACGATTTCGCTGAATTTATCAATCGTAAAAGCAATCCGCGCCTCGTCGTTTTCCGAGCGCAAAACGATAAGTTTCGATTTCGGCGAAACGGTTGAATTTTCTTTTTGACAGAGCTTCAGTAAATCAACGACGGAAATTATCCGGTTGCGAAAATTGGTAATTCCGATCAGCCATTCGGGAATATTCGGCAGTGGTGTTATGCCAAGCGGCTGAAAAACCTCAGCTACCTGATTTGAAGTTACGGCGAAGATTTCCTCATCAAGGTGAAAGACGATATATTTTTCGCCTTTTATTTCCGCCAATTTTTCATCGGGAAAAAACGGATCGCCCAGATCAAGCAAATCAATTGAAGATAAATCGAAATTAGCCGAGATTTTTTTTGGTAATTCAATCATAAAAAGTGGAAAAGTGAAAGAGTGGAAAAGTTTAAAAGTTTTTTTGCTTTTCGGGTTTAAGCTTTTTTGAAAAAGTGAGAGTGTTTATTTGAAAAAGGAATTTCGACAATCGAATTAAAACTTTTTCACCTTTTCACTTTTAAACCTTTAAACTTTTCCACTTTACTCAATGTATGCTTCGACGGTTTTCATCAATGTTTCCGGTCCGAAAGGTTTGGTAATATAGCCTGTCGTGCCAGCCATTCTTCCGCGAACTTTGTCGAAGAATCCGTCTTTGCCGGAAATCATTACGACCGGAACATCTTTCGTCGCATCGTTTCCGCGAATCATTTTGCAAACCTGATAACCGTCCATTCGCGGCATCGTAATATCGAGCAAAATCAGATCGGGAATACTTTCATTGATCTTTTCGAGCGCGTCCATTCCGTCAACCGCGCAGATTACTTCGAGCCCGCATTTTTCGAGTTTGCCGGAGATGAGTTTGCGAACCGTCGCGCTGTCATCTACGACCAAAACCGTCTTGTTTTTCGGCATCGAGTCATAATTATGATTTTGTTCTTCAATTTCCGATAAACGAATTGCGAGCGAATTTACCTGTGAATTCAAAAGCACATCATTCGGATTCAAATACGACGCTTCCTGCAAATATTCAAAACCTTTTCGCAGTTGTTTAAGATTGAGCAAACCGATGCCTAATATTTTCAGACCTTCAGCATCGAAATTTTTGATGCTGTGTTCAATTTCCATCTTTTCAACCGCTTGCTGAACTTTCGTCAAATCGGCATCTTG
>JBBSAX010000156.1:0-12123 GCA_038251885.1 Pyrinomonadales bacterium | reverse complement strand
CGCTTTTGCCAGGCATAAACCACTTTTGCGGTCAGATTAAAACCCGCTTGGTCGCCATACACTAAATCCATCACGCCATCTTCGGCTTTTTCAGTCAACTCGGCTAAATCTTGGCGGGCAAATTCTTTTTCATCGGCATCGGCGCGGCACCACACTCCTAAACGGATTCTTTTCCAAATGTAATCTTTTTTTTGAGCAGTCTTTTGAGCGTGTAAGCACTGATTTGTTTACCCGTCTGCCGCTTGATTTCCGCCAACTCACGGTGCGGAAATTTTGGATTCTGCAACCCCAGTTCAACGGCTTTGACTTGTTCTTCTAAAGTTAAGATCGGCGTTCTCCCGACTTTCGGCGCATCTTTCAAAGCGACTGTGCCGTCTTCATTCCACCAATTTATCCAGCGACTCACTGTGTTCCGATGAACTTGGCAAATTGACGCGATTTCATCAATTGAATATCGTTGAAAAGAAAGCAATATCGCGTGCGAACGCGTGCGAAGCCGAAAATTATCACTTGTTTGGTAATTCTCAAGCAATTTTTGATAGTCAGTATCTGCCAAATTCTCGACAAATTTATTAGGCATATTCATACTGCTATTATATTATAATACTTTTGCTTGAGTGCTTACTTCTGTATGGCTAATGCACACAAGATGAAAAATCGGCACACAATAGGCACACAATATAAAAAAGGGCATCTTTTTAGATGCCCTAAGTTATTGATTCTATTGGTGGAGTCGAGGGGGATCGAACCCCTGACCTCATGACTGCCAGTCATGCGCTCTCCCAGCTGAGCTACGACCCCAAATTTAATGCAAAATCCAAAGTGTAAAATTTTTCATTTGCAAGTTGAAAAGTTATCTTAAACAGTTAAAACAAGTCAAGCCGAAAATAAAAAGAATTTTCCGTTCTTTACTCTTCGTTTTCAAGTTTATTTGCCTTTGAATTGAGGTTTTCTTTTTTCGAGAAATGCCGAAACGCCCTCTTCTTTGTCTTCAGTCGAGAAGCAAATGGCAAACAAATCAACTTCGCGGCGCAATCCTTCGTCCAAGTTTGAACGCGAAGCAAATTTCACCGCTTCTTTCGACATTTGCAAAGCAATCGGGGCTTTTTCGGCGATTTTATTTGCTAATTCAATGGTTTTTTCTTCTAATTCTTCGGGCGAATGAACGTGATTGACCAAACCGAAATTTAAAGCCGTGTTTGCGTCAATCATATCGCCGGTTAAAATCATTTCCATCGCTCTGCCTTCGCCGATTAAGCGCGTCAAACGCTGAGTTCCGCCGCCTCCGGGCATAATTCCCAAGTTTATTTCGGGCTGTGAAAATCTGGCTTTTTCGCTTGCAACTCTAATATCGCAGGCGAGTGCGAGTTCACAACCGCCGCCTAAGCAAAAGCCGTTTATCATTGCAATTACAGGTTTTGGAAACGCATCAATCGAATTAAAAAGCGAACGCGCATTCATCACATTGCGCTGTCCGGCGGCGGACTTGCCGGCAAACTCCGAAATATCCGCACCCGCGACAAAAGATTTTTCGCCCGAACCAGTAATGACGACGACGCGGATTTCGTCGTCTTTTCTGAGTTCGTCCAAAGCGGAAACGCCTTCCGCGTGAACTTTTGAACTCAAAGCGTTCAATTTATCGGGACGATTGATGGTAATAACGGCGACTTTGCCGCGTTTTTCGACTAAGATTGTTTCGTAATTTGCCATAGTTTTCTACGCAATAATTCCTTTTCAGAAAGATTGCTTTTTAATAATTGAAGTATTTTAGAGTTTTAAACCAAAGGCAGAAACGCGAGTGCAAACGAGCGTGCTGAACCCCGGTTTTTACACGCTCCCTCGCGGTCGCGTTTCCGCCTTTTTTTTGTCAAAACAACTTAATTTTTTAATATTGTTGGAGTGTTTAATTTAAAGTAATTTGACTTTAGATTTCGTCGTCATCTTCGGTGGAATGGTCGTCGGCAACCCAAGCGACAAAAAGACGTAACCAATTATCCTTGGGTTCGATGATGGCGACACCGACACGAATTGCGCCGTAAGATGCCGGAGCAGTTCGCATCACTAATGCTTTGACTTCGACCGGAACACCGTCCGGTCGGTGCGAGCGAAGATAAAGATTTTCGCCGCTTTCGACTTTTTGATTTAAGTGAAAAAGTGTTCCGGTCGTCGAAATATCATCCGTTTCGGTCGGTTCGCTCCACGCCGCGCCATCGCTTGCCCGCCCCGAAACGACAATCGGAAGGCGCAACGCCATTCTCAGAGCAAAACGTTTTTCATCAAATTGGGTCTGTATGTTGGTTGACATATTTAAGTCTGGAATTATTAAAAAAATCAGTTTAACACGAATGATTACCGAATTTGTATTTGATGTGTGTGATTTTCGTAAAAAAGGAATAAATCCGACATTTTATAAGATAATCAATTGAAACCTTTTCGGTCTATATTCGACTAAGTTGTTAATTGATAGTTATACTATAAACATTAGTAAAAATGCTATACCTTTGTTTAATTTTTTGATTTTGGAGATTATTTATATTTTATGTCACAAACAGAAACTCATCGTAAAGTCGTTATTTTAGGTTCGGGTCCGGCGGGATTGACTGCCGCAATTTATGCTTCGCGGGCGCAATTAGAACCGCTCGTCATCGAAGGACCGCAACCCGGCGGACAACTGACGATTACAACCGATGTCGAAAATTATCCGGGATTTGCCGACGGAATAATGGGACCGGAATTGATGGTTCAATTTCGCGGTCAGGCGGAAAGATTCGGCACGGAAATTCTAAGCGTTTGGATTGATAAAGTTGACCTATCCGAAAGACCTTTTACACTTTACGGCAAAGCGAGCGAAGACAGCGAAGAAATTACCCATATTATAAAGGCGGAAACCTTGATTATTTCGACTGGCGCGTCGGCAAAATGGCTCGGAATTCCGGGCGAAGACCCTGTTCCGAAAGGCTTGGGCGGTAACGGCGTTTCAGCTTGCGCGACGTGCGACGGATTTTTCTTTCGCGGCAAAGATGTCGCCATCGTCGGCGGCGGCGATACGGCGATGGAAGAAGCGATGTTTTTAACACGGTTTGCTTCAAAAGTTACGATCATTCATCGGCGCAACGAATTCCGCGCTTCAAAAATTATGCAGGACAGAGTTTTGGCTCACGAAAAAATCGAAGTTTTGTGGAACACGGGAATCAAAGAAATTCTCGGTTCGCAAGAAGAAGGCGTAACCGGAGCGAGGATTTTCGACATCGAAACCAACGAAGAAAGAATTTTCCCGACGCAAGGCGTTTTCATCGCCATCGGACACAAACCGAATACCGATTTATTCAAAGATTGGCTCGAAACCGATGAAGTCGGCTACATCAAAACCGAAGGAAGTTCGATGAAAACCAAAATTCCCGGAGTTTTCGCTTCCGGCGACGCGCAAGATTCCTATTATCGTCAAGCAATCACCGCCGCCGGAACGGGTTGTATGGCGGCGATTGATGCCGAAAGATTCCTTGTCGAACACGGCGAGAAAAAAGAAATGGCGACGGAAATGAATTGGTAATAATAAGTTAAATAAAAAAGGTGGACATAATATCAGAAATATTATGTCCACCTTTTTTTGTTAAAATCGCTTTCAATTTTTACTGTTTCTGAATAACCTCGCCTTTTATGACCTCGACATTTTGCGGAGTTTTATAAACTTTCGCGGGGTTAAACCCTTTTTCTTCGGCGCGGCGCAAGATTGCTTGATATGCTGCATCATCCATTTCGGGTTTGCGGCTTAGAATCCAGAAGTATTCTCGTTTCGGATCGCCGATTGCAACATTTTGATAATCTTCGTCTAAATCAATTATCCAATAATCGCCCCAAACCTGCGGCAGAAAAGAAAGAAATGACGGCGCAAATCGAACTTCGAGTTTTGCGTTTGTTTTTTCGTCAGCTATTCGGGCTTTGCCTTTTGCCTTTTTAACATCTCCGTCTTTTTCCAAACATTCATTGACGACTTCTATTTTGTTATTTTCTTTTATCGAATAAGTTGCCGTCGTGTTGCCGACACATTTTTTTTGAAATTTGTTTTCGTATCGCGCAATTTCAAACCATTTTCCGCTGTATTTTTTCAGATCAACATTTTGAACCGTTTTTAATTCCGCATTATTCTGAGCAAAAGCCATTATCGTAAAAACCATCTGTAAAATAATTACTAAAGTTGTTTTTTTCATATTTTATATATCTTTTTAATGCACCTAAAATTATCCCAATCTTTTATATGCAAACAACTTGCCAAAGTTTGCCTATTTGTTGATAGCTTTAGATATTATTATCTCAGCGGAGCATTTTTGAAACGATTTTGTTGAATTGTATGAAAAATTATAGTGGCAATAATAATCATTCCGCCGATGACCGCCCACAAACCCGGACGTTCGCCGACGAAAATGAAAACCCAAACCGGATTGAGTAGCGGTTCGATAAAACCGATAATACTTGCGTCCAAACTTCGCACGCCTTCGGCAATTCCTTTGGTAAATAAAATGTAAGAAATTCCGATTTGAAAAATGCCTAAATAAAGAACTGCAAGAAAATCTTTTGATGTAACTTGTTCGGGTGGATTTGAAAAAAGAAACGGCAGCATTAACAGAACGATAATCAAGTTGCCATAAAAAACGGAAAGCGCAGGATTTCCGCGCGTAAATTTCGGATGACGCAAAAGTAAAATATAGAGTCCGAAAAACAATCCAGAAGCCAAAGCTGCGATGTTTCCGTCAAAAATATTTGCGGCTAATTTGTTCGACGAATTTTGAGGTTCGAGAAAGAAAAAACTCATTCCGGCGATACATAAAATAACCGTTATCAAATCTGAAAAACGAAACTTTTCCTTCAAAACAAAAGGCGCGAATATCAGAATATAAACCGGCGCGGTGTATTGCAGAAAAATTGCGTTTGCCGCAGTCGTATTTTTGTTCGCATAGACAAAACAACTCAAAGTTCCGGCGTAGAGAAATGAACTCAAAAGCGTAAATTTATCGAGCCGCAAGCCTTTTTTATAAGTGAAAATTGCCACCGCAATCGCCGCAAAAAGCGAGCGTCCGAAATTCACCGCAAACGCATCGAGCGTCGTCATTTTGATAAAAAGTCCGCCCGTACTCCACAAAAGAACCGCCACGACAATAAATGCCATCGGCGGAAATTTTGCGAGTGAATTTTCGTTTGAACTACTCTCCATCGGATGTTGCCGAAGCAATAGTTTCGCGCAGTTTGACGGCGGAAGTCGTCGCCGGTTCGAGTTCGACATCCGCGACGTTATCATAAATCTTTTTGCCGAAAACTCCGTTCCACGGCGGAATTACGAGATGCACGTTTCCGTAAGCTCGTGCCTGACACGAAAGACGCATAAACGGTTTGGCTTCGTCGTCTTGTCTGTAGCCGAAAATCTTCATTTGTTTGCGTTCAAGGCGCGAAACTTCGGAAAGTTTTTCCTGTCCGCCCAATATTCCAACCCAACAAGTTCCGCACGCCGCCGAACGACATTCGACCGGAATCACGCCTTCGCCGCAGCGTTCGTCCTGTTCGCGCCAGTTTTGCGTCTGATGTCGTGCCGAAGCCGAAGCGATTTCTTCTTCGTTATTCAATTTAAATTTCGCTCCGGATTTCGTTTCGTCATAAATAACGGAATATTTTTGATTAATAGTTTTCAAAAATCCCAAAACACCTTGCGAATCGTCTTTGGCGCGAATTTCGACGATTTTTTCAGGCGAATTGTTCAAAACACCGTTCGGCTTAGAAACTTCGCCTTTCGCATTTTTGAATTTTTCCAAACCGACTTGTCGCAAAGTCATCAAACCAACCGCCGAAATTCCGATTAATAATGTAATGTCTTTTTTTAACGAATCGGCGGCAGATTTAGCGATTGCGCGAATTTCATCGGCTAAATCAGTATTTTCATTATTGAAATTTGTCGCGTGATTTTCGATTGCCGATTTAATTTCCTTCCAAAAACGATGTCCGTAAAGAAATTCGTGCGACGAATCAATCTGATCTTTTAATTCGTAATTGCCTTGCATCACAAACTTTTGCACGGCTTTTGCTTTGTCTTCGGCATTTTCCAAAAACTCGTGCAAAGCAAGCGGATAAAAGCGAAACCAAACTTGCGTCGCAATGCGATCAACTTCGTGAATCTCGAAAAGCAATCTTTCCAAAGCCGAAGTCCAAGTCGCTTCGTCGTATTTATTTAAATAATCTTCCAATTTTGTCATATCAAACCTCTTATAAAAAACTTTATCAAAATAAACAAACGATTTAATCAAAGTTTGCCCGAAAAAACAAATTGACAATCTCGTCGTTTTTAGCAAAAATGTTTGTAACACAATTATATTTACTGTTTTGTCAGAAGGAACTCCCACAATGAATGACGGCAGAATTATTTTTCTCAAGGATAAATTTCTCAAAAATCTCCAACGTCAATGGACAATTGAAGGAATGGCGAAGGAAGTCAATTTGTCACCGCCACAATTGCAAAAGATTTTTAAATCCCAAACCGGAATGCCGCCGATTGCCTACTTGCGCGAAAAGCGTCTGGAAAAAGCGCGTGAACTGCTCGAAAAAGACAATTGGGAACAAATAAATCAAATCGGCAAGCAAGTCGGAATGCCGAACGACAGCCATTTCACCCGCGACTTCAAGAAAAAATACGAAGTCACTCCAACCGAATATCGCAAAAAGTATTGGGAAAAACTCGAAGCCGAAAAGCAAAATGGACAGAAATGATATAATCCGCCAAAAAAATACAGTTTTCGCCAAGAAATAATTGTTGACTTTGGATATTTAAAGAGGATACTTAATTTGTAAATTCAACTCTTAAATAAAGTGTGAGCCAAAAATTATGAGAAATAAATCTTTAAAATTAAGCATATTTTTTCTTATACTTGCGTTACTTTCAATATTTTCACTTAAGAACGAAAATATTGTAGATGCACAAAGAGGAAGATGTGGCAATCAAACTCCTTGTATTGACCCAAATATAGGACATATATGTCTTCCCTTACCAACTACTTTGCCGGCTGTAAGTCCAACTAGCAATGGTTACGGATTTCAACCTGCAAGCAGTAATTGTGGCGCAAGACGCTGTTATTATCTTTTTTCATGTGTTTGTGGTCCTGCTTTAGGGGCAGGAGTTTGTTATAGTGTTCGTGGTGGCGTGTCATCGTGTGACAAAAAAGATGTTCTTATTGAAAAAATAAAACCAAAAGGCTAACTAGATTATTAATGTTTGGAGGTGCTATATGAAATCTATATTTACAGTATTTAGATTTGTTTTGTTAGGAGTTACTTTAATAGTTATTCTGATTTTTGTTGGAATGTTGTTTTTAGTTGAGAAAACAACAGATGCTGAAAAACCAATTAGCACTTTAACAGACTATAGCAAGCAGTCAGCTAATAGTAATCAAGAAATATACCTAAAGGCATTTGAAAGGTTACGAACTGAGTATTCAAAAGTAAATTCGGTTGAGATGGATGTTGATGTTAAGATAAATATTTATAAAAAAGATTCAACAGTAGCTGGAAGCGGACAAATTAAATATCTTGCAAAAGATAATAAATATAAATATGTCAATTCTATTTCAGAAAGCATTGAAAAGGAAGGTTTGATGCGGAATTTGGATATTATCTATGATGGAAACAAATTCTATATGTTTGAAAATGAATCAAAAATTCTTTCATTTCAGGAAAAAGAAGATTTTAAAATACCATCTGCTTTCCCAAATCCATTTTTTCTACCTATAGAATTTTTTGGTAGAGATGATGATAATTGTCCAAATTGTAAACTACGTCTTCAAGATGTCAAGAATCCACTAAATTGGGAAGAGAGAGCAAATTCTATTTTAGAATTAAGTGCTAAATCAAATGATGGATTTATTCATAATGATATAAAAATGCAGGGTGGCACATTACAGGATATTCCGTTTGACTATGTTGTAAAGTTTATTGGAACCTCAACAGACACAATGCAACCTAAATCTATCACAAAAGTTAAGAAAGACGGGAGCAATTTAGTTTTAATAATTTTAAATGATTCTCGATTAGTTGATGGTATTAATTTAGAAATACCTTATTCAATTGAGATTGCTGCTTACGATGAAATAGGGAGAATTAATATGTCAGCAGTCTTTACCATAAACAGATTGCAAATTAATAAAAACCTACCTGATAATATAATTTCTCCCGATCTTGAAAAGGTCGAGAGGTTTTGGAATTCTGATACAAGAACATTTGTTGAAAAAATAAAATAAATGTTTTGGAATTAATTCTGATAAATGCAAACCTAAACCCGCTACTTAATTAGCAGTAAGCTATAATGTAGCGGGTTTCAATTTTTTGGACGAAAACCACAACCTCGCTTGACAAAGTTTGGTCAAATTCGTATAGTCTGAAGTTTCGGACTTTTAACGTCTGAAACAAACTTTAGATTCTATTGTTTGTTTTTGAAAAGCGTAGGGCGTTTGATGGATAAAATCAAACGTGCCGACAATTATTGTGGCGTAAAACTAAACGTCGCGGTTTTTAATTAAATCGTTCCAGCGTTTAGGGCAAACACGGATAACAACGAATAGTTTGCTTACCTTTATTTAAACATAAAGCCACGCCACAGAAAAGTTGAATAGGGAAATAGAGAAACCTACGCTATATAAAAGAAAGTTCCCGACGAATTTTAATTAATTTAATTAATTTGATTTAGAAGTAATCGCTTGCGCTAACTGCCGTTTGAAACGGTAAGAGGCAGGTTTGAGGTTACTGTCGTTTTTAGTTAAGGGAAACTTTTTACAAAGTTATTATTTAATAAGGAAAGATAAAAGTGCCAACGATTAACCAATTAGTTCGCAAAGGTCGCAAGAAATTAGTTGACAAAACCGCAAGTCCGGCTTTGCAGGGAAGTCCGCAGAAACGCGGAGTTTGCACACGCGTTTATACACAAACGCCGAAAAAACCGAACTCGGCTCTCCGTAAAGTCGCCCGCGTTCGTCTGACGAATCAGATCGAAGTTACTACATATATTCCGGGAATCGGACATAATTTGCAGGAACACTCGATTGTATTGATTCGCGGCGGTCGTGTAAAAGATTTGCCGGGAGTTCGTTACCACGTTATTCGCGGAACACTCGATGCTTCGGGTGTTGCCAACAGAAATCAAGGGCGTTCGAAATACGGCGCGAAACGACCGAAAAGTTAAGTAATTTAGGATTTGGGGTTTTATAAAATCCGCAATCCGCAAACTAAAGAAATATGTCAAGAAGAAGAGTTGCTGAAAGAAGAGAAGTTTTACCGGATCCGATTTACAACAGCATAATGGTTACAAAATTCATTAACGGGCTGATGTTGACCGGTAAGAAAACAATTGCTGAGAAAGTTTTTTACGGTGCAATGGAAAAAATTGCAGACAAAACAAGTGAAGAACCTTTGAAGATTTTCAAACAAGCGATGGAGAATGTTGCTCCGACTTTAGAAGTCAAATCACGCCGCATCGGTGGTGCAACATACCAAGTTCCGCTTGAGGTCACCCGTGATCGCCGCAATACTTTAGCAATTCGTTGGATTGTCACGAATGCCAGAAAACGAGGTGAAAAAACGATGACCGATAGATTGGTTGGCGAATTACTTGACGCGATGAACAATCGCAGCGGTTCGGTGAAGAAAAAAGACGAAGTTCACCGTATGGCAGATGCAAACAAAGCGTTTGCACATTACAGATTCTAATTAATTAGTCCTTTGATTTAAGGACACAAGTGTTATGGCAAAGATTAGTTTAGACAAATTTAGAAACATCGGGATTATGGCTCACATTGACGCGGGTAAAACCACGACGACCGAGCGCGTACTCTTCTATACGGGTGTTTCGCACAAAATCGGTGAAGTTCACGAAGGAACTGCCACGATGGACTGGATGGAACAGGAACAAGAGCGCGGAATTACGATTACATCCGCTGCAACTACCTGTTACTGGATGCGTGATAATAAAGAGTATCGTATCAATATTATTGATACGCCGGGACACGTTGACTTTACGATGGAAGTAGAGCGTTCGTTGCGTGTTCTCGATGGCGCAGTTGCAGTATTTGACGGAGTTGCCGGTGTTGAACCGCAATCCGAAACAGTTTGGAGACAAGCTGATAAGTATAAAGTTCCGAGAATTTGCTTTATTAATAAATTAGATCGTGCGGGCGCATCTTTTGAACGCTCATTTCAATCAATTTTAGACAGACTCGGCGCAAATGCCGTTGCTTTGCAGATTCCAATCGGTGCAGAAGACCAATTCAAAGGGGTTGTTGATTTGCTTCAAATGAAAGCTCTCATTTGGAATGATGAAACGATGGGCGCGAAATACGACATTGTTGATATTCCGGCAGATTTGGTTGATAAAGCTAAAGAAGAACGCGAAAAATTAGTTGAAGCAGTTTCGAGTATTGATGATGACTTGATGGAAAAATACTTGGAAGGCGAAGAGATCAGTGAAGATGAACTTCGTGCAGGACTTCGCAAAGGAACACTGGCAATGAAAATTGTTCCGGTTGTTACCGGAACGGCTTTCAAAAACAAAGGTGTTCAACCGTTGCTTGATGCTGTAATTGACTATCTTCCAAGTCCTTTAGATGTTCCTGCTATTCAAGGTTTTATACCGAGAACTGAAGAAACGGCATTGCGCGAAGCTGACACAGATGCTCCGTTTTCAGGTTTAGTTTTCAAACTGATGGCTGATAAGCATTTAGGACAACTCGCTTTTGTCAGAATTTATAGCGGGACAGTTTCATCGGGTTCATACGTTTTAAACTCGGTTAGAGATAATAAAGAACGCGTCGGGCGTTTAATGTTGATGCACGCAAATAAGCGTGAAGATGTTGAAAGTGCAGGTGCAGGCGAAATCGTTGCCATCGGCGGTATGAAAAGTGTTACAACCGGCGAAACGATTTGTGACTTGAATAAGCCGATTATTCTCGAATCAATGGAATTTCCTGATCCGGTTGTGCGTGTCGCGGTTGAACCGAAAACACGCGCCGATCAAGACAAAATGGGCATTGCGCTCAATCGTCTGGCTCAGGAAGATCCGAGTTTCCAGGTTAATACGGACCACGAAACAGGTCAAACGATCATCGCCGGAATGGGCGAACTTCATCTTGAAATTATTGTTGACCGAATGAAGCGCGAATTCAGCGTCGAAGCAAATGTCGGAAAACCGCAGGTTGCTTACCGCGAAACGATCACGCAGTCTGCTCCCGGAAAAGAAATCTTCAAGAAACAATCCGGTGGTCGCGGTCAGTTCGGTCACGTCGAACTCCAAATCGAACCCGCACCGGGCGAAGGATTCGTCTTTGAAGATAAAATCACCGGCGGCTCGATTCCGAAACAGTTTATCAAACCCGTTTCCGAAGGAATCAAAGACGCTTTGGCTCGCGGTTATCTGGCTGGATATGAACTCGTTGATATTAAAGCAACTTTGCTTTTCGGTTCGTATCACGAAGTTGACTCAGACGAGCGTTCATTCCATATTGCAGGTTCATTAGCGTTTCAAGATGCTGTCAAAAAAGCGAAACCCGTTTTACTTGAACCGATTATGAAGGTCGAAGTTGTTACGCCGGAAGAATATATGGGCGCAGTCAACGGCGACTTAAACCGCCGTCGCGGACAGATCGAAAAAATGGAACCGCGTCCGGGGAATGTTTCGGTTATTACAGCTTTTGTTCCGCTTTCGGAAATGTTCGGATATGTTACTGATTTACGTTCTTCGACGCAGGGACGCGCCACTTCGACAATGCACTTTGAGCGTTATGACGAAGCACCGCGAAATGTGGCAGAAGAAATTATTGCCAAAGTTAAAGGCGCAACAAGCTAGAAATTATTTAGTTAAAAAGATTAAAGAGGAAAGTTATGAGTAAAGAGAAATTTGATAGAAGCAAGCCGCATGTGAACATCGGGACGATCGGACACGTGGATCACGGGAAGACGACGTTGACGGCGGCGATCACGAAAGTGATGAGCAAGCACAATGCGAAGATGGTTTTTCGGGACTTTGCTTCGATTGATAATGCACCGGAAGAGAAGGCACGCGGGATCACGATTGCGACATCGCACGTTGAATATGAGACGGCG
>JBBSAX010000155.1:0-12273 GCA_038251885.1 Pyrinomonadales bacterium | reverse complement strand
TTTTCGTTTTCGCAAAGACGCGCCGGAAGCGAAATTTAAAGTTCCGTTCGGCATAATCGCCGCCATTTTGTCTTTAGGATTAACGGCGTGGTTGTTATTCAATATTGAAAAACTCAGCGATTTTATAAAAATTCTGGTCGTTGTCGCAATCGGATTTGTTATTTATGTTATTCAAAAACTTTTCGCAAAAAAATCTCAATAATTCGTTATAAAGCAGGAAATCCAAAAAAATTTAATTTTATATTTTGGAGATATTCAATGAAAAAAATACTTGTTATCCTAATTATTTCAGTAATTACAGCTTTGACGGTTTTTGCTTTTTCGGACGAAGTTTTTGAAGACAGTTCGCGTCGGACTTTGGGTTATATCAAAAGCAACGGAACTGTGGAAGATTCCTCAGGAAAAACGCTCGGCTATCTTAAAGAAAATGGAGTTGTCGAAGATAGTTTACGGCGAACGATAGGCTATATCAAGGAAAACGGCACGGTTGAAGACGGTTCACGTCGAACTTTGGGTTACATCAAAGAAAGTGGAACGGTCGAAAACAGTTCGAGATCAACTCTTGGCTACGTTAATACAAACGGAACAATCGAAGACAGTTCGAGGCGGACTCTGGGCTATGCAAAAGACATAAATCCCAAACATGCCGCCGCATTTTTCTTTTTTTTCTTTAAGGAATACATAAAAAAATAAAAATATGAAAATAATTTCTATAATTGCAATGATGTTAATTTCGAGCATTTTTTCATTTGCTCAAACCCAATCAACTTCAGACAAATCAACATTTACGCCGGTAGTTGATATGAAATTAAAAGGCTTGCTCGGTGGTGCAAAAAACGGCAAATGGTTAGAAACAGCGGACGCACAATCTTTATTTGAAGCAAACAGCGAGTTTGTTTTGGTAGATGTCAACAGCATCGAAGAAGGCGGCGTAACGGTCGGAAATAAACTCGAACCGGACGTTCCGTGCGAAGAATTTTACCGCGTCGAATTTGATCTGAATTCTGATACGGGAATCGCTGTCGGCGCAGGTGCAACATGGAATTTATTGCCGCGTGTGCCGCAAAAACTCGAAAACGACAGTAAAATATATAAGGAAATTGTCAAAGCTTTTCTTTCCAAAAAAGGTTTAACAAAAACAACAGTTCAAATTCAACAACTCTTTAAAGTTGATCTCGATAACGATAAAAAAGATGAAGTCTTAATTGCCGGAACTTATTACAAAAACGGCGTTTCACCGACGGCGAAAGTCGGCGATTATTCGTTTGTTATGGTCAGAAAAGTTTCAGGAAAAAAGGTTGAAGAAATTCTTTTAGACGGCGATTTTATCAAGAAAAATGTCGAATTCGGTGCGCCGAATGCGTATCAAATTTCCGCGATTGCCGATTTAAACGGCGACGGCAAAATGGAAGTCGTGGTTTACGGCGAATATTACGAAGGGGCATTTTCAAGCGTTTACGAAATTAACGGAACTAAAGCAATAAAAGTTTTACAAACAGGCTGCGGAGTTTAAAGATTATCGCCATCATTTCGCTCGCCCAACTTGAGTAATGTTCGCACTTACGACAGCCGTCCAGACGACGGCAATACGATTCTTTCGTAAATTATCCGAAGTCCTTCGAGCATTAAATTTTCTTCGATAATTTCAACAAATTCTGAGTTTTTGGAAATTAAATTTGAAAAACCGCCCGTTGCGATGATCGGCGGTTTTTCGTTTAGTTCTTCAAACATTTTTTGAATAATTCCATCAATCAATCCGATATAACCAAAGTAAATGCCTGCTTGAATAGATTTTTCCGTCGAATTTCCGATGACTTTTTCAGGTTTTACGATTTCGACTTTCGGTAGTTTGGAAGTTTTTTCAAAAAGGGAATCGGTAAGGGTTTTCATTCCGGGCGCGATAATTCCGCCGATAAATTCATTTTTAGAATTAACAACATCAATCGTCGTCGCAGTTCCAAAACTGCAAATAATACACGGAAAACCGTATTTTTTTGTCGCGGCAAAAGCGTTGATTAATCTGTCCGAACCGCACGATTCAGGCGGAAAATATTTTATCGAAAAATCGAAATTGAATTTATTATCAATAAAAATCGGTGTTATATCAAAATACTTTTCAAAAAGTGCGCGAAATGGAATTTCGAGTTCGGTAACAACAGTCGAAATAATTACACCGGAAATTTCGTCGTTTATTTTTGATTTTATGAGTAAATTTAGTTCTTCGGAAGTTTGATTTCTGACAGTCGGTAATGTGAATTTTGAAAAAAGTTGTTCGCTTTCAAAAATTCCGAATTTTATATTTGAATTGCCGATGTCTATTGCTAAAAGCATTTTTTTGCAAAATAAATGCGGACAAAATTGCCCGCATTTTTGATAAAAATTATTTCTATAATTTAACCGCGAAGCGGCAAACCGTCATAAACGACTGACCAACCGTTCGCTGTGCTTGTTCGCAGACTTTTAGTGAACCATTCGATAGCTTTTTCGGGATCATCATAAAGCTGAACCGACGGGTTTTGTTCACGCGGATCAACCCGGCAAATCGCACCGCCTTGTGTTGCCGTTTTGACGCATAAAAGCGCGAGCATATTGTTTTTTTGGAGAATTGCTGTGCGGATATTAACTTCCAACAATTCGAGATCGTCAAATTCATCGGAATCAAATTCGTTGAATTCATCAAGTTCTTCCTCAAATTCACCGAAATTCAATTCATCGGATTCAAAATCAAATTCATCTTTCATATAAATATATTAAAGCCCTCGAATACAAGTTACACTTTCGTAAGCGAAAGTTCAATTCTGCGCCGGATTTGTCGGAATTTTTCTGATTTTTTCAACATCACCGGCTTGAATTATTATTATTTCGCCGTTTTCAGTTTCGATTCTGAGCGCACCGTTTTCTTCAATTCCACAAGTCTTTCCGCAAATTTCCGTGTTTTCTAAAACCGCCTTTACTTCTTTTCCGAACGCATAAGTTGAGCGATCAATCCATTCTTGACGAATTTGTTCCGCACCATTTTCACTTTTAAATATTTCATAAAATTCGGAAAATTGTTTGATTAACATTTCTATAACACTTTCGTAATTTGGTTTTTTACTTATTTCTTGTTCAATAGAAGTCGCAATCTCAAACAAATAAGGCGGAAAATTTGTGGAATTCAAATTTATTCCGATGCCGACGATGACAGCCAACCCTTTGTTTGTTTCAGCAGTTTCCGCCAAAATTCCGCAAATTTTTTTATCATTGATGTGAACATCATTTGCCCATTTGATGTCGGGATTTAATGAGT
Source organism: Pyrinomonadales bacterium (assembly GCA_038251885.1). Classification (GTDB taxonomy): domain Bacteria; phylum Acidobacteriota; class Blastocatellia; order Pyrinomonadales; family Pyrinomonadaceae; genus JAHCHG01. The sequence continues at coordinate 8,984 of JBBSAX010000155.1, read as the reverse complement.
AAAGTGTTTTTAGAGTTTCATAAACCGCAATTGCACAGACAAAAGTTAAAAGCGGCAAAAATCTTATTTCAGTTTTAGGACGCAGAACAATGCTGAAATAAATTCCCGAATTTTCGGGCGAAATCCAAATTCTCCCGTATCTGCCTTTTCCCGCTGTTTGCTGTTTGGCAATAACACATAAACCTTCGTCCGCACCGCGTTTTGCTTGATTTATTGCCTCGATATTTGTTGAATTAATTGAATCAAAGCGAAGAATCGTAATATTCATTTAGACAGGTTTCCAAAGCGAATTCGTATAAAATTTATTTTCATCGAAAAAGTTTTCGGCAACTTTAAATCCGCTGTTCCGTGCAAGTTTTCCGATCATTTCAAGGTTATATTTTTGAGAAACTTCCATATAAATTGGCTCCCATTTTTGAAAATTAAACGATTTTCCGAGCGATTTTATATTGACGATTTGTTCTTTTTGACTGATTAAAAATGAACGCGCCGCACGTTCGAGCGGATGATAACTGGCGTAATGAGAAAATTCTTCGATGTTAAAATCCGCTGCGAGTTCGCGGTTGATGCGTTTTAATAAATTCAAATTAAACTTTGGCGTAACGCCTTGCGAATCGTCGTAGGCATTCAAAATTGTCTTCGGGTTTTTGTGTAAATCAAAGCCGATGAAAATAAAATCACGTTTATTCATCACACTTCGTAGTTCTCTAAAAAATTCTAACGCCGATTCCTCGCTAAAGTTTCCGATGTTTGAACCAAGAAATAAAATTACCTTCTTTTTATCCGATTTTTCCGAAAAAGTTTCAAGTGTTTTAAAATAATCGCCTTGTTCGGTTTTCATCGAAAGATTGGGAAATTCTTTGTGAAACTTTTCCGTCAAAAAGTTTAATGCCTCCGACGAAATATCAATCGGCACGTAACGAAAATCAGTTTCTTTTTCGAGAAAATATTTAACTAAAACAGATGTTTTTAAACCGTCGCCCGCGCCGAGTTCGATCAGATCGAAACCGGAAGAATCTGCTTCAAACGCTTCAAAAATCTCTTGGGTTTGAGTTGAGAAAATCTCCGATTCGCTGCGCGTTAAATAATATTCCGGCAATTTCATAATTTCCTGAAAAAGCCGCGAACCTTCATCATCATAGAAATATTTTGAAGAAAGAAATTTCGGATCGGCGGAAAGTCCTGAATCAATATCTTCCGCAAATGAATTTTGTTTTGTTTTGCTAATTGCTTGCATTATGTAAAAATTTTTCTTTTGATAAAACCTAAAATAAAACCAATTGCCAATAGTGAAAAAAGAAACAAAAAAATAAAACCGGAATATACCAATAAATACGGAAAAGGCGATATATAAGCCATATCAATAAAATCCGGTTCAGGTGGCAATTCGGGAGTGACAAAAAATGATTCGATAAATCCAATGGAAGGAATCAAAAATCCCCAAATAAGCGGATAAATAATTATCTGTTTAAAGTTTTCAATAAAAGCTCCTATCAAAACCATTATTAACAGCGGAGAAATTGTAAAAAATCTTTCGACATCACTCACTTCTTCACCATTTGCGATTGGTTCATATAAATATGAAAACAGCAAAAGTGAAATAGTTAGACAAATTGTATAAACCGCAAATCTTATAATTTCTAACAGCATAAATCGTAAATTATCTAGCCAGTCGAATTCCTGTAAACTGCCAGCGAAGCGGCGGATGAAAGAAATTTCGATAAGTTTTGCGGCTGTGATTTTCCGGCGTAGCGACGGACGCACCGCGCAGAATCATTTGGTTTATCATAAACTTACCGTTATATTCGCCGACCGCGCCTTCCGGCTTTTTGAAATTCGGATACGGCAAATAAGCCGAATTTGTCCATTCCCAACGCAAACCCCAATCGAACATTTCGCACGCCGCTTCCCATTCAAACTCGGTCGGAAGGCGTGAACCTTTCCATTCGGCAAATGCCGCCGCTTCGTAAAAAGAAACGTGGCAAACCGGATTTTTCAGATTTAGTTTCCGCAATCCGCTCAAAGTAAATTGATGCCATTCGCCGTCAATTTTATTCCAATAAAGCGGTGAATTTATTTGATTTTCATTGACCCAATCCCAACCTTCGGAATGCCACAAAAGATGATTTTCGTAACCACCGTCTTCGATAAATTCTATAAATTCGCCATTCGTAATTAGATTTTTGTTTATCACAAAATCTTGCAGATAAACCTTGTGTCTGCCTAGTTCATTGTCGAAATGAAAACCTTCGCCAGTAAAGCCGATTTCATAAATTCCGCCTTTCATTTCGATAAATTCAGTTTGTTCGATCTCGCCGATTTCTTCCAGCGCAAAGTCCTGTTTATAAACGGGATAAAGCGGATTACAACTCAAAGTATATTGCAAATCCGTGAGAAAAAGTTCCTGATGCTGCTGTTCGTGATTTAAGCCTAAAACAACTAATTCTTTAATATTTTCGGGTAAGGCTGTTTTGAGAAAGTCATTCATTTTCTCATCAACATATTCACGGTATTCAAAAACATTTTTCACGGTCGGGCGCGAGAAATCACCGCGATTGTCGCGCTTGGTTCTTCTGCCGACGGAATTGTAATAACTGTTAAAAAGAAAGCCGAAATCGGGATTGAACTCTTTATAACCTTCGGCAAATCTCTTTAGAATCATTTCCTCAAAAAACCAGGTTGTGTGAGCAATATTCCATTTCGGCGGCGACACATCAACAATCGGCTGAGGAATGTAGTCTTCGATTTCCAATGGAGCGCAAAGTTCGTTTGTATAATTACGAACTTCGATATAAAAAGACTTTAAATCTTTTTTCGAGGATTTTTTTTGGTGTGTTCCCTGCATATATTTATTAAAACAAAATTTGCGGGAAATTTGAAACTTTAATTCGATGATTTATTTCGAAATTCGATAAATTTTTGAATTTTAATTAAAGAATTTTGTGAAATTTCAGCCAGATAAATGTCTTCGGAAGATGAATTTTGTTGCAAGATTTGAATTGAAGATTCATCTGCAATTTCGCCCAGCGCAAATGCAGATTCACGTTTTGTGTCATCGGATTCTTTCCTGTTTTGCAAAATCGAGATTAAAACTTCATTAGATTTTTGAAACACCGGAAATGTTTTGATTAAATTTTCAAAATTAGCTTGAAATACTTCTTGAGAATTCATTTCATAAACTTTTCCGAAAAAGGATTTTGGATATTCTCGAAATTGTTGAAAATGAGCGATTTGCCCGATTGAACGTGCTGCGCTTCGGCGAAAAAAATCATCTTTTCCCTTCGGTTTAAGTTGTAGAATTTTAGTTAAATCATCAACAGCGGAAATATCGCCTATTTCTCCTAAAGCAATGACGACGGCAGTTTTTACCTCGAATTCTTTATCATTTTGCAAGATTTGAAGAAGTGAATTTGTAGCTTGCGGATCTCTTGTTTTTCCAAGCGCGTAAGCCGTTTCGCGTCGAACAAAAATAGATTTATCTTGAAGCAGCGGAAGAAGTAATTGAACCGCTTCGTCGGAAGAAAGAAATAGTACAGAATTTGTTGCAGTTGCGCGAACAATTTCCGACGAATCATTTAATGCCGGAATCGCCAGACGCGAGGCTTGTTCTGTTTTGATATTGCGGATTTGAAATAAAATATCGCGTTTTTCTTCAACTGTTCCATTCCTTATTTTATCGGCGAATAATAAAAAATCAGTTCCGGTTTGAGCAAATGTGTTAATAGAAAATCCTAAAAAAAGCCAAACAAAATAAAAAGGCAAGAATTTCACCAAAACTTTTGCCTTTTTATTTTTTACTTTTGCCTTATTTCTCATACTGCACGTTGATGATTTTGTCTTCTGACGCTTTCCCATTCAAAAACCTGACGAGCGCGTTTATTCTCGTAAGCATCGGAAAGCGATACGATTAAATCATCATTTAAATTGTTTTCTTTGGATTTGGGAAGTCGTGTAGAAATAAGATCGGAAATGTAATTGACTACGGCTAAAGTTTCGTTTTCGTTAAGTTTCGTAATTTCGTCGGCGATATTTTTGTTTTTTCGTTTGACCATCGTTTTGCCTCCAGTTATTTGGGCAGACAGTCAAAGAAAGCAAACTAATTTGTTAGGTTTCGACTGCCTGAAATTCGGATTTTCTCATATTTAAATCTTTTAATTTGATAAATCTCCCGTAACTTTTATTAATTGAACAGATATATTTATAACATAAAAAATAAACAATCGGCAATAATTAACTCGAAAAAAACTGGACAAATGTGAATTATCCGAATAAACTCGAATTATGGTTTTTTTTAGTAAAGACAGTTTACTCCGCCTTATTTAGCCACCCGTTGAAATCTTTTTCGACGCGTGTGGCGCATTCCGAAATCTACAATCATCCAAAAAATTATTGGTGAGTTTGGTGAATTTTGATTTATTCACTAAACTTGGGTTTTTATTTTGAAATCGAGAAATTTTATTTTTACAAATATGGACGAGAAATATTACGCACAAAAGATCGAGCAAAAATGGCAGAAAAGATGGGCTAAAAACGGCACTTTTGAAACGAATGTTGATGAAACAAAAGAGAAATTTTACTGCCTCGAAATGTTGCCGTATCCTTCGGGACGCTTGCATATGGGACACGTTCGCAACTATTCAATCGGCGACGCTTTAAGTTGGTATAAACGTCTGCAAGGCTTTAATGTTCTGCATCCGATCGGCTGGGATTCGTTCGGTCAACCGGCAGAGCAAGCCGCGATTAAAAAAGGTGTAAATCCACGCGAATGGACGGAAGACAACATCGTTCAAATGCGCGAACAACTGCAAAGATTGGGTTTAAGCTACGATTGGAGCAGGGAAATCGCGGCGCATCGTCCTGAATATTATAAGTTCGATCAATGGTTTTTCCTGAAAATGCGCGAAATGGGTTTAGCATATAAAAAAATGACAAAGGTCAATTGGTGTCCGAAAGATCAGACAACTTTGTCCAATGAACAAGCCAGCGGCGGCGTTTGCTGGCGTTGCGGACACGCGGTTGAGAAAAAGGATTTGGCGCAATGGTTTTTCCGAATCACAGATTACGCCGAAGAGTTGTTGGAAGGAATGGAGCAACTCGAAGACGGTTGGGCAGAGCGAGTTCTGACAATGCAGAAACATTGGATTGGTCGAAGTGAAGGCGCATTCGTTGAGTTCAAAGTTCAAAGTTCAAAGTTCAAAGTGGAAGATGAAAATTCTGAATCAATTAAAGTTTTTACAACTCGAATTGATACGATTTACGGCGCAAATTCAATTGTAGTTGCGGCTGAACATCCGATTATCAAAGCAAACTTTGATGATTTTTCGGATGAAGTTAAGACGAAAATCGAAGAAATTCGCGCTGAATTGCAAAAACCCAAAGATTACGGCGAAGAGATCGAAAAAGACGGAATTGATATTGGCTTGAAAGCGATAAATCCGTTTAACAACGAAGAATTGCCGGTTTGGATTGGAAATTATGTGATGATGGAATACGGCAGCGGTGCGGTAATGAGTGTTCCGGCGCACGACGAACGCGATTTTGAATTTGCCAAAAAATTCGATTTACCGATACGTCAGGTCATTTCCGAACCGCATCTTGTTCACGAACATCAGCAAATGCAGGCTTTAGCTTTGGAGCAAGCGTTCACCGAAAAAGGTGTGTTGGTTCATTCGGATTTTTGGAATGGAAAAACAAGTGAAGATGCCAAAAAAGAAATGACCGAATTTGCTGAAAAACAAGGTTTTGGCGAAGGCGCAATTACTTACCGTTTGCGCGATTGGGGAATTTCGCGGCAGAGATTTTGGGGCGCACCGATTCCGATTATTTATTGCGATTCTTGCGGCGAAGTTCCCGTGCCTTACGATCAATTGCCCGTCGAATTGCCCGAAAGTGCGCCTTTTACAGGTGTTGGCGAATCGCCTCTGGCACGAGTTCCTGAATTTGTAAATACTGTTTGCCCGAAATGTGAAAAGGAAGATGCAAGGCGAGAAACTGACACGATGGATACTTTTGTGGATTCGAGTTGGTATTATTTCCGCTACACCGACCCGCATAATGAGATTTTACCGTTTGATCCGAATGCAGTAAATTATTGGACTCCGGTTGACCAATATATCGGCGGCGTTGACCACGCCGTAATGCACTTGCTTTACACGAGGTTTTGGACGAAAGCGATGCGCGATATGGAATTGGTCAAGTTTGATGAACCCGTCAAAAAACTTCTGACGCAAGGAATGGTTGTCGGCGAATCGTATTACAGCGATGAACATTCCACTTATTTCCCGGAAGATTCAGTAAATATCAAACGAGATGATCGTGGAAAAATCTTGAGCGCGACTTTGAAGGAAGATGATTCACCAATCAAGGTTGCGGTTGAAAAAATGTCCAAATCCAAATATAACGGCGTTGACCCGGACGATATGGTTTTGATTTACGGTGCGGATGCCGTGCGGATTTTTACATTATTTGCTGCGCCGGTAGAAAATGAATTGGTCTGGCAGGAAACCGGAATTGACGGTGCGGTTCGATTTTTGCAGAGAGTTTATCGTTATGTAAATAACTGGTATTCGGCTTTGAAAAATACTCCGAAAGTTGAACCGGATGAATTTTCCCCTGATGCCAGAAAATTGCGGCAAAAAACTCATCAAACGATAAAACGAATCAATGAAAACTTTGAAACCGGACAGTTTAACACGCCGGTTGCGGCTTTGATGGAATTGTTAAATTCGATGAACGATTTCAAAGTCGAATTAAACGCGGCTAACGAAGGAGATTTGTTTGCGGTCAATGAAGCAATAAAAAGTTTGATTTTGATGCTTACGCCTTACGCTCCGCATATTTGTGAGGAATTGTGGGAAATCTTAACGACCAGCGAAGAAGGAATTTTGGCTTCAAACGCGAGATTACCAATTGCGGATGAACATTGGGCAAAAGCCGACGAACTCGAAATTCCGGTGCAAGTCAACGGAAAATTGCGTTCCCGCGTTTTAGCTTCGCCCGAAGCGACAAACAGCGAACTCGAAAATTTGGCTTTAGCCGATGATAAAATCAAAGAACACACGAACGGCAAGCAAATTGTAAAAATCATCGTCGTTCCGAGTCGTCTGGTAAATATTGTTGTCAAATAGTTAGATAATGGTAATCAGCCGCAAAAGGCTCAAAAATTCATTTTTAAGAATGATTTTTTGAGCCTTTTTGCAGGGCATTTAATAAGTTTGAAAAAAATATGAACGCCTTTTGCCATCTTTAAAAGGCGTTCATAGAGAATAAACCGGAGTATTTGCCGAATTTATTCGTCAAATGCAGCCAATCGGAAATCAATCGGCAACAAAATTTATGTCATCCGTATCCTCGGAAATGGAACGAATTTGTGTCGGTGAACTAAAGTAATATTCCTTACTTCTCACGCTGAAAACGTAAGTTGCGCCAACTGGAACTTCCGTAAAACGGAAATAACCGAACGGATTTGTGGTTGTCGTGCGAATTGCTCCTAGTGAATCCGTAATCGTTACGCGGATTTTACTTAAACCTCGCCCATTGTTGTTTAAAACACGACCGCTGACTGTAACGCTTGCGGCTGACGGGGCAGGTGGAATAACCATGAAAACATAAGCATTGATGCCGCCGATAATCGGGCTGGATTCCGGTGCAAGGTTTTCAAAGCCTTTATTAAACAATTGTTCAAAAGGACGTGCCGGATTAATGGATGTCGCATCCGAACCGTCCGTCGCGTAGAAGTAAAGAATGTGAATTCCGGGTTGCAAGGTCGGCGTTGTTGCGTTCGCGGTCAAAGTCATTGATGTTCGACTTTGTTCGGTGGCACGAATAAACGGATTTATAAGCGTGTCCACTTGAAAATAAATGTTTTGCGGCGGTGGCACGTTCGGCGAATAGGTCGAGGTCGCCGTCAGCGTTAAATTGGAAATCGGATTGGTTGTCGTATTTCCGGCAAATGGCGTAACAGCCGTGTTGAGCGGAATTAAGTTGGTCGGCGCGGGCGTTATCACCGAGACATTGCTGCTGCCGTTGTTGGGGACGTAAGCCTTGCCCGTGATTGGGTTGATGCCGACGGCAATCGGGCTGCTGCCGACAGCGACGGCTTGGATCGAGTTGTTCGTGCCATCAATAATTGTTACGGTGCCAAAGACCGGATTAGGAATATAGATTTTATTGGTCGCCGGATTGACCGTAACGGCAATATCATTGAAGGTCGTTATCGGAACATTGGTCGGCGTGTTGTTCGTGCCGTCAATCACCGTTACGAAACTTCCGCCGAAATTAACGACATAAATTCGATTTGTTACCGGGTTGACCGCTACTTGTTGCGGAGATGTGCCAGCCGCAACGGTTGCCGTTATCGTGTTATTAGTTCCGTCAATGACAGTTACGTTGCCGCTTTGGTTGTTTGTAATATAAATTCGATTCGTTACCGAATTGACCGCCACGCCAAGTGGTCGTGAACCGACGGCGACGGGTGCCGTCGAATTATCGAGTCCGTTAATCACCGTTACAGTATTAACGCCCGCGCCGTTATTTGCGACATAAATTCGATTTGTCGCCGGATTAACGGCAATGCCCAAAGGCGAGTCGCCAACGGCAAGAGTTGTCAGAACCGTGTTGTTCATCCCGTCAATCACTGACACGTTGTCACTGCCGACATTGCTGACGTAAATTCGATTTGTTACCGGATTCACCGCAATGTTTCGCGGGTCGTCGCCGACTGTTATGGTTGCCGTTACCGAGTCGTTTGTGCCGTCAATCACCCTGACCGAGCCGTTGGGCGAGGCGTTTTCAAGGAGGTAAATTCGATTTGTAATCGGATTGACCGCCGCCGCGATGATACCTCCGCTGACCGTGATATTGTTCGTCGTGTTGTTTGTCCCGTCAATCACCGTTACGAAAGTGCTGAAAAAGTGTGGAATATAAATTTTATTCGTGCTTGGATTGACCGCGACGGCATTGGGCGTAACATTAGCCGCGACGTT
>JBBSAX010000154.1:0-12431 GCA_038251885.1 Pyrinomonadales bacterium | reverse complement strand
TGCTGATATGGATGAAAATCAATTCCGATGTATAATGTCATAGTTGATTCCATCGGGATTGTTAAATTGTCAAAACTGAGTTTACCAAAACTCAACTCAATTACGACTGGAATCAACTTCATAACATCACAGATATACACAAATATATACAGATTTTATTTAGGTTTTATCAATCTTTCATCTGCGTTTATCCGTGCAAATCTGTGGCTAAAAAATTTATGAATCCGATTTGTCAGATTCCCTTAGAAAGTGAATTTCGCGGCGAGCTGAATTTGCCGCGCCGGAAACGTGCTGTTGATGTTGCCGAAAGCCGCGCTCGTAATATCGGGATTGGCGGCTTGAAAATTCGTGTGATTGAACAGATTGAAAAACTCGGCGCGAAGTTCGAGGCGCGTTTCTTCATTTATCGGCAATCTGAAATTTTTATGCAAGCCCAAATCAAAACTGAAATATTTGTCGCTGCGGGCGATGTTGCGACCGGCATTGCCGAACGGCGAATTCAAAGGCGGAGTCGTCAGACACGCACGGACGAAATAGCCGGTCGTCGGATTGGGACGATCTCCGCGATTAATCGGATCGCAGATGACATTCGGACGAAGCGCGACACCGCCCAAAAATGATGGCAGATTATTCGTAACCGGCGAAGGTCCGTAGCGGAAATTGATCGGCTGTCCGCTCGTCATCGTGTTCACACCGCTTAAAACCCAACCGCCGAAAATCGAATCGAGAGCCGAGTTCAAATTCGTGCCGAGCCAGCGACCGCGACCGAACGGAACTTCAAAAACAAAGCTCGTCGTATTGTTAAACGGCTGATCGTATGCGCCGATTCCGCGATCATTTTGAATGTCATAAACATTCTGCGGCGTTCCGGTGTTGCCGTTCGGCTCTTCCAAAACCTGCGAAGCGTTGTCAATCGCCTTTGAATAAGTGAACGAATTCAAGAAGTAAATTCCTTTACTGAAACGGCGTTCGAGTTTGACTTGCAGAGCATTGTAATTTGAAAAACCTTCAGGCAAAACGGCGGAAATCGAGCCGAAACCGACAATCGGACGACGAGCTTGCAGCGAAGGTCGTTGCGCGGCGGGCAAAGCGACTTCGGCGGCGGTCAACGGACGCGCTTGATTGAAGTCGGCGAGAATCACGAGATTTTTCGCGCGATTGCCGACATAAGCAACATCGAGAACCATATTGCCGAAAATTTCCTGCTGAATCGAAATCTGATAATTCTGAACGCTCGCCGTTTGATTGTCGCGCGGAATATAAAGCGTGACATTGTTCGGCAGACCGCTCGTCGGATAACCGAGTTGTGTCGTGCGGAAGCAATTGGAAGCATAAGTATTGCCGACGCACAGCGGATTCAGCGTTGGATCGGGTGCAGTTTGCGCGACGGCGGCGCGTGTAATAATCGGAAAGTTCGTTCCTAAAATATCCGCGCTTCCCAGACGATTCAGATAGTTGTAACCGATTCCGTAACCGCCGCGAATGACGGTTTTATTGAAAATGTTATAAGCGAAACCGAGTCGCGGACCGAAATTATTGTAATCCGGGTCAACCAACGAGCGTTCGTAAAGCGAACCGTCTTTCGCCAGCACAATCGAATTTGTTACGGGATCGTAATTCGACAGGCGATTATTTTTTTCGTAATACGGCGTGCCGAATTCGTAACGCAGACCGAGATTGAGCGTCAGTTTTCGATTGACCTTAAAATCGTCCTGAATATATGCGAAATGAAAACGCTGACGCATTTGCGCGACGGTCAGATTCGCCAATTCGTATTGGCTTCGCAAACCGAAAAAGAAATCGCCGAGGTTGTATAAATTATTCGCCGCCGCGCCCGTCGGACGGCTGAATTGTCCGGTGTATGTGTCGAGTCCGAGAAGCGGATTCGTGTCCTGCACGTCGGTATTGACGGCGAGATATTCGTAGCCGACTTTTAAGCTGTGGCTGCCGAGCGTAAAACCGTAACTGCCGCGAAAATCCCCATTCGTCGGATTTTGGAACTGCGGATTAGTCGCCTGTCGTCCGAGTTGCGAAAGTCCGCCGATGGTTTGCGTCGTCAAACCGCCGTTAATCGCCGGATCATCCGGCAATCCGGTAATGCCGTAGAGTTCAAACGGACTCGCGCCGCCGATCAGCGGCGGACGTTTTCCGGCATCAATTATCGAGGTTGCAAATCTCACATCCAAAACCGACGCATTTTCAAAAGCGTAAGTCGAACCGACGACGAACTGTTTATTGAGAATATCCACGAAACCGTTTTGATTGCTGCCCGAAGGTCCGGGAATATTCGGAGCTTCAAAAGCGTTCGATTTGCGATAGCTGTAACGCCCGAAAAGGCTGAAACGGTCGGTGAAATTATGATCAACGCGGACGTTGAATTTGTCGTTGAAATTGCGGTTCAAAACCAGTTCCGCATAATTCACGCCCGTTACGCCGGTTAAATTCGGCGCAGGTAAGTCGCTCAAAACTCTTTGGGCAAAACTTGTCAAAGGAATTGGCGTTCCCGCCGCGTAAGTCGTTCCGGTCAGCGGATTGCGAACCGCGACGGCTAAAATTCCCTGACGCTGTGCAAGCGTCGGAAGATTCGTATAAACGAGATTTTTCTGGATTTGCCGGAAACCTTCGTAATCGCCGAAGAAAAATGTTTTGTCTTTGATAATCGGACCACCGAAAGTAAAGCCGAATTGATTGCGATTCAAAGGCGGTTTCGCGCCGCCGACCGGCTTGAAAAATCCGGTTGCATTCAAAACCGTGTTGCGGTTGAAAATCCACGCCGCGCCGTGAAAATTGTTCGTTCCCGAACGATACGAAGCGTTGATGACTGCGCCGCCCGAACGTCCGAACTCCGCGCTGTAAGTGTTCGTCTGCACTTTAAATTCGGCAACCGCGTCCGGCGAAACCTGCACGACTTGGCTCGAAAAACTCTGGTTGCTCGTGCCGTAAGCATTATTGTCAACGCCGTCGAGCAGGAAATTATTCATCGTCGCCCGCAAACCGTTGACGTTGAACGCGGCTTCGCGTCCGCCGCCGCCGATTGAACTGTTCGTCGAAGATTCGCGCACACCCGGCGCGAGCAAAACTAAATTGGCATACGAGCGACCGTTGAGCGGCAAAGTTACAATCGTCTTGCGCTGAACGACGACACCGACTTCGGACGAATCGGTTTGCAAAGGATTCGCCGCGTCCGTCACAATGACGGTTTCAGTCGCCGTCGCCACCTGCAAAGCCAAATCAACGCGCTGGCGGGCGTTGATCGTTACATTAATCGCGTCGGCAACCGTTCGATTAAAACCGTTCGCTTCGACAATAACCTGATAATTGCCGATTTTGACATTGACGAATTGATAATCGCCGTTCGCATCGGTCGTCGCCGTTTGCGTGATGTCCGTAGCGATGTTTTTGAGAACGACGCTGGCGTTCGGAACTGCGGCTTCGTTCACATCGCGCACCGAACCGAGAACGGTCGCAGTTTCAAATTGCGCGAAAGCCGAAAAAGTGAATAAACAAATAGTAAAAACCATTGTTGAAAGATAAAACAATGCGTTTGATAAGCGAATATCTTTGTCCATAAAAAAATGTCCTCTAAAATCTCCTGTTTTAATCGGGCGAAAGTTTTAAGAAATAAATGAAGCTCAGGCAGTTCAAAATTGAACAGCGCAAAACCTCGATGATTTTTTGTTGAATCAAACGACAGTTTATTCAGTCGGACTGAAATTGGAGTTAAAAATTAGTTTCGGAAAAATTAAAAATTAGTTTCGGGAGTATTAAATATTCGAGGAGTTTTGAGCGGTGATTTTTTGATTTAAAGTATCTTTCGGCACAACATCTAAAATTTCATCGGGCGAGCGATTTATTTCGCTCAATTTACGTTAATCATTTCCAAGCCGGAAAATTTATTTGATTTCGGAAATTCTGTCTAAATCAACAAGCATTTCGAGTTTTTCGCCGTCCAACCAACATTCGCGTTTAAAGTTTTGATGATACTCGTCAATCGAATGAATAGATTTTTGCAAAACTTCACGCGCTTTCGCAAAACTCCCGGCTTTCATCACATAAATTAAAAAATCTCCTTCGCTAGTTTGATCGAGAAAAACCGTTTCCAAAACCACGCCTTCATCGCGCAAAGTTGCCAATGCTTCATCTTGGCGTTCGTTAATCGTTCGCGTCCACGTCCGAACTTTTTCGATTGAACTCGGTTTTAGTTTAATTTTGAAGCAACGGGTTTCGTAATTCATCTATTGATTTTTATTTGACATATCTTTGTTGGCTTCAACTTTATTTTCAGAACCAACTTTGGCAGTTTTTAATTCTTTGAGTTTGGCAATTATCTTCTTTGCAAATTTGCCGGACGCGATATTTCCATCCCAAACCGTAACTTTGTCTGATGCTAAAACAATGCTTGTCTTACGATCTATCATTGTAAATCTGTAATCCCAAGTAAAAAGTTGATGTTCGACATTAATCAAAATATCGGCGAGTTTTGACTCTTTGACGATTGCCAGATTCCATTTTTCAAATTCAGGCTTTTTCATCAAAGCATTTTCCATCATTTTTTCGGAAATCAAGACTGAATCGGAATAAATGTAGAAGATTTTTGCGTTGCGAAGAATTTCCTTCGGATCGGTATTTACGATGTCAATCGCTGTCGGCGGACGAACGGGTTGCGGCAGTTCGAGCGAACTTCCGCTTCCGAACGACATTACTTTTTGCGTTGAATCGGCTAAACCGTTGACGCTGGAGAATGGAATTGCAAAATTCAAATTTTGCCCCGAAGTTAATGTCGCAACGATCAAACCGATTGCCTGACCTTTTTCATCCAGTAGCAAACCGCCGCTCGAACCGGAAGAAACCGGAGCAGAAAATTGCAAAACCCGAAATCCGCGTCCCGCGTTCGGTATTTCATCTGCCAAACGCATCGAACTGAGCAATCCGTCGGCAACCGTCCAATTTAAGCCCTGCGGATTTGAAATTACAAAACTCTTTCCGCCGGCTTGTATTTCTTCACTTCGCATCGTGACGGCGGGCAAATCGGTTGCCGAAATTTTTATCGCGGCAACATCACGCCGTTCGTCAAAACCGAGCAAATCAACTTTGTCGTAAATCTCGCCATTTTTGAGCCGAATTTGCACTTGAGTTGCGTCTTTTATAACGTGATATGCCGTCAAAATAACGCCGTCATTGCGGACAATAACGCCTGAGCCGAATTTCTCCAAAAGTCCGTCACCTTTTCCCGTCAAAACCAAAACGACCGAAGGCATAGCTTTTTCGAGAATTTTTTCATCAGACAAATTTTCGTTTGAAGTGGAAACGGTTTGTGCAAAAATGTGTAATTGAGCGAGAAGCAAAATGCTTGCGAGAAAAAAGAAGCGACGTAAAATAATTTTCATAGACACCTCAAAAAAGTAGATTTTGGGGCAATTCTAGCACACGAATCAAAGTTTTAACAGAGAATAATCAAAAACAATATTGCTCAACCCAAGTATTTTTCCAATTCTAAAATTGTTGTTTCAACATCCTCGCCTGAAACGTCGCAATGCGTAACCATCCGAATTGCTTTGCCAAAAGGACTTGCTAAAATGTTATGTTCTTTTAACCGAGTGCAAATTTCAGCGGAAGTTTTGCCTGTTTCGGAAACGTCGAAAATTACGATATTTGTTTGAACTTTTTCCGCGTCAATTGAAATGCCTTTGATGTTTGCGACACCTTCGGCTAATCTCCGTGCGTTTTCGTGGTCAATATGCAGTTTTTTCGGCGATTCTTCGAGCGCGATCAAACCTGCCGCCGCGAGAATTCCGGCTTGGCGCATTCCGCCGCCGAAGCGTTTGCGCCACGTTCGCGCTTCTTCGATAAAATCTTTTTTCCCCAAAAGCATCGAACCGACCGGCGCACCTAAACCTTTCGACAGACAAAACTGCACCGAATCAACTGATTTTGTTAAATTTGCAACCGTTTCATTTTGCGCGACCGCCGAATTAAAAATTCTCGCGCCGTCCAGGTGAACGGGCAAGTTTAATTTATGCGCGTTATCGCAAATTTCACTTGTTTGTTCGGCGGACATCACGCTTCCGCCACCGAAATTGTGAGTGTTTTCCAGACAGATCAAACCCGTCGGACAAGCATAATACGGCATATTGATATGCAAAGCCGATTCGATTTCCGCCCAAGTCATCATTCCGTTATCATTCGCGGCGCGAACCGGGCGAATCGTCACGCCCGCAGCAATCGCGGGCATTCCCAATTCCCAATTAAAAATATGTCCGCGTCCTTCGATAACGACTTCATCGCCCGCTTTCGTATGCAATTTAACGGCGATCTGATTTCCCATCGAACCCGTCGGCACAAACAGCGCGGCTTCTTTGCCGAAAACCTCCGCCGCTTTTTCCTGCAAAAAATTAACCGTCGGGTCTTCGCCGTAAACATCGTCGCCGACTTCCGCTTCCGCCATTGCTTTACGCATTTCGGCAGTTGGTTTTGTAACTGTGTCGCTTCTTAGATCAATCATTTGTTTTTTATCGAAGTTCAAGAATATAAATATTCCGTAGGGTTTGCAAAACAATTCTGCAATTCCTGATGTCAAAAACGCCAAAACTCACTGTCTTTTTCTAAAATTCTTCAGGGTTATTTGTTTGGTTTGCGGCAGTTAAGATGCCTAAAAAATTAAATAAAAATCCTCGTGCAAATAATTGGCAAAACGGAGTTTGAAGTCCAGAATTCAATCTACCGACGCTGGCGTTTAAATTCTAAACGCCTAAAACTTATAAAAATATATTTGTAAATAAAAGTAGGGGATAAAACCGATGAACAAAACTAACTATATCGCAAAAACATTTGCGTTCGTTCTTCTATCAATAATGATTTTGTGTGTGGTAACTTCTTCCGCATTAGCCGGAAACGGTAACAAAAAATCTTCAAAAACAAAACAAACTAAACTCTGGCAACAGATTGACGAAAGCAGTCTGCAATCACAGCGCGAACGCAATGCGTTCACGTCCGCAAAATATCTTGTTTACAGTCTTAACAGAACTGCCTTTAAGAACTTGGCGGCAGAAGCCCCGCTCGAATTTACGGAAGCGGCACGGCAGACCGAAGTTATTTTAGAGATTCCGACACCGGACGGCAAAATAGCGCGATTTCGCCTTGAGGAATCGCCAATGCTCGCGCCGGAGATCGCAGCGCAATTCCCGACGTGGAAAACATATTCCGGTCAGGGAATTGACGATCCGACAGCGACGGCGCGTTTCGACTATAACATCAACGGCTTTCACGGCTATGTGATGGGCGCGACCGGAACTTATTTGATTGATCCGTATTCATTAACCGATCAAAAAAATTATATCGTTTATTACAAAGGCAATTTGTCCGAAAATAGTGAACCATTCACCTGTAATGTTGGCGGAAACAAAACTGAAAACGCCAAACTTTCTCCTTCGACTGCGCCGGAAGTTTTTTCTAACGGAACTCAACTTAGAACTTATCGGCTGGCAATCGCGGCAACAAAAGAATACACAAATTTCTTTGGCGGCAATGTCAATACGGCATTTGGTGCAGTTCAAACTACTGTCAACCGGCTGATCGTAATTTATCGGCGGGAGTTGGCGAGTACCTTTATGCTTGTTACCGGCGTAAACCATATGTTCACAAATGCCAACGACGGCGGCTTTCCGGATGCGAGCGTCATGAATGCTTCCTCGCTTTCATTGCCCCGCAATCAGATTGTAATGGATAACGGCAACGGTGGTAATCCCGGTCCCGTCGGCAATGCTAACTATGATATTGGTCATGTTCTTTCCCGCACAGCAAACCCGGACGGAGTTGCTTCGAGTCCGAGCCTTTGTAACGACTCCGCCAAAGCCCGAGGTTTTACCGGCTCACAAACTCCGCAAGGAGACGGATTTGACGTTGATTATGTCGCTCACGAAATCGGGCATCAATTTAACATGAGCCACACATTTAATAATGACATTGACGGCACTTGCAACCAGCGCGAGCCTACTTCGGCGTATGAACCGGCAAGCGGCGTAACGATTATGGGTTATGGAGGAATCTGCGCCCCGCGCAATTTGTCCGCCAACTCGATTGAATATTTCAATCTCCGCAGTTTCGAACAATCGCTGATGTGGTTTCAACAAATTGCGAACGGAACTTTCGGCGGAATTGATCAAAATTGCGGCGGAACTACCGGACCTATGGGTACGCCTCCGCCCCCTAGCGGCAACACCCCACCAACCGCGACTTCACCGGGTAATTTTACGATTCCGCGTTTAACGCCGTTCACACTAACCGCTACGGCGATGGATGCCAATATGGATGCTCTGACTTATTCGTGGGAAGAATTCGATTTGGGGGCGGCAACTCGCTCGACAGGCGATGTGGACGATGATGCAGTCGGCGGCGCACGTCCGATTTTCCGCGCTTATAATCCTTCAACCTCCGGTTCACGGACATTCCCTTCACTAACTTATATTTTGAATCCCGCAAATAATGATCCGGCAGGTAGTAATCAGCCCTCACAGACATACATGGGAACATTGCCGAATGCGCCGACAATGGGTTCGACCAACGGCTATGTTTGCGCTCCGGCGGAAACCTGTGTGCGCGGCGAACGGCTCCCGAATATTGCGCGAATAATGAATTTCCGTGTTACCGTCCGCGATAATAATGCGGCGGGTGGCGGCGTGGCGGATGCACTATCAACCGTTACGGTTGTCGCAGGCGCGGGACCTTTTCGGGTAACAGTCCAAGATTCATTCAATAATTTATCACCGGCAGTAACCTGGCAAGCAGGAACAATGCAGACCGTAACGTGGGATGTCGCCAACACCAATGCCGCACCGATCAATGCGGCAAATGTCAACATTCTGCTTTCGACAGACGGCGGACAGACATTTCCGATCACGATTCTTGCCAATACGCCGAATGACGGAACACAACAAATCATCGTCCCGAATAATCCGACGACAATGGCGCGGATCAAAGTAGAAGCCGTCGGCAATATCTTCTTCGATATAAACAATGCGAACTTTGAAATTACCGCCCCGACTGCCGCAAATGTTTCAGTTTCCGGGCGTGTTGTTTCATCTTCCGGCAGAGGCATTTCCAATGGAATAGTAACTTCGACCGATCAAAACGGGGAAGTCCGAACTGCCAGAACAAATTCGTTCGGCTATTATCGCTTTAATGAGGTGGAAGTCGGGCAAACTTATGTTTTGAATGTCAGACACAAACGCTATCAGTTTTCACCACGCGTAGTTTCCGTCAGCGAAGACATCAGCGGTTTTGACTTCATTGCCGAGAATTGATCTGCTGTAAATTCTTAACCGATACGAAAAAGGCATCCGACGCGATGCCTTTTTTTATTTCAAAAGTTCAGCCACCAAAATTCCCAAATAAGTGCCGAGTG
Source organism: Pyrinomonadales bacterium (assembly GCA_038251885.1). Taxonomy (GTDB): domain Bacteria; phylum Acidobacteriota; class Blastocatellia; order Pyrinomonadales; family Pyrinomonadaceae; genus JAHCHG01. Next base: position 3,031 of record JBBSAX010000154.1, on the reverse strand, counting down.
CATTTCCAATTGTTCCGGCGAGAAGTCCGGGCAATTGCAGATCGGGACGACCGAGACTGGCGGCGCAAACGGGCGCGGATGTCGCGCCGCCGATATTGGCGTTTGACGCGACTGAAATAACGTCCCAATCCTGCTTCAGCAAACCGCCGATGACGAAAATAATTATTCCGTGTGTAAAGACGATAATCGTTACCCAAAGCAGAAGAATTCCGGCGATATTTCCGCTGTTTATCAAAGCGTTGATGTCGCAAAACGCGCCGATCACGGCAAGAAAAAGCATTATCAGCAAATAGCCTAAAATTCTGCCGCCCTGAAGTTTTTGGACAAACGGAATTTGCGCGAAGATGAGCGCGAGAGTCGTCAAAACAATGATCGAAGGAAGTCCGGGAACTAAAGCCGCAATTTTTGCCGAAACGAAGAGCGTGCCGAAACCGAGCGCGAGAAGAATTGCAAGATCGGTTAAGCTGATGTTATTCGTGTTCTGCGTCATCTGCTCTCTGATTTCTTCGTCGGAAAGACCTTCGAGATGCGGCGGAATGCGTCGCTTGCGCGGGAAAAATTTCTGCAAAATCGGCGGCAAAAGCAGAGTTAAAATCAGCCAGACGGTCGTTAAAATATTGTCAACCGCATTGACCGCCGCATACAAAACGCCGTCTTTATTCACATCATAAGCCAGCGCGACGGCGTTTAGATTCGCACTGCCGCCCGTGTAAGTTCCGACATACATTCCGGCAACGGCGTTCGCTAAATGAAAATGATTTTGCGGCGCAAGGATTTTGTAACCGATAATCGCCGCAAACGTCGTTGCCGCCGCGCCGATCAAAAACATCAAAAGCATCGGAAATCCGGCAAACTTCAAATCTTTCAATTTTACTTCGAGCAGCAGAAAGAAAATCCCGAGCGGCGCGGCATAACCGAAAATCCCGTCATACAAAGGCGGTGCGTTGTAAGACGAAGGAATCAAACCGACATTCGCCAGAATCGCGGCGGCGATAATGATTATCAAAACCGAACCGATATGTTTGAAAAACTTAAATTCCGCCAGCCATTCCGAAAACACAATGAGTAAAAGCAAAATAGTCACGATATAAACGGGCTCTTGGATAAATAGCATAGTGGTTTCAGCTCCTCATTAAGTTTTTGCGGGAATGCCTCGAATTCTACAATTTTATAAATAAAAAAACTAGCCGAATCTTTGATAATAATGCAGTTATTATCGGCAATGTCGAACGCGGGTGTCTTTTTCTATTTTAATTTTTTTTATTGTGCGCGACATAGACGGAATTTACTGCTGTCGAGTTCGTATAAGGATTTACAAATTCGACGTTATGAGAGGAGGCTTTGCCGAAAATAGATTCTAAATGTCCGGTGAATTCTGTATCCGCCGGATCGTTTGACCAGAGCGCGAAAACTCCGCCGTTTTTCAGTTGGTTGCGAAGCGCATTCAGTCCTTCAACGCCGTAAAAGGATTGGTTTTTTTCGTCGAGAAAATGTTCGGGCGAATGGTCTATATCGAGCAAAACCGCGTCAAATTTTCTTTTGTGATTGTTAATATCAAAACCCGTTCGCGCAAGTTCAAAAAAGTCGCCCTGACGCATCTCGCATCTTTTATCGGCAGATAAAATCGCGCCCATCGGGACAAGTTTGTTTTGATGCCAGTTGATAACTTCCTGAAATTTATCAATCACGATCAGCGAACTCACATTTTTATTTTCGAGCGCGGCAACCGCCGTATAACCCAAACCGAGACCGCCAACCACGACATCGAGTTCGCCAACGAGTTCCGCCAGACCGAGATCGGCAAGCTGTTTTTCGCCTTCGATAAACAGACTCGACATCAGAAACTCGTCGCCGAGTTTAACCTCGAAAACCTCCGTATTTTGCAAAAGCGGCTCAGGACGGCGGCGCAAAATCAGATTGCCCAGAGATGTTTTATGAAAGGCAAGTTCTTCAATTGTCATTGTGTTCGGATTAAAAAAAGCTTGAAGTTTTTGTCATCATAACATTTATCACTTACGAACCGTCGCCGTGACATAGTTCATTTTGTAAAATTACTCTTTATTGAAATAATTTATGACGACAACAGATTTCCTGGCAGGCACAGTCAAAGGTCCGGGCGAAATGCCGCACGAGTATATTTAAAATGGTAAAATGTTAAATCTAAGGAGAATTTTTTATGAGTTCAGCAACACAAAATATGTCGCAAACGCAGATTCTCGATGCCGTTAAACAATTGCCGACGAGCGAATTGGAAGATTTCGTCAAAAAGGTTTTAGTTTTTCAGGCAAAAAAACGGACGAATAATTTGCCTGACGCTGAAATGAGATTACTAAAGAGTATTTATCGAACATTTTCGGCGGAAAAATTAGCGCGTTTGAAACAATTGCGCGAAAGATTGGAAACCGAAGATTTAAGCGAAAATGAATACGAAGAATTAGCTTTGTTATCCGATTCGTTAGAAGAATTTCACGCACGTAGAATGAATAAATTAGCGGAACTCTCGAAACTGCGAGGGCTTAGTTTAGAAGAAACGATGTCGCAAATCGGCATAAAATTCCCTAATTATGACTGATTCAAAGCGGGTTTCCGCTAAACTGCGAAAACTCGTTGCGACACGCGCCGATTTTATTTGCGAATATTGCCAAAGTCAGGAAAACTTTTCGTCCGAATCTTTCGCCACTGAACATATTCACCCAAGAAAAGCGAGCGGAAAAACCGTTGCGGAAAATCTCGCTTATGCTTGTTTAGGCTGTAATTCGCACAAAGCGGCGAAAACAAAAGCGTTTGATCCGGTCAGCGAAACAACAATAAATTTATTCAATCCGCGCATCCAAAATTGGAAAGGACATTTTACTTGGAACAAAGATTTTACCGAAACAATCGGCTTGACTCCGATTGGCAGAGCGACCATTGAGGCTTTGAAACTCAACCGCAAAGGCGTTAAAAATCTTCGTTGGGCGTTATTTTCAGTCGGAAAACATCCGCCGAAATAGATAAAAATTATGACAACAGATTTCCTGACAGGCACGGT
>JBBSAX010000153.1:0-12533 GCA_038251885.1 Pyrinomonadales bacterium | reverse complement strand
CTTTGCCAAAGTTTCTTTGCTCAAATCGCTCTGCAAGATCATTTTTGCCGCACCTGCTTTTTCAAGGGCTTCAGCGTTTTTGCGCTGATGATCGTCGGCGGCAGTCGGCAACGGAATCATAATCGAAGCTTTTCCTGCCGCTGAAAGTTCCGCGCAAGTCGTTGCACCTGCGCGACATATAACTAAATCAGCTTTTTCAAATTCCGCAACCATATCGGAAATATAGGCGCGAACATCAGCCGTTTTCCAACTTTCGCGGTTGTAAATTTCGCTGATCTTTTCAAAGTCGGATTCGCCCGTTTGATGCGTAATTTTCAACTTATCTTTGACCGAATTTAACAAAGTCAACGCGTCGGTCATCGTATTATTGATCGCCCGCGCGCCTTGCGAACCGCCGAAGATCAAAAGATTTATGTTTTCACTTCGCGCTTTCGGCTGAATTTCAAAAAACTCTTTTCGCACCGGATTTCCTGTAACAATTCCTTTTTTCCCGAAAAACGGCAACGCTTCTTCAAACGTCAAAGCCGCTTTTGTAATAAATGGCGCGAGCCGACGATTCGTAAAACCCGGAAGCGCGTTTGAATCCATTACGAGCGTCGGAATTCGCATCAAACTCGCCATTAAAAGAACCGAACCCGTTACATAACCACCTGCGCCGACAACAACATCTGGATTAAAATCTTTAATGATCTTTCGCGCTTCCAAGAAACTTTTCGGCAAAATCATCAAACCTTTCAACTGCCCGACGATTCCGACGTTTTTCAGTCCCGCGCTGTTTATCAAAGAAAGTTCAAAACCGTTTGCCGGAACGATTTTCGTTTCAAGTCCGCGAGCCGTTCCGACAAATAAAATCTTCGATTCGGAATCACGCCGCAAAATTTCCTTCGCAACCGCAATTCCCGGATAAATATGTCCGCCCGTTCCTCCGGCGGCGATCAAAACTCTCATTTCAAACCAATTCGATTGCTACGTTTTCGCGGCTTTGGTTTCTCATATTCGCGGTTTATAAAATCTACTTTTACATCAACAAATCCGGCGTATTGCGACAAATTCAATAAAACTCCGACAGCGCAAAGTGTAACAACAATTGACGAACCGCCGTAAGAGATAAACGGCAGCGGAATTCCTTTTGCCGGAAGAATCGAAATCACGACTGAAATATTAAAAAGTGCCTGAACGATAATTCCAGTGATAATTCCCATTCCGAGCAATTTACCGAATCTGTCGGGCGCAAGCAAAGCCGCACGAGTTCCGCGCCACAAAAGCAAGCTGAACGCGACGACGATTGCCAGCGTTCCGATCAAACCGAATTCTTCGCCGACGACCGCAAAAATAAAATCTGAATGCGGATAAGGTAAATAAAAAAGTTTCTGCTGACCTTTTGCAAAACCTTCGCCCAAAACTCCGCCCGAACCGATGGCGTAAAGCGATTGAACAACTTGATAACCCGCGTCATCAGCGTGTGCAAACGGGTCGAGAAAAGCCATCAATCTTTCAACGCGCCACGGGGCGAGAACCAAAGCCGCCGTTCCGACACCGAGCAAACCCAAGATAACCGCCGCAATGTGCAAAATCCGTGCACCTGCTGCAAAATAAACCGCCGTAAAGATCGCACAAAGAACAATCGTCGTTCCCAAATCCGGCTCAAAAATTATCAAACCGCCGAAAACCGTCAAAACAATCGCACACGGCAAAACCGTTTCCTTTATTTCACCGACCGTTTCTTCGTTTTTCGTCAGAAAATACGCGAGAAATATCGGCAAAACGATCTTAGCAATTTCCGAAGGCTGAATAGACATTCCGCCGAATCTCAGCCAACGCCGCGCACCATTTACCGCCGGAAAACCGAAAACTGCGAGCAATAAAACAACCGTAACGCCGAGCAAACCATAGACAACTACGGGATTTTGATAAATCTTGTAATCAATCCGGCTAATCAGATACATCGCCAGTAAACCGATGACGGTAAAACCGAATTGCTTGTAAAAATATGTGAATTGACTCGCGCCGTCGGTTTCGCGCAGAGCGATCATCGCCGACGCGCTGTAAACCATTACTACGCCGAACGTCGCCAGCGTCGCCGCAATCGCAAATAAAAACCAATCCATTCTGAGTTTTTTAGCCATTTTTACTCATTGTTGTTCGGATTTTTTTCCGAACACTTTTTCACATAACTTTCAAAGGATTTACGTATAAAACAATTACCGTGTATTTTCCCTTGAAATTTTTTAATTCTTCGTCGTCGCGCTTTTGCTGTTCCCGGTCTTCTTCAAAACCTTGCGATGCGCCGCGAACGGGCAGTTTGTAAAACCTGATCTCTTTGCCGGTTTTATCAACCAATTTTTCGCCCGAATAGTTCGCGCCGATTTCTTTCAATTTTTCTTCGACCGTTATGATTTTGTAAGAAACTTCGCCGTTTTCGCCGTTCGTTTCTACTCTAACTTCATCAGTCAAATTCGCGCCGTCAGGCAATTTATCAAAAGTTACTTTTTCCGCAGTTTTTTCCGGCATCGCTTTGTTTATGGAAGCTTTATTCGTATTTTCAATTTTACTTTTATCGCAATTTTGCTGACTCTGAGCAAAACCGAAAACCATCAAAATCGTTAAAAAATAAATTTTCATAACGCCTCATTCGTTTGCGCTTTTTTCGTCAAACTTTCAACTTCCGCTTTAAAAACTCGTCCGCGTTCTTCGTAACTTTTGAACATATCAAAACTCGCACAAGCCGGCGCGAGCAAAACCGAATCGCCACTTTCCGCCACGCTTAAGGATTTTCTTACTGCGTCTTTCATATCTTCGGCACGAAGAATTTCGGCGTAATCTTTCAACTGATTTTCAATATTTTCTGCATCTGCACCAATTGTTATAAGTGTTCTGACATTTTCCTTCATTAATTCAGCGAGCGGTGCATACGGCGCGTTTTTGCCCAAACCACCCAAAATCAAAATAATTTTCCCGTCTTCCTCGCTCAATGCTTCCAAAGCCTTCAAAGTCGCGTCAACCGAAGTCGCTTTTGAATCGTTGTAAAATTTCACATTTTCAATCTCGTCAACAAATTCAAGCCGATGTTCGACGGCTTTAAATTCTCGAATCGTTTCGCGCATCGAATCCGGCGACGCGCCGCACGCGAGTCCCGCCGCTAAACTTGCCAGAACATTCTGCACATTATGAATACCTCGCAGAGTCATTTCGTTACGAGTTGTCAAAACTTTTTCCTTGCCGTTTGCGCGGCAAGCCAAATCACGTCCGCGTAAAAACAAACCTTCTTCCAGTTCTTTTTCGGTCGAAAAAAGCACAACATTTGCTTTCAAATTCTTTGCCCAACTCGCCGTGATTTCATCATCCGCATTCAAAATCGCCACGTCTTCCGCCATTTGATTCATAAAAATCCGGTATTTCGCGGCGGCATAATCGGTAAAAAAATTGTAGCGGTCAAGATGATTCGGCGTTACATTTAAGGCAATCGCTACATTCGGGCGAAATTCCTTAATTGTTTCGAGTTGAAAACTCGAAAGTTCCGCTACCGTCCAAGTTTCATCGGTCGAAGTTTCCGCCAGGGTTATCAAAGCCGTTCCGATATTTCCGCCGATCTGCGTTTCGATTCCGGCGTTTTTCAAAATCTCTCCGATCAAACTTGTCGTCGTCGTTTTGCCGTTTGAACCCGTAATCCCGACGATTCGACCTTTCATAAATCTGTAAGCCAATTCGACTTCGCCGATCACTTCGCCGTCTTTGCGGTCAACATATTTCGCCGGAATCGTGTTCGTCGGAACACCCGGAGAAATCACGACCAGATCAATTTGGTCTAAAAGCCACGATGGAAGATTTCCGTCAATCAAACCGACTTTTTCATTTTTCAAAGACCGTGCTTCTTCCGACCATTCTTCAATCGGTTTTTTATCGTGAAGCGCAACAACCGCACCGCGTTCAATTAAAAACTTCGCAGACTTCACGCCGCTTTTTCCCGCTCCTAAAACAAGAGTTTTCTTTCCCTGAAGTTCCATAAAACCCAAAATCATCAACGAAGTTTCAAAGTCGCTAAACTCATCAAAGCAAAAAGTATGGCGATAATTACGAACCTAAAAACAACTTTCGATTCCCGCCAACCGGAAAGTTCAAAATGATGATGAATCGGCGACATTTTAAAAACTCGCTTTCCAGTTAGTTTGAAAGATGCAACCTGAATCATCACCGATAACGCTTCGAGAATAAAAACGCCGCCGATGAACGGCAACATAAATTCCTGCTTTGTCAAAATCGCCACTGTTCCCAACGCGCCGCCGATTGCCAAACTCCCGACATCACCCATAAAAACATCGGCTTTCGGCGCGTTAAACCACAGAAATCCGAGACTTGCGCCGACCATCGCACCGCAAAAAACCGTCAATTCAGCGGCTTCCGGTTTGTGCGTAATTTCCAATCTTTCCGCCCAACGCGCATCGCTGGCGATATATGTCAAAGCGGTCAGCGCGGACATCGCAATAAAAGTTATGCTGATCGCCAAGCCATCCAAACCGTCAGTCAAATTCACCGCATTTGACGAACCGAGCAAAACTAAAATGATAAAAAACAGATACGGAATCGGATAAATCCAACTGATGCTCAACGCCGGGTTCGCCTCTGCCGTCGCCTTCAAAAATGGAATACTCAAATTCCAAGGATAATTTCCGTAAAAATATAAAGCTCCCCAAACTCCGATGGCAACAATGAGTTGACACAAAAGTTTTTGCTTGCCCGTCAATCCCAAACTGCGTTTTTTGACGACTTTTATGTAGTCATCCGCAAAACCGACCAACCCGAAAAGAGTCGTCGCAACCAAAGCCAACCAAAGATAAAGACTGTCGAGTCTGGCGCAAAGCAATGTCGAAACAAAGATTGATGCCAAAATCAGAACTCCGCCCATCGTCGGCGTTCCTTTTTTCTCCTGATGCGAAGCCGGACCTTCTTCCCGAATTTCTTGTCCGAACTTTAATTCGGCGAGTTTTTTAATGACTTTATCGCCAAATAAAAGCGAAACGACTAGGGCAATAATGGTCGCCAAAGCCGTGCGAAACGTCACATACTGAAATACATTTAAGCCTTTCAGCAAATACGAAGACTCGCTGCCCGCGCCGTATTGCTTAAAAATCAATTGATATAAAAAGTAATAAAACATTTAATAAGTGATATGCAATAAGTTAGAAATGATAAGTTTTTTTACTTCTCATTTTTCACTTATCACTTAATTCATATTTTTCCAATAGTTTTTTAATAACCTTTTCAGTCCGCACACCGCGCGAACCTTTGACCAAAACCAAATCGCCCGATTTAATTTCGTTCACCAAAAATTCACCCGCTTGTTCGGAATTTTCAAAGAACTTTGCTTCACTTAAACCGTTTTGCATCGCGCCTTCGGTCATTTCCCTTGCCAAGCCGCGAACACCGATCAAAAAATCAATTCCACTTTCGGCTAAATCTTTTCCGGTTTGGTGGTGAATTTCCTTTTCGGATTCACCGAGTTCAAGCATTTCTCCGGCAACGACGATTTTTCTATTTGAAGTTTTTCCGCCATCCACCAGCGTTTTGACCATCGAAAAAAGTGCCGCCGGATTTGAGTTATAAGAATCGTTTATTACCGTAAAATTTTCGGCAAAATGCAGAACTTCGCCGCGCTGAGAAGGCGGTTTGATTTTGCCAAGTGCATCGGCAATTTCTTGCGCCGACATTCCGAATGAAACACCGACCGCCGCCGCCGCCAGAGAATTCATCACATTATGCCGACCGGAAAGCTGCACCGTAACTTTTGATTCACCGTCGGGAACGTGCAGAGTAAAATGCGTTTCGCCGAAATTCTCCATTTCGAGATCGCTTGCCATTACATCCGCTTTATTTTCAATGCCATAAGTCAAAACATTCCCTTTGCTCAATTCGCGCATTGCCAAAACTCTTTCATCATCAGCGTTCAAAACGGCAGTTCCGCCCGTTTTCATTCCTTCGACAATCTCGGACTTTGCCTTAGCAATATTTTCAATCGAACCGAGATGTTCCAGATGAACGGGCAAAACATTTAATGCGACCGCGACATCCGGGGGCGTGATTTCGCACAAACGCGCAATTTCCCGAAGCGGCGTTGACATTCCCATTTCTAAAACTGCCACATCAAAATCGTGATATTTCGCTAAATTCAAAACTGTCAAAGGATGTCCCAAACCGTTGTTGTAATTTTTGATATTTCGCAAAACATTCTTACCGCTCGCTTCTAAAACAAACGCTGTAATCTCTTTTGCCGTCGTTTTGCCCGCGCTTCCGGTGATTGCGACAATCGGTTTATTCCATTCCTCATAAACGCCGTGAGCGAGTTTTTGCAAAGCCGCAATCGAATCTTCGACAAAAATCAGACGATCTTCAAATTTTTCAAGTTCCGCTTTGTGTTCTTCAAATCTGTCAAAACGAACAACCGCCGCAACCGCGCCATTTTCAATTGCTGACGGAACATATTTCGTCGAATCTTCAAAATCGCCATTAAAACCGTTATTTTTATATTCGGGTTGCGACAGCGCGAAAAACACTTTACCCGCTGCTGCTTCGCGGGAGTCAATTACGAATGATTCGACTTCCGTTTCAAGCAGAGCGGGATTGAGTTTTGAAGCGTTTGCACTCATATATTTAATGGCGGTTTCAAGTTTCAAGTTTTCTGTTTTGACCTCTCATCTGTTAATTTCTTTTTCTTTTCGTCCTTCGGTTTTTCATTTGGTAAAACTGCCGATCTCTTTTTTGTAGATTTTTTATCTTCGTCCGGCGGTTTATCGTTTTTTAATTTTTCTTTACTCTTTTGGTCTATTTTCGGTTTTTCTTTTTCGGAAAGTCTTTCTTTCGATTTATTTTCTTTTTCCTCAATTTTTCCGGTTTTCAATTCTCCGTTTACACTCGCATTTTCTTCTACCGAATTTTCTTCCAAAACTTCGGTATCAAAAGCATCGCCGTCAACCGTGTCGGGAACATCTTCATCCGGCAAAACCTGCGGCGAAATTCTTCCGTCGGGAATAACATTCATTTCGGGCAAAATCTGTTCGGCGATTTCTTTGAAAACAGGCGCGGAAACTTGTCCGCCGTCGCGTGCGCCGCCGCGCGGTTCGTCCATCACGACCGCAATCACGACCGAAGGATTTTCAACCGGCGCAAAACCGACAAATGACGAAACATATTTCGCCGGATTATATCGCCTGATTGCGGGATCATATTTCCAAGCCGTTCCGGTTTTTCCGGCAGAACTGTAACCGTTTAATTGCGCTCTTTTCGCCGTTCCTTTTTCAACTACCTGACTCAACATTCCGCGCAGATTACGCGCCGTTTCCGCGCTAAAAATCTGCGTTTTTTCCGGCTCGGTCGTTGAGATAATACTGCCGTCAGCCTTTCGAATTTCCTTGATAATGTGCGGCTGAACTCTAACTCCGTCGTTAGCAATCGCACCATAAGCCGCCGCCGCCTGCAAAGCCGTAACACTGACTTCATAGCCGATTGCCATCGAAGCGAGCGAATCACCGTTCCACTTATCGGGCGAACGTAGAACTCCGCTTTGCTCGGCAGGAAGTTCGATTCCCGTAGCTTCGCCAAAACCAAACTTATGAGCATAATTATAAAATTTGTCTTTGCCAAGTCCGAGAGCGGTTTTTATCGCGGCATAATTGCTCGAAATTGCCAGAGCCTCGCTGTAAGTCATTATTTTCGCGCCGTGCGGATCATTAAAACGTCTGCCGCCGACTTCGATATAACCTTTTCTGCCGTCAATCTGTCCGCTTGGAGTTATCAATTTTTCTTCCAACGCGCCGCTGTAAGCGATGGATTTAAAAACCGAACCGGGCGAATATACATCTTGAATCGCTTTATTTTTCCAAGTTTCCGGCTCTGATTCGTTTAATTTGTTCGGATCGAAAGTCGGATAATTTGCCATCGCCAAAACCTCGCCGGTTTTCGGGTCAAAGACAACCGCCATTCCCGATTTTGCATTTGCGGCTTTTACGCCTTTTTCGAGGGCTTGTTCGGTTTTGTATTGAATCGAATTGCTGATGGTCAAAACGATGTCTTTCGGCGGTTCGCGTTCGATTTCCGATTCGTCGTAAACTCTGCCCAAACGGTCGCGTTCCTGCCAGGATTTGACGATTTCGCCCTTTAAAATACTTTCCTTCGACTGTTCTATTCCGGCTTGCCCGACATCATCCGCGTTGCTGAAACCGACGATCTGTGCGGCTAAGGTTTTATACGGATAATTGCGCTTTTGCTCTTCCTTCCAATACAACCCGGAAAAGCGCGGCAAATCGTATTTTTTCAACTCTTTAACTTCTAATTTGTTGTTAATTTCCTGAACTGTGTCTTCGTCAATTTTGCGCTGAATCCAGACAAATTTTTTGTTGTTTTGTTTGCCGTCAGTAAGAGTTTCGGTGATTTCTTTTTTCGATATTTTTAAAGTTTCGGCTAAAGTTTTTGCAGTGCCTTCAATGTCTTCGATTTCCGAAGGATTGGCATAAAGAGATTTGACTTTAACGCTCATTGCCAAAGCGCGTTCCGAACGGTCGAAAATCGTGCCGCGCAGCATTTTGCTGTTGAACTGATCGCGTCTTTGATTTTGTGCTTTTTTGCTTAACCATTCGTGCTGATTCACTTGCAAATTTACGAGGCGAACCGTAATACCGCCAATCCATAAAATAAAAATCGCCACGATAAACATAAATCGCGTAAAAATCGTCTGCATCGGATTCTTAGCAGCATTTTTCCTATTTGTTTTCGGGCGTTTCGGCATTTTTATTCTTTTATTAAAATCTTATTTTTTGGCAATTTGAATCTTATTTTCTATAGATTTTTCTTTTTTATCTTTTTTTTTACTTTTGTTTTTTTCGACTTCAGACTTATTTGACGCGGCAACTTTCAGTTCGCTTGCCTTATTGATACTTGCCTTATTGACATTAGCTTTTTCGCCCGAAACAGTTTCCGCATGGAAAGATTGAATATTACTTGCCGTCATTTCTACAAAACCCAATTTTTTGGCAGATTTTTTTATTTCTGCCGGAGAAAGCGCAATTTCTCTTGCCAGTTTAATTCTGCCCTGGTCGGATTTGAGTTCTTCAATCTGTTTTTTCAATTTTGAGTTTTCGATGCCGTAATTTATCGAAGCAAAATGCTGCCGCGCCGCGCCAAAAAATCCGACGACTAGAATCAAGCCGCAAAAAGATGTCAGCAAAATATATTTCCACGAAAGCGGTTCACGTTCGCGGCGAATTGTCGGTTTTCTGTTTTGAGTTGTTGTGATCTTTCTGCTTCTCATAAATCTTTCTCCAAAAGTTCGGAATAAATGCTTGTGAGTTAAACTATTTTCAAGCAAGCACGGAGTTTTGCACTTCGAGATCGAGGATTTCCCTCTAATTCTTCATCTCCGGGAATAATCGGTTTGCGTGTTAGAATTTCAATCTTTTTTTCCGCACCGCACATGCAAACAGGCATTCGCGGCGGGCAAAAACATTTTCCGGCTAATTTCTGAAAAGTCTGTTTGACTATGCGATCTTCCAGAGAATGAAACGTAATCAAACAAAATCTGCCGCCGATTTTCAAAACATCAATCGAATCTCTGATAAATTGCTCTAAAATTTCAAGTTCGCCGTTGACCGCTATTCTTAAAGCCTGAAAGGTCTTCGTCGCCGGATGAATTTTGTCATTTTTTCCGCGTTTAACCGACCTTGCGACCAAATCGGCGAGTTCCTTCGTTGTTCTAACGGGTTCGCCGCTTTCTCTTTTATCAACAATTCTTCGCGCGATCCGACGGGAAAATCTCTCTTCACCGTATTCGTAAATGATTCGCGCAATTTCAAATTCCGAAAGTCTCTCAAGGAGTTCCGCAGCGGTTTCCTCTTCGGAATCCGCATTCATTCGCATATCGAGCGGCGCATCAAAACGAAAACTAAAACCTCTTGTTTCGCTATCAAACTGCAACGAAGAAACGCCTAAATCAGCCAAACCACCGTCAACTTTTTCAATTCCTTCATTTTTCAAAACCAGCTTAATTTCCGAAAAATTAGCATGATGAATTTCGATTCGTGAGCCGAATTGTTCGAGTCTTTTTTTCGCAAACGCAATCGCTTCAAGGTCTTGGTCAATTCCGATGACCCGCGTTTTATCAAATTTTAAAATCGCTTCGGCGTGTCCGCCTAAACCGAGTGTTGCGTCAACAAATACCTCATTTTCCTGAGGTTTTAGCAGTTGCAAAGTTTCGGCAAGCAGAACGGATTTATGCAGATTTTCGATTTCAATTGCCATCATAATCAAAGAGCAAAATTGAACTTAAAAAAACGAAGTTTTAAAGGCAAAGTCGTAACCTCGGGATTTAGTCTTAAAACCCGTAAATTAAAATTTATGATTGTAATTTTCCTTAAGATTTTTCTACGGAAACATTAATTTTGCAAGACCGTCCTGCTTCTTAAATTCGCTGTTGCCTATCTCCGCATAAAGTCCGTCAGAAATTTTGTTTTGGGGATTAGTGCTTAAACTGCTCCAACACTTTAAACACTAGCTTTGTGGAAACTTTTAAATCCTAAACTCACGTTTTAGGCTGTGTTAAATTAACTATCAGCATCTTACGATTCTTTTTTAGCATCTGTCAAGGTTTATTTTGGATTTTTTTTGTTAATCAGGTGTTTAAAATAAAAAAGCGTTTTTTTGATAAAATTTTCATCAAAAATCAAACTTTTTCCGGTCAGCATTATAAATATTTTGTGTTAAAGTTTATACTTTTTTATTTACCTGATTCGTTCGTTGTCAAATGGAAGAGAAATTAACAAATGTGGAGAGAGAATCAAGTTTTTTAATCATACAATAAAATTATTATTTTTTCACACCGGCTGATAATTTTTTTTCGTCATTTTCGTTTATGCAATCTAATCTTTTTCAACTTCTGATTTTCGGCACAATTGCAGGATTGGCAAATGTTCTCGGAGGCTTGATTCTTTTTCCACCGGGAATTCAGAAAAATTACAAGAAACTGCTCAAGTATATTCTCGCTCTCGGCGCGGGATTTATGCTTTCGGTAACATTTGTGGATATTTTGCCGGAAGTCGTCGAACTCTGGGCGGTCGAAGGCAAAATTACGAGCGAAGCACTTGTCGCGCCGATGGTTTTACTGCTTGCAGGCTATATGCTGACGCAGTTTTTCGAACATACGATTGCGCCGCATTTTCATCTCGGCGAAGAAGTTCATTCGGATCATTTACTTTCGAGATCTTCGGCATACACGGGAATCGGCGGACTTCTTATTCACACATTTTTCGACGGCGTTTCGATTGCCGCCGCCGCGCAAGTTGATCAAAAAGTCGGGATTCTGGTTTTTATTGCTATTTTTCTGCATAAATTTCCCGAAGGATTTACGATCGCTTCGATGATCCTAGCGACGGGAAAAGGTTTTAAGGAAGTGATTATTGCAACTTCTTTAGTCGGATTTACAACGCTTCTCGGCGTTTTGGGTTTTTATTTTATCGGCGCAAATGTCGGTTTTACACTTGCTTACGCGCTTCCTTTAGCGAGCGGCGTAACACTCTATGTCGCTGCCAGCGATTTGATTCCCGAAGTAAATCATCACGGCGGAAAACGTCCTTTGGTTTCGATGTCGGTCTTTGCCGGAGTCGCTTTGTTTTTCGCTTTGCATTTTCTGCTTCATTCGGTTTTGTAAATTTCTAATTTTGCTTCACGGAACATTACTTAAGGTTTTGTCGTATTTACAACCGAGGTTTGAAAACTTATTCTATTAGATAAATGAAAAGAAGTTTTTCGTCTGTAAAATTCGGCTTATACTTTTTCCTTATCACATTCGGTTTGATTGGAATTCAGACCGTTTTTCCGCAAGGTTCTACGACTGAATCGCCGTTGCCCGCGCCGACAGGTTTTGTCAATGATTACGCCGGTGTCATTGACGGGGCAACAAAACAAAAACTCGAAAATCAATTAAAGGAATTTAAACAAAAAACCAATCCGCCGGTAGAATTAGCTGTTGCAGTTGTTAAAACGACGGCTGATCGTCCGATTTTCGATTATTCGCTGGCAGTTGCCAGAGGTTGGGGAATCGGCTCGAAAAATCAAGATAATCCGAGCGCATTGCTTTTTATCGCCGTTGACGACCGCAAATATTTTACGCAAGTCAGTCGCGACCTCGAAGATGAATTGCCGGACGGTTTAGTCGGAAGTCTGCAAAGACAATTTCTCGTTCCCGAATTCAAAAAACAAAATTACGGCAAAGGAATTTCCGACACGATTGATGCATATATTCGCACAATCGAAGCCCGTCGAAGCGGCGAACTGCTACCGAATGCAACACCGGAATCTGAAAATAAACCGGACATTGTAGACCGAACCTTCAAAGGAATTCCGACTTCTGTTTGTCGCGGAATTTGTATAATTGCTGTAATACTTTTCCTTTTAGCAATTTTTTCCGGTAAAGGAAAAGGCGGTGGACGCGGCGGCAGAGGCGGTGGCGACGGCGGTGGCGGCATTGCAAGCGGTTTGCTTTGGGCGATTCT
>JBBSAX010000152.1:0-12662 GCA_038251885.1 Pyrinomonadales bacterium | reverse complement strand
GCTTTAATCTGGATTGAAAGACAATTCAAACAACTTCCCGCCAATCAATCTTTTCAATCCGCCGAAGCCGAAGAAGTTAAATTCCCCGCCTCGCCCGCCGAAGCCGTTAAAGCACTCAATCTGTTGCTAAAAGACGAAGTGGAAATTGCCGACAAGACAGACAATTTTAATCAGTTAAAAAACAAAATTAATGAACTTATAAAGAATTTGTATGAAAGCAGAAAACAATAGAATTATTTTTCAGCTTTCTTCCTTGCTATGTAATCATCAACATTCCGCTCCAAAATATCGAGCGGAACTGCGCCTGAAAGCAGAACAACATCGTGAAAATCTTTGATGTCGAACTTGTCGCCCAATTCATTTTTTGCTTTCTGGCGGAGTTCTTTTATTTTCAGTTCGCCGATTTTGTAGGCGAGTGCTTGTCCGGGATCGGAGATGTAGCGGTCAATTTCGTTGACAATATCTTGATCGGTTTTCGCGGCGTTGTCTTTGAAAAAATCAATTGCGCGTTGCCTGTCCCATTTGTAATAATGGATTCCAGTGTCAACGACGAGGCGCACGGCTCGCCACATTTCGTAGGTTAATTGTCCGAATTTGTCGTAAGGATCGTCGTAAAGCCCCATATCTTCGCCGAGCGATTCGGAATAAAGTCCCCAACCTTCGGTGAACGCCGTGTAACCGCCGTATTTTCTAAAATTCGGAACTTCGCCGAGTTCTTGTTGCAGCGCGATTTGCAGATGATGTCCGGGAACGGCTTCGTGAATCGAAAGTGCCATCATTTCCCATTTCGGTCGCGTTTCGGGTTTGTAAAGATTGACGTAATAATAACCGGGGCGCGAACCGTCAGCCGCCGGACCGTTGTAATATGCGGTCGTCGTGTCGGGCGCGATGTTGTCGGGAATCGGAATAACGCCGTAAGGCATTCGCGGCAGTGTGCGGAAGATTTTGACGAGTTCGGGATCAACTTTTTTTGCGATGGCGCGATAACCGTTGAGCAGTTCTTCGGGCGTTTTGTAGAAAAATTTCGGGTCGGTTCTGAGGAAGGTGAAAAATTCCTGCAAAGTTCCTTTGAATCCGACTTGATTTTTGATCTTTTCCATCTCGGCACGAATTCTTTTAACTTCCGATAAACCTTTTTCGTGAATTTCCTGCGGCGTTAAATTCGTCGTTGTGTAAAAACGCGCCAGAAATTCATAATATTCCTTGCCGTTGGGCATTTGCCAGATTCCGGCTTCTTTATAAGTTGCGGGAAGATATTCTTTTGTAAAATATTCCTTTAGCTTTTTGTAAGACGGAATAATTTTGCTGTTTATAACTTCTTTTGCTTGATTTTTGAGTCGTGGTTGTTCGGCTTCGGAGATTTCTTTGGAAAAGTTTTTGAATGGCGCGTAAAACGGATTTTCTTCCGCCGTTGCTGTAATTTGTTTATCAATCTGCGCCGGAACTCTGCTCAGAACGGCGTTTGCCCACAGGATATTTTCTTTTTTTCCCTCTTTCAATAGTGCGATTGTTTGATCCATCAATTCGGGAAATGAATTTAAACGCGCAATCCAATCTTCGTAATCTTTGACGGTTTGAAAATTTATAAACTGCGCGAGTTCGTCCTGCGTTTGGATTCCGCCTTGCTGATTTATCGGCAAAAGATAGCGTTTGAATTTGTAGCTTTCGATGTCTTCTTCATAGTTTTTGCGGAACAGATCATAATTTAATTGATCGGAAACCGACAACTTCGAGCGGTCAATTTTCTTTAGTTTTTCGAGAACTTCAAGACTATGTTTTTGCCGTTTTTCAATCGCCGATAAACTCTCGTCGCTCCATTTATCGTTGTAGCGTTTGTCGCCGAGATATGAGGCAAATGTCGGATTTTCCCTGAGATTATTTTCCCATTCGGAATCGAAAAGCACGAAAAGTTGTTTTGTGGTTTCGTTGGAATTCGATTTTTCGGTTTGGGCAAAAACGGTAGAAAATCCTGCGGAAAGAATTAAAATTAAACTCAACAATTTCATTAAACGATTCTCCTATTCATCTGATTTTACGGAAAGAATAGTTTTAGAATACAGCAAAAAAAACGGCGGTCAAAAGACCACCGTTTTTTATCTAAAATTTTACCGGATTATTATTTGTCAATTTCCAAAATCATACTTTTTGTCATCGTGTGTAATTTTTCAGTCATCGTGCCGGAAAATTCTCCGACTTTTATTTGAACCTTGTTGGCTTGGGCGATTTTTACGACAAAATCACGGTCAACATCATAAACTATTAATTCATTAAATCTCTGATCGCCCTGTGCGCCGAGTTGGACGGCTTTTACGACACTTACTTTTTTGCCGTCGGCGGTAATTGTTAATTGATTTGATTTTTTGAAGGTTTCCGAATCAGATTCCGATTTGCAGGCAAAACCGAAAAATTCTTTTGCGTCCGCATTTTCGGGTCTATAAGTTACATAACCGAACTGGCATTCAACTTCTTGTTTCGTTTTGCCGTTTGATAAACCGAGCATTTCCGGCGAAGTGATGATTACTTCAGCGTTGTATTGCGGAAAGCGGTTGATGATTAAACCGTTGGCATCGGTCAATCCGGGCGAGCCGATATTCGTCCACATTTTTGTATCGAAATTATCAAATCCACTCGCACCGAAACTTGTATTGCGATTTCGAGCGACATCTAATTTGCGCTCTCTTTCTTTTGCTAAGGCTTCGACTCTTTCTTGTTCACGCGCCTGACTTTCGGCTTTGATGCGTTCCCATTCGGCGCGTTCGGCGGCTTTTCGGGCTTCTTCTTTGGCGGCGCGAAATTCCCACGCGGGCATCATATTTTCAATTGACCAAACGCCGCGTTTTTCGGATTTTGCCAACGATTGCTGGTTTTCATAATTCGCGCTCTCACCCGGATTTTGTCCGTTTTTTTGCAAATCCGCGTGCCACGCCGCGCCGTCGCGGATCATTTGCTGGCTGATGTCAACGCCTCTCATCGAAATTTGTCCGATGGTTTGGCTGTCTTTGATGCCAATCGGATTTACGTCAACATATTTATCCATGATAAGATTCTGCAAATGGTCTTTGACGGTTGAATGAAGCGGTTGATCGGGTTCGGGAATCTCGATATATTGCAAAACAACGGTCAATTTTCCGCCGTTCGACATCTGAACAACCGCAGTTTTGCCGTCAAGCACTTCGACAACTTTTCCGCCGACTCTGCGTTGCGAAAATGCCGAAAAGGTCAATGTTAAGGTTAAGCAAATTAATAAGGAAAGTTTAAAGTTTTTCATATTTTTAAGGGGTTTGATAATGTTATTTATTATCTAACGTCTAAATCATATTCGCGCAAACGGCGGTAAAGTGTTGAAGGTGAAATGCCGAGAAGTTCGGCGGTTTTTCCGCGATGCCAATTGGTTTGTTCCAAAGCGGTTAAAATCTGCTGGCGTTCGACATCGCGCAGATTCGTCGGTGTCGAAGTTTGGAAGGAACTCGAAGAAGTTTCGCCCGGCGTGTTGTAACTGACCGAAACTTGCGGTTCGTTTTTCTGAAACAAAACTTCCGGCGGAAGTTCCTTGATAGTAATTCTGCCGTTATCGGCAAGTAAAACTGCACGTTCCAGACAATTTCGCAGATGACGAACATTTCCCGTCCAATTATAGGAACACAAAGCGTCAATAGCTTGCGGCGCGAGTTCGGGTGCGTTTGTTCCTGCGATTTTTTGCAAAAGATGTTGTGCCAAAGGTTCGATGTCTTCGCGGCGTTCGCGCAACGGCGGAATATGAATCTCAAAACTATTAATCCGGTAAAGCAGATCGGCGCGGAAAACGCCTTCGTTAATAGATTGCTGCGGATTGCGATTTGTTGCCGCGACAAGGCGCACGTCAACATCAACTTTTTTTACGCCACCGACACGGAAAAACGAGCGCGTTTCGAGTGCGCGAAGCAGTTTCGATTGCAGCGGCGAAGGCATTTCCATAACTTCATCCAAGAAAAGCGTGCCGCTGTCCGCCATTTCAAAAAGTCCTAATTTTCTTGCGCGTGCGCCGGAAAACGCTCCGGCTTCATGTCCGAAAAGTTCGGATTCGAGCAAAGTGTCCTGCAAAGCCGCGCAGTTCAGATCAACAAAAGACTTTTTTGAACGCGGGCTGATGCGGTGAATTGCCTGTGCGATAAGTTCTTTTCCCGTGCCGCTTTCGCCTGTAATCAAAACGGAAGTGTCGGAATGCGCGACGCGCTGAACAAGCCGCAAAACATCTTTCATTTGTCTTGATTCGGCAATTATTTCCGGCATTGTGCTGTGTGTGCGGTCGAGTTGGGCGCGGAGTCTTTGGTTATCAATTTTGAGTTTTTGCTTTTCGGCGGCTTGCGTGACTAAAACGGCGAGTTCGGTGATGCGATAAGGTTTTGTCAAATAATCATACGCGCCGAGTTTCATTGCTTCGATGGCACTTTCAACCGTTGCTTGTCCGGTCAGCATTATCACTTCCGGCGGATTCTGGCTTTTTTCGCGCAAACGGCGCAAGAGCGAAATGCCGTCAAGACGCGGCATATTTATATCGCACAGCAAAACGTCGAAATCTTGCCGTTGCAGACTTTCCCATGCCTCTTCGCCGTCAGAAGCCGTTTCAACTTCGTGACCTTGCCGGGTCATTTCCTTCTGCACGACCAGTCTTAGATTATTTTCATCGTCAACTACTAAAAGTTTTGCCATAATTTTTTTTAACTTTCTGAAGACTCTAAAGAATTTATTGAGTCATTTTCAGACTCTTCAGATTTTAGGGGTAAATAAATCGAGAAAGTCGTTCCGGCGTTTAAGGTTGAACGAACGGCGAGTTTTCCGCCGTGTTCGGTGATAACTCCGTAACAAACCGCCAGTCCCAAGCCCGTGCCTTTGCCGACTTCCTTGGTGGTGAAAAAGGGTTCAAAGATTTTTGATAAATCTTCGGATGCGATGCCGATTCCGGTATCTTGAACTTCGATTGTAACGCGGCTTTCTTCGCCGATAACGCGAAAAGTCAGCGTTCCGCCGTTGGGCATTGCGTCAATTGCGTTGGTGGAAAGTGCGATTATCGCTTGCTGAATCTGTCCTTCGTCAGCATTTACAAGTGGAATTTCATCGGCTAAATCGAATTCGATCTTAATATTATCACCGCGTTTTTGATGGGAAATAAGATTTGCCGAAGATTTTATGACCAATGAAATATCAATCGGAAAACGATTTCCCGTCCGCATCCGGCTGAAATCCAGTAAACCGTTGGTGATTGATTTGCAGCGAAATGCTTCACTTCTGATTAAACCGAGATATTCACGCAAATCTTCGACATCTTCAGATTCGCCGAAAACGCCTTCCGTAACTCTCGATTCGAGCGATTCGGCGCAAGCGGAAATTGTCGCCAGCGGATTATTTATTTCGTGAACGACTCCGGCGGCGAGTCTGCCGATTGCCGCAAGTTTTTCGGCGCGTCCGACGGCGTGAATCGCTTCGACACGCATCGTTACATCTTCGCCGACCGTGATGATGTGCGTTACTTCGCCGGCTTCATCGCGGATCGGAATTTTGCTGACGATCCAATGTTTTGTCACACCGTCGCGGTTAGTCGTGCGCTGTTCGATGCGCTCGATTCTGCCGGTTTCAAAGGCACGTTCAAATTCTTGTTTAAGTTGACTCTGCGGATATTTCGACAAAACTTCAAAGACATTACGCCCGATGACCGAATCGCGCGGTAAACCTTGAATTCCGATTTCCCGATGGCGATTCCACGTTACAATATTGTAATCGCGGTCAATCACATAGAGCGAAACGGGCAGCGAATCAACAATAACTTCAGTAAATTTGCGGTGTTCTTCCTTCGCCTGATTGATCGAAGTGTTGATCGTTGCTTCGTAATGCGTCGAGAGATTAATGCTCATCGCCGTCATCTGCGTCGCCGCATCAACCAATCTTTGTGCCGATTCACTGCAATCTTTTCGTGTTTTATAACCGACGATTACCGCACCTTTGACTTCGCCGTTGATGTGCAAAGGCGAAATATATTCAAATCCGTGATTTTCTTTGTGAAGCAGAAATTCTTCTTCGCTTTCAGTCCAAACCGAAATCTGCGGCGGCATAAAATTCAGCCATTTCTTAAACCGTATTTTTTCCAAAAAATCCGTTTCGGCAGATTCGGAATTTTCGACAAATGCTGAACTAATCAAGCCGATTTGTCCGAGTTCGACGACAACGGCGCAAATCGCCGCATTTGTTTCCGCACGAATAGCTTCCGCGACGCGCAAAGCGACTTTTTTCGGATGCACCGCAAAAAGCAAACTCCGTCCGAGTTCGGTGATAAATTTTAGTTCGCGTGAAGAATCTGTATTTTTCCCGTTGGAATTAAACAAATTCTCTCCGCTTTTTATCTGTTTTGGAGAAACCATTTTGGCTTAATTTTTTACGAACGACAAACTTTTCTACCCGTCTGACATCAAAAGAGGTTGGTTATTTTTAGGAGCTGAGAAAAGTAAAACAACCATATCAATTAAAAACATTTTTTAACATTTTGTCAATGGTTTTAACGCTAAACTGTGAATTAAATTTGACAGTTTTTATGCTATGAACAAATAATCAGAGAGTTTGTGAATAAAGGGGAGAATTTGAATTGAAGAAAAATTTAATGTATTTCAGCTTTATAGTTTTGCTGAGCTTTGCAGGCATTTCTCAAATTTCTGCACAAACCGTTGTAGATAAAACGGTTGCAACGGTCAGCGACGGCGTGAAAACCGAACTTATAACTTATTCGGATCTACTCTGGCAACTTTCCTTGCGTCCCGGAATTTCGCTTTCACCGCCGAGTTCGGAAAATTTAAATATTGCCTTGCAAATTATAATTAATCAACGGTTAATCGCGCTCGAAGCCGAAAGATTGCCGCGAGCCGCGCCGACTGAAGATGAAGTCAAAGCCGAAATTCAGAGAGTTTTAGCACTTTTTCCTTCAACCGCCGAATTTGAAAACCGCCTTAGAATCGTCGGATTCGATTCGATCAAAGATGAGAACTTTCAGCAAATTATGCAGCAGCGTGTCGCGGTCGAAAAATACATAGATTTCCGCTTTCGCGCCTTTGCCGTCATCACGGCAGAAGACGAAGAAAAATATTACCGCAACACTTTTATTCCCGACTTCCGCCGCAGAAATCCCGGACTGATAATGCCTTCGCTCGATGAAAAACGTGAAGAAATCAGAAATAATTTAATTGAAGAAAAAGTCGCCACCGACATCGAAAAATTCCTCGACGATGCCAAACGCCGCGCGGAAATCATTGTTTTGAATGAGGTTTAGGTTATGAATAAATATCTCACAATTCTCATCGTTATTTTGTTGTTTTCCATTACGGTTTTTGCTCAAGATAAACTACCGGAAATAACTTACAATTATTACAAAAAGTCTTCTGAAAAAACCTATATACTGCAAGGCACATTGAAAAATCAAAACTCTGGATTAATAGCCGGAGCAAATTTGTATTTTGAAAAAGACGGACAAACTAATGTTGTTCCTACCAATATCAACGGAGAATTCAAAACTGAACTTTCAAAAGGTGATTATAAAATTAAAGTAAGTTCTGAATTATCTTCGGATTTTATTGCTTTCATTAAAATACAAGAAAATGAGTTAAACCCAAGTAATATTGATTTTACAATTAAAACAATCTCTGAAAATAATTATCCGAAACCAACAAGTCTTCCTATTCCAATTTATCCAGCCGCCGCAAAAGCTGTTGGAATAACTGGCGAAGTTGTTGTTTCCGTAAAAATTGACAAAGAAGGGAAAGTTGTTTCGGCAACAGCAGAAATAAGTCACCCTCTTTTGCGACAGGCATCGGAAAAAGCCGCCCTAAATTCCATGTTTGAATCAGTAGAAAATATCGAATCACGCGAAGCAAAATTAACTTATGTTTTTCTCAGACCATTGGAAGAGATCGGAGATAAAAATAAAAAGCGTTTCTCGAACCAATATAGAATTGAAACTTTCTTTAATGAATATCACTCTAATTGATTTCTCTTACAGCTTAAATTAGTCGTCATTTTCCAATAACTTTTTCGCTTCTTGTAAACTTTGAAGATGTGCTTCAGTAACAATCGGGTATTGCATATTAAGCGATTCCATTTTTTTGACGATTATCTCCGAAACAGCGAGTCGTGTGAACCATTTTTTGTCTGCCGGGACGACGAACCACGGTGAATCTTCGGTGCTTGTGTTTTCCAGAGTTTCTTCATAAACCTTCAAATAATCGTCCCAAAAACCGCGTTCCTTGACATCGGCGGAAGAGAATTTCCAATTTTTATCGGGCGTATTTATCCGTTCGAGAAATCGCTTTTTTTGTTCTTTTTTTGAAACATTCAAGAAAAATTTCAAAACGTGCGTGCCGTTGGCGGTGAGATATTTTTCAAAATCACGAATTTGTTCAAAACGATGCTGCCAGATATTCGGATCATTTTTGATATATTCGGGCAATTTTTGCGATTGCAAAATCTGCGGATGAACGCGCACGACCAAAACATCTTCGTAATACGAACGATTAAAAATCCCGATGCGCCCGCGTTCGGGCAGAGCTTTTGTCGCACGCCATAAATATCCGTGATCGAGTTCTTCAGACGACGGTTGTTTGAACGAAAAAACCTGCGTTCCCTGCGGATTCAAGCCGGACATTACGTGCTTGATCGCGCCGTCTTTGCCTGCCGCGTCCATCGCTTGAAAAATTATCAAAAGAGAATGAACATCTTCGGCGTAAAGAACGCTTTGCAGATCGGCGAGTTTTTCGACATTTTCATTCAAATCTTTAACTGCTTGATCTTTATCGTTATAATCATTTGTGAAGTCCGTTTGGTGATCTCTAAGATTTAACTTTTCGCCGGACGGAACTCGAAATTTTTCTATATTCATTAGGTTTGCTCCAGATTTTTTTTAACCAAAGATTAACACAGATGAACACATATTTTACAAAACACACGAAACTTTTAGCAGTTGCATTACTTTTGTTTTCAACAATTTCTCTTTCGGCACAGGTAAAATTAACGCCGCACAAAGTCAGTTTGAATAATGGCAAAAGTTTTAATCTTAATTTACCCGCCGAATACGAAATAATTCCGGCAACGGAAGGCTTAAAGCGCGTCAGATTTTTTGCCAAATCGCCCGACGGCAGAATTTTCGTGACCGATATGTATAATCTAACCGATAATGAAAAGGGTAAAGTCTATATTTTGGATGATTTTGATGAAAAAACTGGAAAATTCGGGAAAGTCACCGAATATATGTCCGGTCTGAAAAACCCGAACAGTGTTGTGTTCTATACGGACGAAAGCGGACAAGATTGGTTTTATCTAGCCGAAACAGACAAGCTCACGCGGCGCAAATTTAAGAAAAGTGAATTAAAACCGACCGACGCAAAACCGCAAACGCTGGCGACATTTCCCGATTATGGTTTGAGCTACAAATACGGCGGTTGGCATTTAACGCGCACAATCGTTTTCGGAAACAATAGTAAAATGTATGTCTCGGTTGGATCGAGTTGTAATTCTTGTATTGAAAAAGAAAAACAACGCGCGACAATTCTCGAAATGAATGCGGACGGTTCGAAGCAGAGAATTTACGCCAGCGGTTTGCGAAATGCGGTTGGTTTACGCTGGATGGGAAATTATTTGTGGGCAACGAATCAAGGCTCAGATCATCTCGGTCTGAACAAACCGGACGAAACATTTTACTCAATAAAAGACGGCACAGATTACGGTTGGGCGCGTTGTTATCAGTCAAACGGCAAAATTTTCCGCGATCCGAAAATCAAAGGAGATTGCAAAAACATACCACGCTCTTACGCCTATTTTCCCGCACATTCATCTGCGCTTGGCTTCGATTTTTTCGATGAAAATACGGAAAGCGAAACGCTGAAAAATTCGTTTCTCGTCGCGCTTCACGGTTCGACCGACAAAAAGATCGGACACGGATATAAAATTGTAATCACCCGAAAAGACAAAATGCCGCAAGATTTTATGACCGGATTTTTGCAAGGAAAAACCGTATATGGTCGCCCGTGCGATATTTTCAAATTAACGCCGGATTCGTTTCTCATCAGTGATGATTACAGCGGCGTGATTTATTATGTCAGAAAAAAAACTTAATTTTTTTCGTTTTTTAATCGGCAAAAAGATTATTGAAAATACTTTCTGCGTCGAGTGCTGAAAAATGTTCAGTTAACGGCAATTTTCTAAACTTCTTATTCTTCTAAACTGCTGTATTTTATAGAATTAAATCTTGTCAACCAATTTTTGATTGGATTTTTCCCAACTTAAAAACTTTAAAATTTAAATACTAATTTAAATTTTTGCTCCGAAGATTGGCAAATTATTTTTGTGTGTGCGTCAACCCGAAAATCACAGTTCAGTTTTTGCAATGAAAATTGAACTTCCCAAGTAGTTCGTTTCAACACATAAGATGGTTTCTGTCAAAAACCGTCTTCCAATCTGTTTTTTCAATTTGTGAAGGAGTAAAGAAAATGACAAAAAAAACAACCAAAAAAAAATCGAAAGCACCGGAAGTGCCGACGAAAAATAGTGGAGGCAAAACTTCTGAAAATAGTAGTTCGGCATTGCCTGCAAAGATTTTTGCACAAGTTTCGCCGCGTTCAATCGGCGGAGTTTCGATGTTTGAGGCGCAAAATCAGATTCAATCTGGAACAGTAACAAACTTTTTTTCTGAAGCCGAGGCTGTTAACGAAGCAGTAGCACGGCTCCAGGAAGCGGGTTTTGAAATTCTGCAAATTTCACCGCTGACTATCAATATAGCGGGGAAACCGGAAACTTACAAAAAAGCGTTTAATACGGAAATCGTCGTCGAAGATCGTCCCGTTATTAAAAGTATGGCGGACGGCGACACCGATAATGTCGGACAATTTCTGGAAACGCCGGAAAATAGCACACCCGGATTAATCGAAACCGTCGGCACGGTTTTTGAAAATTCGATTGAAGGAGTTGCTCTGGAAGAACCGCGTTACTTTATGGCTCCGTCAATGTTTGCGCCGCTGAAAAACTACTGGCACTTGGACGTTCCGGCGGGCGTTTCGCTCGGCTGCAATGCCGATAAAGCGCACCGCACAGGCATCACGGGCAAAGGTGTAAAAGTCGCAATGGTGGACAGTGGTCATTTTAAACATCCGTTTTTTGTCGGACGCGGTTACAATGTCGCGCCGGTCGTTCTCGGTCCGGGAACGGTAAATCCGTTAAAGGATGAAAGCGGACACGGAACAGGTGAATCGGCAAATATTTTTGCGGTTGCACCTGATGTTCAACTTCTGCCTGTCAAGATAAATTTCGTCAATTCCATCGGCGCATTCAACGCCGCCGCCGGATTGAATCCCGATATTATTACTTGCAGTTGGGGAAGCGATAATCGTTTCGGTCCTTTGAGTGCGGCTGATATGGCACTGGCGACAGCGATTGCGGCGGCGGTCGCTTCCGGTATCACCGTTGTTTTCTCCGCCGGAAACGGACATTTCGGTTTTCCCGGACAGCACCCGGACGTAATTTCGGCAGGCGGCGTGTTTATGGATCAAAACGAATCGCTTCGCGCCTCAAACTACGCCAGCGGATTTATCAGCAATATCTATCCGAACCGTCGTTCTCCCGACTTATGTGGATTGGTCGGTATGTTGCCGAAGGCGATTTACATAATGCTTCCGCTCGAACCGAATGACGATATTGATAAGGGAAATGCGGGCGGAACATTTCCGAACGGTGATGAAACGACAAACAACGACGGTTGGGCGGCATTTAGCGGAACTTCCGCCGCCGCACCGCAATTGGCAGGTGCAGCCGCGCTGATCAAACAGGCTTGTCCAAAACTAAAGCCGGCTGATGTCAAAGACATTCTGAGAAAAACAGCTCGTGATGTAACCGTCGGCAATTCTTTTAATAGACCGGGAATGAATAATCCGGCAACGGTTGGTCCTGATAATGCGACGGGTGACGGACTTGTTGATGCTTACAAAGCAGTAATGCTGGCGAAAGTAAGATGTCTCGGACCGATTATCACGCCGATACATATTGTTCCGCCGATTGGAGTGATTCCGCCGGTTAAGCCGATTGGAGTGATTCCGCCAGTTAAGCCGATTGGAGTAATTCCGCCGGTTCAGCCGATTCAACCGATTCAACCGATCAGACCAATTCAACCGCAACCAATCAGACCGATTCAACCGCAACCGATTCAACCGATCAGACCGATTGCACCGATTGTAAATCCGGGTCCGGTAATCGGGTTGAATCAGTCAGCCGAAGGTTTTGCCGAATCACCGGAAACCGTTGAACCGCAACCAACTTCAGCGCAGACTGAAACAGCCGAACAGACAACTTCGCAATTGTCGGAAACGGATGTTGCGGCGTTGGAAGATTTAATTATCAATTCCGATTTTGAAATGGAATGATAATCTTTCTTGAACGGCGGAATTCAGTTTTTTAAAAGAATTCCGCCGTTCGTTTCCGAACAGTTTTGTTCAGAAGGAGGAAAAATGAAAAAAGTTCTCTTGTTAAGTATGCCGTATGGCGCATTGGAGCGACCTGCGCTCGGTTTGAGTTTGTTGAAATCCGCTTTGCAGGAAAATAACATCGCTTGCGACGTGCGCTATTTGACGTTTCAATTTGCCGAATTTATCGGCGCGGACAAT
>JBBSAX010000151.1:0-12684 GCA_038251885.1 Pyrinomonadales bacterium | reverse complement strand
TTCCCAATTCGATAAAAGCTGCGAATCATCTATGCCCGAAACTTTTGGGAACTCCGTTAAATGAACCGATGAAACAGTTTGATTCGGCAGATTTTCCCACGCTTCATCAGATGTAAAAGCGAGAACGGGCGCGAGCAGACGGCAGAGTTTGTCTGTAATTTCGTAAAGCGCGGTTTGCGCCGAACGACGTTCTTTTGAATTCGGCGCGGCGATATACAAACGATCTTTGATGATGTCGAAATATCGTGCTGAAAGCGTGACAGTTACAAAATTATAAACAGTTTGATAAACGGCTTGAAAATTGTAGGTTTCGTAGCCATTCAACACTTTTTCCGTAACTTCGTCCAAACTCGCCAACGCCCAGCGATCAATTTCGAGCATTTCCGAAAGTGCAGATTTCGATGTTTCGTAATTAAATCCGTCCAAATTTCCGAGCGCATAACGCAAAGTGTTTCTGAATTTACGATACGCATCAATGACGCGGCTCAAAATTTCGTCCGAACAACGAACGTCTTCGGTAAAATCAACCGCCGCCGCCCACATTCGCAAAATTTCCGCGCCGGATTTATCAATAATTTCCTGCGGCGCAGTGACATTTCCGACCGATTTCGACTGCTTTTTGCCTTCGCCGTCAACAACCCAACCGTGCGTCAAAACCGTTTTGTAGGGAGCGGAATCGTGCGCGGCAAGTCCGCACATCAACGAAGAATTGAACCAACCGCGATATTGATCGCCGCCTTCAAAATAAACGTCCGCCGGAAATTGCAAATTATCGCGTGTTTCCAAAACCGCAACACAACTAGAACCCGAATCGAACCAAACGTCCAAAATGTCGGTTTCTTTCGTAAATTCCGTGCCTTCACATTTCGCGCATTTATAATTTTCAGGCAGTAAATCTTTAGCCTCGCGGTTATACCAGGCATCGGCGGTTTCCTGCAAAAATATGTCGGCGACGTGATTGACGATTTCCGCGTCGGCGACCGCTTCATCGCAACCCGCGCAATAGAAAACCGGAATCGGAACGCCCCACGAACGCTGGCGCGAAACGCACCAATCGGGACGACCTTTGAGCATATTCGTCATGCGACCTTCGCCCCAAGTCGGATGCCATTTCACATTTTTAACCGCTTGCATCGAATTTTCGCGCAGGGAAATCTCTTCACCCGTTTGTGCGATTGCGTCCATCGAAATAAACCATTGCGGCGTGGCGCGGAAAATCACGGGATTTTTGCAACGCCAGCAATGCGGATAACGGTGATTGTAATTCTCGGTAAAAAGCAACGCGCCCGTTTCCCGAAGATGTTCGACGATCAAAGGATTTGCTTCAAAAACCTGTTTACCGTGAAAAAACTCAATATCTTCCTGAAATCTGCCGCCGTTATCAACCGGACAATAAACTTCCAGACCGTATTTGTTGCCGATCACAAAGTCGTCGTGTCCGTGTCCGGGCGCGGTGTGAACGAGTCCTGTTCCGGCTTTTGCCGTGTCTTTTTTCTCGCGTGAGTCCGAAACGTCCAATTCCGTTTCCGCGTCCGATTCGCCGCCCAAAGTTACGTGATCGCCGTTCATAATCAGCGATTCGCGTTCGATCCAAGGATGTTTTGCCCGCATATTATCGAGTTTTGAACCCTTAAATTTCGCAAGAACAGGCGGAATATGACGTTCGCCGTTTTCATCCGCTTCGCCGATGCAGCATTTGACGACAACAAAACCGACGAGTTCGGAAGCAATGATTAATACTTCGCCGCCGACCTCGACGGCAACATATTCAAAATCAGGATGAACCGCAATTCCAAGATTTGCCGGAATTGTCCAGGGCGTAGTCGTCCAGATAACGAGTGAAACTTTTTTACCGGCAAGGTTTTCGTCAATTTCCGCCGGATCGGTAACAAGCGGAAATTTTACATAGATCGAAGGCGAAGTGTGTTCGCGGTATTCGACTTCCGCCTCGGCAAGTGCGGTTTGATCGTGAACACACCAATAAACGGGACGCAAACCTTTATAAACGTAGCCGCGCTCCAAGTATTTTCCAAAAAGCCGCGCCGTTTCCGATTCATATTCGTTCGACATCGTTAAATACGGATTTTCCCATTCGCCCAGAACGCCGAGTCTTTTAAAATCGCGCGTCTGCCCGTCCATCGCTTTTGAAGCGTGTTCGCGGCAAATTCGCCGAAAAGTTCCGACCGGAAGATCGGCTTTATTCTTACCTTTTTCCGCCAATTTCTTTTCAACGTGCGTTTCAATCGGCAAGCCGTGGCAATCGTAGCCCGGAACGTAAGGCGCATTAAAACCCATCATCGAACGCGATTTGACGATAAAATCCTTCAAAATTTTGTTCAAAGCCGTGCCGATGTGAATGTCGGCGTTCGCATACGGCGGACCGTCGTGCAGAATAAATTTTTCCGCCGTCTTGCGCGTTTCGAGAATCTCTTCATAAAGATTCATCGCGTCCCATTTCTTCAAACGCTCCGGCTCGCTCTGTCCGAGATTCGCCTTTTGCGAAAAATTCGTGTTCGGTAAATTTATCGTTTTCTTCAGTTCTAAAGTTTCGCTCATAATTCGGTTGTCAGTAGTCAATAGTCAGTTTTTTCGACCTTTTTTATAAAAATGAAATTTTAACATTTAACTGCCAAAATACCTTAATCTAAAATCTAAAATCCAAAATTAAAAGAGTCCCAAGCCTTTTCACGTCAGACTTGGGACTCATTATTTCAAGCAAAGTTTTACCTTCGGCTCTAGCTTTTCCAAGCAAAGTCCCTTTCGGTAATAATGCTGTCTATATTAAATCTAAACTTCATAAAATCTTTTCCAATTCATTTATGCCAATATTCCCGCTATTAGTCAACAAACCGTAGTAGCCGGGATTAGTTTGGCAAAATTGATGAAAAACCATCTAATCAATTTTAACTCAATAGTTTCTTACCTAAAATTTCAACTGGTTGGAGTTTACACAAATTAAATTCAACTGGTATATTTTCAGGTTTGGGATTGTTGTTCAAGTCGGGAATATTCCCAACGGCTTGGTTTTTGTCGGTGATCCTGATCCTGTTTTGGGCGGAACTGTTCCGCGCGGCGGCGGTGCGCCGAACAAGAATAATTTTGCTCCGCGTGTCGGATTTGCTTATTCGTTTGATGGTGACGGAGACGGTGTTTTTGTTAAATTTTTAGGCGATAATCGCACGGTCATCAGCGGGGCTTTCGGACTTTATTATGGTGCGGTAATCGGTGATACGGTTCTTCAACAACTTACTGCTTCGGGCTACCGCAGAACTAATGCGTTCTTTAATCCTTTTGCTTCGGCAAGTTCGCCGATTTTATTTCCGTAAACGTCTAAGAGAACGACAGACTTTTATTCCAGTTGGCTTATACTTTTTCAAAATCTATCAACGATTCTGATACGTAACGCGGTCAGTTTGATTTACTTGGCAGACTTTTTTTATTCCGGCTACATAAAAATTTTAAAAAACGCTATAATTCAAACTGAAATTTTCACGAAATAATGAACAATCCGATTCCTTCCAATTCTCGACTATCAATTGCCCCGCTCGGTGCGGGTGATTTGATTGACCGTGCGGTTCGACTTTATCGTAAGCATTTTTGGACGTTTGTTATGATCGCCGCGCCGCCGGTAGTTGTCGGGACTATTTTTTCTATCGCTTGGACGATGCTCGGACGCGGACTTTTTTTTGTCGGCACGAGTTACGATTCTTCGGAAATGGTTTCGTATTATATTTTTACGTGGTTGGGCGGAGTTATTATCTGGCTGTCCGAAACGGTGGCGGTACTGACTGTGATGGGCGGTGCTTCGCGCAATTTTATCCGTCATTTACTGTTCGATGAACCGATCAGTTTTGGTGAAACTTATCGCAATACGTGGAAAAGAATTTCCGGTTTGATCGTCGCATCAGTAATTATTTCGATTGTTCTCGGCATTTTCGGGCTGACGATTTTTTATTTTAGTCTGATCGTTGCCGCTTTATTGATCGCCGGCACAGTTTGGATTTTTCAATCTGCTACTGCTTTAGCCGTGATATTTTCCATAATTATCGGTTTGGTTACGACGGTTTTGACAGTTTGGGTTTTCTTTCTGGTTGCGTCGCGTTTCGCGTATGTTCCGCAAGTTATGCTGGTCGAAGGTCAAGGATTTTTCTCGGCTTTGAGCCGCAGTTTGTCCTTGGCGAGCGGAAATGTGAAACGCTTTGCCGCGCTTTTTACTTTTACGACGGTCGTAACATATTCGGCACTCGCGCTTTTGTATATTCCGCTCGGTTGGTATGCGTGGGCGAGCGGAGTCGAAGTTTTTTTCAGCGCGGATGTCGTTCCGGCTTGGTATCAGATCGCTAACCAACTCGTCGGGCAGATAAGTTTTATTTTGCTGATGCCGGTTTGGATGATCGGTTTGTGTCTGCTTTATGTTGACGAGCGCGTGCGCCACGAAGGTTATGACATTGAACTAATGGCGGCGCGGCGTTTGGGCGATATTCCGAATGTTCCGCACACTTACATTAATCCGTTGCAACCGGCTTTATCAAAAACTCCTCTGGCTGAACAAAATCCAGGTCAAATGCCTCCGCGAAATTCTAAAATCACGACGCTTGGTTTAGACTAGATTTAATCGGAAAATTTTTCACGAACAATGATTAAAGAAAGCATTACGAAACAAATTTTCAAAATTTTTCCGGCAAAATTCGCTTTTGCCGCATTTGTTATTTGCGCGCTTTTTTCAATTTCGGCGTTGGGCAAAACTTTGCGCGATTATAAAAAAAGTGTCGAAAAAACGCGGGATTTGGTTATCGAACTGGAATATCCCGAAGATGAAATCTTTGAATCGCAAGCCGGATATGAAAAATTTGAAAAAGAAATTCTGGCAGAAATTCGCCAGAGTCTTCCGCCGGGTGAAAAGGTCGAGTGGGAAAATTCTTCAATTGAAACTGATAATCGTTGGCTGACCGAAAAACTCAATGAATTTGAAAACGAACCTAAAGATTCCGACAAGCGCGAGGAAATCTTAGACGAAATTAGCGAACGGCTAGATGCAATCGAGAAAAAAGTCACTGAAACGGAAAATCAAACGGCTTCGGAGCAAACAAAGGACGAAGATAAACGAAAACTGGCGGAAATCTTAAAACGCGAAGAATATCAAAAACCCGACGAACAAGATAAAAGCCTTTTTCAGAGAATTTCCGAGTGGTTTGTCGAACTTCTCAGCAGTTTATTTCCACGTCCTAATATCGAGCCGGGTTCAAACGCCGGGTTTGGAAAATTCGTGTCAATTTTGATTTTTGGAATTTTCATATCGCTGATTTTGGGCGGAATCGCTTATTTGATTTATAGATTTTTACCGTTTTTTGCCCGCAAATATCAAACGAGAGAAAAGAAAGAAAAAACCGACCGCGTGATTTTGGGCGAAAGACTTTCCGCCGATCAAAATGCGTCCGATCTTTTCAGCGAAGCGGAGAAACTGGCGCGTGAAGGAAATTTGCGTGATGCGATTCGCAAAGGCTATATCGCACTTTTATGCGAGTTGAGTGACCGAAAAATCATCGGACTTTCGCAACATAAAACCAACCGCGATTACCTGCGCGACGTGCGCGGAAAAGCCGAACTTTATCAAAATATGAACGGTCTGACACTCAACTTTGAACGTCATTGGTACGGTTTCGATTCAGCAGAAGAACAAGATTGGGAAGAATTTAAAAGCGGTTACCAAAAAACAGTCAACGGTCAACAGTTATCAGTCAACAAAACCTGATAACTGATATGTAAATGAAAGAAAAGTTTCTCATATTTTTAGCGTTATTTGTTCTGATAATTGTGCTTGTCGGACTAAATGCCGCGACCTATGTTCAGCAGGAAAAAGTTCCCGATAATGAACTTGCGCCGAATCGTTCGACTTACAATGTCGGCACGACCGGAACTCGTGCGTTTTATGATCTTTTGGCGGAAACGGGCAGAAATGTTACGCGCTGGCAAGAATCGCCTTCCGCACTTTTAAAGCCTGAAATAAATTCGCCGCGAACCTTCGTCATCATCGGCAAAACTCAGCGCGAATTTGAGAAAAAAGAAATTGAAAATCTCCAAAAATGGGTGGCAGACGGCGGACGTTTGGTAATTATTGACCGCGAACCGCTTGAAGAATTGACCAAAACTTCGGCAAATTGGGAAATTTCCATCGGTAAAGGCGATGAGCCTTTATTATCCACCGATCCTTCGAATCAAAAGGAAATGATTAACGAAGTCGAAGCGGCAAAACCGATTCAACCGACGATTCTCACCAAAAAAATCAACGCCGTTCAGCCTTCGCGCTACGTTTCATCAATCGGCATTACAAAATTATCCGGCAAAGATTCCATTTCGACCGACCAACCTATAGATTCCGATACGCCCGTAGTCAATAATGAACAAACTCCGAATTCCGAAGAAATTTTTGAAGATTCATCTGATCAACCGCCGCCGCCCGCGCCAACCAAAGAACCAACCAATACCGAAAACAGCGAAAATTCGGAAACCGAAGAATCGGTAATTATCACAAAAGACGCGCCGAAAATTTCAACAGTTCCGACAACCGACAAAATCGAACAAATTTCCGCGCCTGTCATTCATCTGGCAAATAAAGACAAAAATTTATTAGTAGAAATTCCCTTCGGCAAAGGTCAAATCGTTCTTTTAACCGACCCGTATATCGTTTCAAACGGCGGAATAAATTTGGTTGACAACGCCCAACTCGGCATAAATCTGCTTGCTTCTTACGATGGAATAATCGCTTTTGACGAATATCATCAAGGCTACGGGAAAAATAACAATTTGCTTCTCGCCTATTTTGAAGGAACGCCCGTAATTGCATTTCTGTTGCAAATCGTTGTGTTAATCGGTTTGATTTTTTACACAAAAAGCCGAAGATTTGCGCGACCACTTCCCGCAGATGAACCGAACCGACTTTCAAAACTCGAATATGTCGCGGCAATGGCGCAACTGCAACAGCGCACAAAGGCTTATGATCTGGCGGTTGAAACAATTTACAAGGATTTCAGGCGACGTGCTTCAAAACTTGTTGGTGCTGATAATTTCACCGTTTCGCGCCCTGAACTGGCAAAATTAATTTCTGAAAGAATTAAATTAAGTTCCGATGAAATCGAACAAATAATGTTCAAATGCGAAGACATTTCGCACGGCGAACCGACAAATAAAAAAGAAGTCATAAATCTAATCAGCCGTCTGCGCGAAATCGAAACAGAACTCGGTATGCGACGAGGGAAACAAGGTAAAAGGTAAAATTTAGGAATCTTTTAGATTTTTACTCAATTTATTAATCCAAAGACAATGTTGTAAAATCCAATCTATTTTTTATCATCTGTAATCTTTCATTTATTAAGAATTGAACCGCTTTTACTTTCGGAATAGATGAAAGTTATCAAATTGAAAAACAAAATTATCCAATTTTTTTTGGAATATGTGTGTTAGAATTTTGAATTATGGAAACGACTGTTTTAGAAGGCACTTGGGAAGAAATCGCGCAACACGCCGGAGAATTTGCCGGACGGCGTTTGAAAGTCACGATTATCGAAGACGAACCGCAACGTCAGCCAAATAGAAAAGGTTTAGAAGCGATCCGGCGTGTTAAGAAAATTCAAAAAGATATGCGCGAAACGGACGGCGCAGATTCTTTAGAAACTTTGCGAAGAGGACGCGCCGGAGAAATATTCGGTTATGACTCCGACAACTAATCCGCCGGCAATTGTTATTGATTCCAATGTTTTAATCGGCATCTGCGCCAAAGAAAAAGACAAACATCAAACTGCTGAAACCGCTGTTGAAGATTATCTCACCAAAGGTTACGAGTTTTTCGCGCCAAACGTAATTGTTTCCGAAGTAATTTTCGTTCTGTGCCAAAAACTCTCCAATGGTTTGTTAATTCAAACCGAATATGACAAAGCAATCGAATCATTCAAAAATTATTTGAGTTTTATCATTTTCACACCGAACGGCAAAGCGGATTTGGTTGATCGTGCAATCGAAACAATTCGCGGCTACGGTTGCAGCCGTTCGTCTGACGGACTTTACATTGCGCTTGCCGAAGAAGTATCGAAAAATTACGATACGAAACTTTTGACTTTTGACAAAGGCATCATTAATCAAGTCGCCAAAAACGCGCCGACGGTGAAAGTTCATTTGCTGCCAATTTAATTTTTTTAGATTTTTTACTTAAAAAAAAATTAATGTCCGTCGGTTGACCAATGCGGTGCGTCGGTTGTGAGTTTGTTGACTCCATAAGTTGCGCCGACCGTGTGCAAAACCGTATTGGCATTGACACTTGCGTTAAAAGCAACATCAACATCAACTCCACTTTTGTTTTTTACCTTGATCGTTCCTGTCCAGATAATATCCATATCAACCGCTTTGCCCTGAATGTGGCGGCTGGACAGCGAAGGCGCGTTGGTGCTTTTTGGCGGAACTGCCAAGCCGA
The DNA here is from genome assembly GCA_038251885.1 of Pyrinomonadales bacterium. Classification (GTDB taxonomy): domain Bacteria; phylum Acidobacteriota; class Blastocatellia; order Pyrinomonadales; family Pyrinomonadaceae; genus JAHCHG01. The sequence continues at coordinate 4,220 of JBBSAX010000151.1, read as the reverse complement.
AACCCGTAACCATTTCCTGCGCTCCGGCTTTGCTCTTGGCATCGTCGCTGTGATCCCATTGAATATCAACGCCGGTCATCGCCGTCGCATCCGATGGTTTGGCTTTGCCGAGTGCGATTTTCCAAGACCAGTGAAAAAGATAAGCACGTTTTTTGCTGCGCTTCGTTGATCTTACCGTAACGGTTGCGCCCGCATCCTCAAGAGCTTTTTTGAAATCTTTAACATTTTGTCTAAATGTTTCTTCAAGTTCTTCGATGTCGCTGCTGTTCGTGGCATTGATATTTGCCCAAGTTACCCAAGTTAATCCGCTGTTTGTTGGCATAAGTAGTTCTCCTTTGAATTTATGAAAATAATGATTCTTTAATTTTTTTTGACGGGAAATTTAATTCTTTTTGCTCAAATTGTCGGAAAATCAGGCATATCAACCACGAATTTTACTTTTACCGTTTTATTTCTTACCTTTAATTGATGGCGACAAGCGAACTTATTTGGTTAGCAATTTTGTTCTTTGTAACGAGCGTGATCGGCGTTGTAACGGGAAGCAATTCGTTGATAACCGTTCCCGTGATGTTTCAGTTCGGTATTGATCCGAAAATCGCTGTGGCGACGAATATGTTCGGCTTAACATTTATGAACATCGGCGCGACGATTCCTTTTTTGAAAAAAGACATCATCAAATATCGAAAAATCTCGCCGCTTGTGTTTATCACGCTGATAAGTTCGGCAATCGGCGCACTTCTCGTCGGTTTGATTACGAGTCAAAGCATCAAAATTATCGTTTCGGTAGCGATGATCTCGGTCGCAATTTTCGTTCTCGTCAAACGCGATTCGGGCGTAGCGAAAATCGCCGAAGTTTCGAGAAAAGCGACGATTATCACTTACATTCTGACATTTTTTCTGGGAATTTACGGCGGACTTTACAGCGGCGGTTATGTGACAGTTTTAACAGTAGTTTTCGTCGCGTTTTTCGGAATGACCTTTACGGAATCGGTTGCTTCGACAAAATTTATCAATGTTTTTTCATCGCTTGTTGCCACAATTATTTTTATGTGGCAAGGTTTAATAGACTACAAACTCGGCGCGATTCTAGCCGTCGTAATGTTCATCGGCGCATTTATCGGAGCGCACACCGTAACGAAATTAAATGATATTTGGCTCAAAAGAATTTTTCTTTCGGTCGTTTTGCTTTTAGCCGTAAAAACGATTTTTGATTACATTTAATTAATGGTGAATTATAAATTATTAATGATGAATTAAAAGAAGTTTTAATAATTCACAACTCACCATTCACAATTCACAACTAATGCTTAATTACACACCTGCAACAATTACACATATTACGAACGAACTTCATAAAACCATCGTCGGACAAGATGAAGTTATCGAACAGATTTTGGTCGCAATCCTAGCGGAAGGACACGCACTTATCGAAGGCGTTCCCGGAACGGCGAAGACTTTGACCGTCAAATCTCTCGCGCAAATCATCGGCGCGAGATTTTCGCGCATTCAATTTACGCCCGATTTGATGCCTTCGGATATTACCGGAAACAATGTTTTCAATATGCAGACTTCGGAATTCAGTTTGCGTCCGGGACCGATTTTTACAGATATTTTACTTGCTGACGAAATCAACCGAACGCCGCCGAAAACGCAATCCGCACTTTTAGAAGCGATGGAAGAACGCCAAACGACCATTGACGGAAAACGCTATCGTCTGTCGCCGCTTTTTACGGTTTTAGCAACGGAAAATCCGATTGAATACGAAGGAACTTATCCTTTGCCCGAAGCACAATTGGACAGATTTTTGCTGAAAATTTTGGTTGATTATCCGGCGGAAGATGCCGAACTCGAAATCGTTTCGCGTTGGGATGCAGGTTTTAATTCGCGCAATTTAGAGGAAATTCAAATTAATCGCCTTCAGGATGCGGAAGCGATTCAAAATTGCCGCGCCGAAGTAAAAGCGATGCGAATGGAACCCGGCGTACAGAAATACATCGTCGAACTTGTCAGAAGAACACGAACACATCCGACAATTCTCTACGGCGCAAGTCCGCGTGCTTCGGTCGCATTACTGCTTAGTTCAAAGGCACTCGCGGCAATTCGCGGACGCGATTTCCCAACGCCGGACGACGTGCGCGACGTTGCATTTCCCGTTCTGCGTCATCGCCTCGCTCTACGCGCCGAAGCCGAACTCGACGGCGCAACAACCGATGCGGTGATTTCCGACATCATTAAAACTGTCGAAGTTCCACGCTAAAAATTACGGATAAAAATATAAATCTATGAATCGAGATTTTTCCGAACGACTCGTCCTTTGGCACGAATTTGTCGAAACGCAAAACGCCAAAATCTTAAACGAACTTCTAGCCGACGAGGTAAAATTTCATTCGCCCTTTATCTGGAAACCGAAGGACGGCAAACAGATTACGAGTCTGATTTTGAAAACTGTCACGACTGTTTTTGAAGAATTTCGCTACGTGCGCGAGATTTTGGACGGCGAAAATTGGGCATTAGAGTTTGAAGCAAAGATCGGTGAACTCACTTTGCGCGGAGTTGATTTTATAAAATTAAACGACGAAGGAAAAATCATAGATTTTGAAGTTATGGTGCGCCCCGCAAATGCCTTGCAAGCATTGGGAGTAGAAATGGGCAAACGTCTGCAAATGTAAAACTTTGAACTATTTTGTCTGTTAAAGCCTATTTCGTTAATTGTCAAAAAAGATAATCTGCAAACCGCGATTACGGCTTGTCAAAACCGGCGGTCAGTCTGCAAAAAAAACTTTTGAATCCTTCAAATACAGAAATTAAAGCCATCGAACCGAAAGACATTTATAATTTCGGGGACACAAAATTTTTGTAATAATTTAAGATTCTGCTAAAATAACTGCATTATGATTGAAAATATTCAAGCAATTTATAAAAACGGTGTGTTACGACCTCTCCAGCCGCTTGATTTGCCCGAAGATGAAATTGTCAGCATTGTGGTGCGCGATGTTTCTGACGACGATGTTGATAAGGAAAAATGGCTGGCAGAGTTTGACGAATGGATGAATAATCTCGACCCGAACACGCCGAATCTGACCGACGAACAGATCAGCCGCGAGAGCATTTACGAAGAACAAATTCTGCGGCAAATATGAAATATCTTCTCGACACGAATATTCTTTTGCGACTGATTGAATTGACGCACAAAAATCATCAGGAAACGAGCGAAGCACTCAGGAAATTACGCCAACAAAACTGCACATTCCATATTCTTCTGCAAAACATCTCCGAATTCTGGAACGTCTGCACACGCCCGAAAGACAAAAACGGTCTAGGTCTTTCGATTATCGAAACCGACGCACACCTAAAGAGATTTGAACGTCTTTTCAAATATTTGCCCGACACAAAAGAAACCTACGAAAACTGGCGCGAACTCGTCGTCAAACATTCCGTTTCCGGCATCCAAGTCCACGACGCAAAAATCGCCGCCGCAATGAAAGCGCACAACATCGAAAATCTTCTGACCTTCAACGCCAAAGATTTCAAACGCTATGCCGACATCAAAGCCGTTGAACCGAAAGACGTTTAGAATTTCGGGCGGCTCCAAAATAAACCTTTTGGCTTTTGATAAAATGATTCAGTAAAGTATCTTTTAGAATTGTAAGTATCTGAACACTCTGTAGATTTTATCGAAAAACATTCTGATAGGAAAATCATTTGTGAATACATCAATCAAAAGTCAACTTCATAATATTTTAAGCCAATATAAAGACTCTTTTTCCGAAAAAGTTTATGGTGCTGAAAATAATGATTACGATGTATTAATGGATGTATTTGGAGTAACTCCTGAATTAAAAAGAGAAAATCGCCAATATTGGGGAACTGAACTCGGAAGATGTTGGGAAAGTCTTGTTTGCACCTTGTTCAAACTTACGGCTGAAGGCTATGAACCCGGATTAAAAATTGGTGATGATGCGCCTTGTGATTGTATTCTAGGAAGAGATGCAATTGATGTTAAATATAGATGTGGTTCTGGAGATGCAGGAACATTAAAAAAATTTAAGAAAAACGGTAGTGATTTAATTGAGTTAAAATCATTACTGAGCGGTATAGTTTTTGCTTTTGTAAAAACATATTGATTTTAGCCTGATTTATCAGGCTTTCCGCGTTTTGCGCGGTACTTAACCACGTCCATTTATGGCGTGGTCAGGCGATTGGTTAAGATTTTTAGGGCG
>JBBSAX010000150.1:0-12781 GCA_038251885.1 Pyrinomonadales bacterium | reverse complement strand
GAATTTTGAAGTTTCAAACGCAGAAATACTTGATAACTCAAATCAAACCAAAACAAATTCAGCGACAAATATCAATACAATGACGAATTTAAAAACTTCGCCCACGCCGACACCAAAACCGACCGCAACACCAAAGCCGGATGAAACCAAAACAGCAAACAAAACACCGACTCCCGAAGTAGAAGAGGTGTTAGAAACAAATTCACTTTCCCGAAATGCCTACGATCCGCTTCCGCCGGAAAGACCAACGCCGAAGCGCGTGCCAAAAATGATTTCGGGAGGTGTAGTTAATGGTAAAGCAACAAGTTTGCCGGCACCGCCATACCCGCCGGCGGCAAAAGCGGCTAATGTCAAAGGCACGGTAAATGTGCAGGTTTTAATTGATGAAGACGGAAATGTGATTCGGGCAAGAGCGGTTAGCGGTCATCCACTTTTGCGTTCATCTGCGGAAAATGCGGCGCGACGTGCGAAATTTCGTCCGACAGAGTTAGCCGGACAAACTGTAAAAGTTACGGGCGTGATTGTTTATAATTTTAATTGAGATTTACTGTTTTATTTACAAATTCGCCGATTTATTGATATAAGTGTTAAATTATTGTGTGAGAGTTTTTAGCTCCGATGATATAAAGAATGGCATTAATAAATTGAAATTATGAAATACTGTCCAGCCTGTCAGACCAAATACGACGAAGAAATTTTGCGTTTCTGCACCAAAGACGGAACACCTTTAATTGACGAAAATCAGCCGAATTTTACCGAACTTCCGAGCGAAAGCACGGGCGATGATTACGGCGAAGAAACTGTGATTCGCCGCAAAACCCCTGAACCGATACCTGAACTCGACCCGGAATCAGGCGATTACATAACAAAGGTAGAACCGGCGCAAAGCTCTCAACGCATCGTCATTCCGACGACGGAAGAAGAAAAACAACAAATTCGGACAAAAACTACTCCTTCGGTGCGTTCCGTTCCGCCGCCGAAGGAATCGAATACGGCAATCGTCGTGCTTCTCACAATTATTGGAACGGTCGTCGTTTTGTCTGCGGCAACAGGCATTTTCTGGGTTTTAAGCAATCAGAATTCGGCGGAAAATCGAAATATAAATAACAATATTAATTCGATAAATGAAAATATCAACGCGAACCCGGATGGCGATAATTCGCTGTTTGATTTCAATTCCAATATCAACAGCAATACGAATACAAACACAAACATTAACGCGAATGTGAATACAAATACCAACACCAAAACTCCAACACCGACTCCGACTCCAACACCGACTCCAACTCCAACGCCGACTCCAACACCTGACGATGAAGATATAAATACAAACGCCAACGCCAACAGTTCAACACCGACACCGCGACCTAGCCTAACACCGCGACCGAGTTCGACACCGACCACGCCGCCACCGCCGCCCGCTAATAATCCGAGCAATACGCCTCCGGTAAATGCCGGAATACTAAATGACCGCGCGTTGAATTTACAGACACCCTCGTATCCGCCGGTTGCGAGAGAAATGCGGGCATCGGGCAGAGTGCAGGTTTTGGTCACGCTTGATGAAAACGGAAATGTAAATTCGGCAAAAGCGGTCAGCGGAAATCCTCTGCTCCGTTCCCCCGCTGAAAATGCCGCGCGAAATTCAAAGTTCAGTCCGGTCAAAGTCAGCGGCAGAAATGTCAAGGCGACGGGATTCGTGGTTTATAATTTTGTGAAGCCGAATTGACTGGAGCGCAGGCTGCCAGCCTGCATCGTCGCGTCAGCGGCGAAACAGTGTTTGATAAAAATTAAGTTTATAGGAAGCAAAGACCTTTTCGCGCTCACGCGCTCATGCAGGCTGGCAGCCTGCGCTCCAGTCATTATTCAAAAGTCAGAGCCATTTCGACCGCTTTTCGCGGATTAATCACGCCCCAGCCTTGCCGGTCAACTTCATAATGAGGCAGTCTTTCGGCGGTTAAAATTAAAATTCTTTTGATTTGTTGCGGAGTTAAAGAAGGTTTAGCTTCGAGCATCTGCGCGATGACCGATGAAACAATCGGCGCGGCAAAACTTGTTCCGTCAACGTATTTGTAGTGCTTTGTAATGACATTTTCGCGTCTTAATTTTAAGGCGATGATCTGCCGGATCGAATGCACAGGACGGTCAAGCGCAGCATCGAGTTCGGCATCTATATCAGGATTTTCCGTAATTATCGTATGTAAATCAGCATCTTCGGCTTTATCTAAAGTTTCCAAAAGTTCGGCTTGTTTCGCCGTCGGCGTGTTCGGCAGAATCGGCGCGGGGACCCAAAGACTCGGCGCGATTATTTCGGGTTTTTGAAAACCGTCAATCGTCGGACCGTAAGATGAGCGATACATTCCGCGCCGCGCCCGATTAATCGAGTTTTTATCGTCAAGACCGCCGACGGCAATTGATGAAGGCGAACTTGCCGGAGGAAAAACGGGATGATGCGGCAGATGTCCGGCATTGCCGACCGCGCAGACGACGCTGATTCCCTGCGCGGCGCATTCTTCGACAATTTGCGAAAGCGAATCGTGCAAATAGCTTTGTTCAAAATCGCCGCCCGCCGAAATATTTATGATTTTTATGCCGTATTTACTGCGATTTTCCAAAATCCATTCCAAACCGTCTTGGATATTTTGCTCGGTTATTCTTCCTGTTTTCGCTAATTTCACTAAAACGACTTTCGCGTCGGGCGCGATTCCGCGATAAAAACCGTTTGAAAGCGAACCGTTTCCCGCCGCGACAACCGAAGTCATCATTCCGTGCCAGCTTGCGACATCGGGCTGAAACAGCGATTTATGATCACCGTCCGCTTCGATCAAACTGCGATAGCCGATAATCCGATTGTCCGGCGTAGTCAGATCAACGTGCGGATAAAATCCCGAATCGAGAAACGCAATCGTTACGCCTTTGCCTGTAAATTCCTCGACGGCATCGAGCCGCAAAGGTGTCGAAAGAACATACGAACCGTCTTTGTTCATTGCGGCATCGCTTAAAATTTGGTCTTTGGCGCGTTCAAAAAGCCGCACGCAACGGGCGCAGACGGCTTCAAAATCATTTGTGTCAGGTGCATTTGCACGAATCAGCCTTTGCAAATCTTCGGGCAGATCAAGCATCGGCACAAATCCGTACTGCACTTCGCGTGAGCAAACCGGGCAAACATTTTCGCCCGCCGCAATATCCGCGTTAGTCGTCGGTCGTTGTAATTGTAAAATTTCTGTCGGAGTCATAATCTCTAGAAAAATGAATTTAAGTTTTCCACAAAGAAAAGTTAAAATCAATTACTGAATAATGGTAAATGGTAAATTGTGAATGGTGAATCCCGGAAAATATATTCACCGTTCACAATTTATAATTCACCATTCACAAGATTATGGAACGAAAAAAAATAGGTTTGGCACTTTCGGGCGGCGCGGCGCGGGGATTTGCACATCTCGGCGTGCTGAAGGTTTTGCAGGAAAACAACATTCCGATTGATCTGATCGCCGGAACTTCTGCGGGTTCTTTTGCGGGTGGCGCATTGGCAAGCGGTTTGAATGTCGGGGAAATCATTGAAATGTCCCGCGAGATAAAGTGGACGGGAATGGCTGGATTTTCCTATTCGACAAAAGGTTTTTTGACTAATGCGCCGATGGGCAATTTTATCAAAAAACATTTTCCCGTTCACAAATTTGAAGATTTACCGATTCCATTTGCCGCTGTCGCCTGTAATTTAGAAACAGGAAAACAAGTTGTCTTAAAGGATAAAGGCGATCTGCCGTTTGCTATCCGTGCAAGTTGTGCGATTCCGGGCGTTTTTATGCCGCTCGAAGATGAAAAGGGGCAGAAATTAATTGACGGCGGAGTTGTTGCACCAATCCCGACCAAAGCCGTCCGCAAAATGGGCGCGGAAATCATTATTGCAGTTGACGTTTTGGCTTGCGGCGCAACCTATTGGGGAACTCCTTCGACGCTTCTCGGTGTATTTTTTCAATCAGGACTAATGCTCTTACGTGCCGCTTCAAAAGCCCAACACCATCGCGCCGATGTTGTCATCGTTCCGCAGATTGCTCATCTGCGCCCCGACGAAATGGGCAAATTCGACGAATTTATCAAAGCCGGCGAAGAAGCCGCACTTAGTAAAATTGACAAAATAAAGGCTTTGATCGAGAACAAAAATCAATCAAAGCCTGAATGAATTTCGGTTGTAATATTTGAAAATATAATTTTGTCTAAGACAACCGACTTGGAATTTTAAGGCAAAGCCGTAAAATTCAATTCGCTGTAATCCTCGGTGACAAATAAAACTCTCGGATTATCGGCAAACTGATACTGTTTGTTTCTCACCTCAAAGACGTATGTTGTACCTGTCTGAACTTCATTGACGCGAAAATAGCCGAACGGATTGGTTCTTGCCGTCCGCACATTTCCGTCTCCGTCGGTAACAGAAACAATTGCTCGCGGGATTCCACGTCCATCTGCCGTTAAAATCCGTCCGCCGACAGAAACATTTGCCGCCGACGGTCCGGCTGGAGTAACCAAAAACTGATATGAATTGATGCCGCCGATCACCGAACTCGATTCCGGCGCGAACATATCTAATTCGCCGCTGCCGAATTTTTCTTCCGGCGGACGACTCGGATTAATCGAAGTTGCGTCCGAACCGTCGGTTGCGAAGAAATAAATGGTGTGCAAGCCGGGTTGAAGCATTCCGGGCGTGGCGTTTGCCGTCAGAGTCGTTGCCGTGCGGCTTTGTTCGACGGCTTTGGTAAATGTGCCGATCACCGTGTCAATCTGAAAATAGATATTTTGCGGCGGCGGCGCGTTCGGCGTGTAGGTCGAAGTTGCCGTCAAACTAAAAGTCGGTGTCTGGGTGGTCGTATTTTGTAGGGCGGGCGTGATTGCCGTATTCAACGGAATCACATTGGTCGGCGCAGGCGTAATCACTGTTACGTTGTTACTGCTGATGTTGGGAACGTAAATTTTATTCGTCACCGGATTGACCGCGACGGGGAACGGGCTTGTGCCGACGGCAATGGTCGTCGTTGAATTGTTCGTTCCGTCAATCACCGTCAAGTCATTGCTGCTATTGTTGGCGGTATAAATTTTATTTGTCACCTGATTAACCGCGACGGCAAACGGACCCGAACCGACGGTAATAGCGGCGGTCAAATTGTTCGCGCCATCAATTACAGTGACGCTGCCGCTGCCGGCATTTCCAACATAGATTTTGTTCGTGATTGAATTGACTGCCACGGCTTGCGGATTTGCGCCGACGGCAACAGATACAATCGAGTTATTCGTGCCGTCAATCACGGTAACATTATTGCTTTGTGAATTAGCGACGTAGATTTTATTCGTGACCGGATTAACCGCGACGGCAATCGGACCCGAACTGGACGGGTCGGCAATTGTTGTCGTTGCGTTGGTCACACCGTCAATCACCGTTACTTTCTCGATACCGAAGCCGTTGCAGACATAGATTTTGTTAGTTACCGGATTGACTGCCACAGCTTGCGGATTTGAGCCGACGACACCGGTTGTGACGGATGTCGTCGAATTGTTCGTTCCGTCAATGACGGTAACAGTATTGCTGCTGGTGTTAGTTACATAAATTTTATTCGTTACCGGATTGACTGACAGGGCGCGCGGACCCGAACCGACCGTAACAGTCATCGTCGAATTGTTTGTTCCGTCAATGACCGTTACATTGTTGGTGAGCCGGTTGACCACATAACTTTTATTCGTTATCGGATTGACGGCGACGGCAACCGAATCGCCGCCAATCGGAACGGTCGTCGTCGAGTTATTCGTTCCGTCAATCACCGTGGCAATCCCACCGTTGAAATTAGCGACATATATTTTATTCGTCACCGAATTGACCGCGACAGATTGAGGTGATGAACCAGCCGTGACGGTTGCCGTCGTATTATAATCGCCGATGATCACCGACACATTCGCACTGCCAAAATTAGCGACATAAATTTTATTCGTCACCGGATTGACCGCGATGCCATACGAATTTGTGCCGACTGGGGCGAGAGTCGTCGAACCGTTCGTGCCGTCAATGACCGTGATATTATTGGATTGAAAGCTGGCATAAATTTTGTTCGTGACCGGATTGAACGCCAAACTCACAACGCCTCCGGGGACTGCAACATCCGTTTCTCTAGTAGCTGTCGCTCCGTCAAATATTATTACCCCGCCGGCGAGTGCGCCGATATAGATTTTGTTCGTCACCGGACTAACCGCGACGGAATACCAATCTCTGCCTGGTCCGTTGTCGTTAATCGTCATCTGTGAATTGTTAGTGCCGTCAATCACCGTTAAACTGCTGGTAAAACCGTTGTTTCGATTGACGGCATAGATTTTATTCGTCGCCGGATTGACCGCGATGGCGAGAGGGTTACTTGCCGTTACGGTCGCCGCCACTGTGTTATTGCTGCCGTCAATCACCGTTATATTGCCGCCCTGATTAGCGATATAGATTTTATTCGTCACCGGATTGAGAGCGATGCTCAAGGGATTCGTGCCAGCCATAACGGTTGCCGCCACTGTGTCAGTCGTGCCGTCAATCACCGTCACATTCGCGCTGTTGTAATTGGCAACATAGATTTTATTCGTCACCGAATTAACGACGACGGCATACGGATTTGTGCCAGCTGCGATGGTCATAGTAGAATTATTGCTGCCGTCAATGATTGTCACACTGCCGGTTCCCGAACCGCAGTTAGTCGAACCACAGTTAGCGACATAGATTTTATTTGTCACCGAATTGACGGCGGAAAAAGCCGGACCTGAACCCACCGCAACGGTTGTAGTCGAATTATTCGTTCCGTCAATCACCGTCACACTGTCGCTACCCCGATTAGTGACGTAAGTTTTGTTTGTGACCGGATTGACCGACACGGAAAAAGGAGTAGTGCCAGCCGCAATATTCCCGATGTTCGTATCAGCCCGCACAATCTGCCCGCCCGTCCAGAAAACTAATAACATCAGCAGTAATGCGTGACCAACCAATCTGATCTTGCTGTTGTTCGTTTGTTTTAGTCCTTTATTCAATTGTTCATATTTTGTGATCATTTTAAAAATTCTCCTTCGTGTGCGATTAAAAAAATTTGTCCTTCAACATACAAGGCGTAGCAAAATGGCTAAATCGGAAATGCCCCTTAATCTGGATAAATAATTTGGATTGATATTTATCCTTTGACACTCATTGTGCTTCCTGCACCTGTCGGGAAATGAAAAGGCTTTTCCTCTGTGAATTTTTTCCAAAGCCCTAAAGGTTTACGATTTAGGAATGTTGCATCTCCATCTCCGTTAAGTTTCAATGATTCTCCCGGAACAACGAAAAACCGTCCTCCGCTTTGTAGGTCAACAGTCACAAATAATTTTGGTCCGGCTTCGAGAATATCTCCGGCGAAAAGCGGCATTCCTTTCCATACACGGATTCGCATTGACTGACCGGCAGGACTATTAAGGTCTTTTCGATACACGATTATTGCAAACTCGTGTCCCAAATTAGGCGCGTAACTCTGAATAAAATCAGCTTTTCCGCCGCCTGCCATCCAAGTGTCATAAGCGTCTTGCTGTCTTGCTTCCTTCGGTATCACATTGTTCGTTACCGAAGGGTAAATTAATTTTATCTGCGCTATTGCATTTGCATTTGAATAAGTATTGTCTTCCATATAAAACTCCTGTTCTTTGTCTGAAAAAAAATCCTAAGTTGTTTGAGACCAACCTGAAATAAAATTTGTCCTTCTGTATCTATTTACGGAAAGCAATTTGAGAAACGGACATTTCAAAACTAAAAATTTTTATTTTCATAAACAAAAAGTGGTTTTAATTTAATAATTTTGAGAGTAAACTCACTTTGAAAGATTATTTCTGATATGGAAACTCACGAAGTTACAAAAATTTTGGATGAATGGCGCGACGGCGATAAAAGTGCGGCGGAGCGGCTTTTTCCGCTTGTTTATGACGAACTTAAACGCCAAGCCCGCCGATATTTGAGCCGGGAGCGTTCCGAACACACGCTTCAACCGACTGCGCTGGTTCACGAAGCATTTTTGAAAATGGTTGATCAGACAGTTTTGTCAGCGGAAAATCGGACGCATTTTTTCGGAATTGCCTCGCGGGTGATGCGGCAGATTTTGGTTGATTATGCCCGTCAACATAACGCCGAAAAACGCGGCGGTGCGGCACAGAGATTTTCAATCGAGGATTTTGACATTTTGCCGGAACAAACATCAGGCGACATTCTCGAATTAGACGAAGCTTTAAACAAACTCAAAGCGATTGACGAACGGAAATGTGCCGTTGTTGATATGCGGTTTTTCGGCGGTTTGAAAGAAAAGGAGATTGCGGAAGTTTTAGATGTCACGGAAAAAACCGTGCGGCGCGATTGGCAGTTTGCCAAACTTTGGCTGTTTCGGGAATTATCCAAAGAAGTTTAGATTTTTTATTTTTTACAGCAAAATTTACAATGTCCTCAAAAAGCCGATAAAAACGCAAATAGTATTAAAGAGCAAATTCGATTAAATTTTGATTCTCAAAAATTGATAAAGAATTTAATGGATAGCGAAAACTGGAAAAAACTCGAAGAAGCGGTTTCGGTTGCCGTAGAAATTTCAGACACGCAAAAACGTGCGGCGTGGCTCATCGAATTTTGCGGCGGCGACGAAGAGTTAAAATCTGAAATTGAATCGCTGCTCGCCTTTGAAGCGGAATCTGCAAATTTTCTCGAAAATTCAATTGCGCCTTACGCTGCAAAAATCTTGCCGGAAACGAAAAACAATTTGTCGGGCAAGCAATTCGGGCATTATAAAATTATTCGTGAAATCGGTTACGGCGGAATGGGCGCAGTTTTTCTTGCCGAACGGAGCGACGGCGAATTTGATCAGCAAGTTGCGATAAAAATAATTCGCCAAACCATTGCCGGGAGCGAAATTACCAATCGTTTCCGCCGCGAACGTCAGATTCTTGCCGGACTTAATCATCCGAATATTGCCAAACTTCTCGACGGCGGAATCAGCGAAACGGGCGAACCTTTTCTGGTGATGGAATATGTTGCGGGCAAACCGCTGCTCGAATTTGCCGAAAATCTCGAAACAAAAGCGCGTTTGAAATTATTCTTGAAAATTTGCGCGGCAGTTTCCTACGCGCATCAAAATTTAATAATTCACCGCGACATCAAACCTTCAAATATTTTAGTTACAAAAGACGGTGAGCCGAAACTGCTCGATTTCGGTTTGGCGAAAATTTCAGATGTCGGTTCGGCTGACGAAAATCAAACGCAAACCGCTTTTCGCGCTCTGACTCCGGCTTATGCTTCGCCTGAACAATTGCGCGGCGAGCAGGTTACGACCGCTTCGGACGTTTATAGTTTGGGCGTGGTGCTTTACGAATTGCTGACGGAAAAGCGTCCGTTCGATTTTCAGGGAAAAAGTCTGGAGCAAATCATCAAAACCGTAACTGAGTTTCAGCCGTCTTTGCCCAGTCAGGTAGCAGGTTCAAAATTGCCGGTTTCAAATCTAAAAAATGACCTCGACAACATTGTTTTGATGGCTTTACGCAAAGAGTCGGAGCGTCGTTATAAATCGGTTGAAGCCTTTGCCGAAGACCTCGAACGGCATTTAAAAAACCTGCCTGTCCGGGCGCGTCCGCAAACTTTCAAATATCGCGCCTCAAAATTTATCCGGCGCAACAAAATCACGGTGGCGGCGGCAGCTTTGATTTTTTTGACGCTGCTCGGCGGAATTGCCGCTACGCTCTGGCAAATTCGGCAAACGCAAAAGGAAAAGGAAAAAGCCGAAGCCGTCAATGCTTTTCTCGAACAAATTCTCAAATATTCCAACCCGATTTTGAGTAATTTGCGAAAAAACGGTCAGGAAACGACCGTCAACGAGGTTCTAGATGAAGCCGCACGGCGATTGGATAGCGGCGAATTCGACTCGTCGCCGGAAGTCAAAGCCGAACTCGAACGCACCGTTGCGACAACCTATTTCGGACAAGGAAAATTTCAGCCCGGAACAAAACATATGGAGCAGTATGTTCGCCTTCTGAGAGAGCTTTATGGTGAAAATCATCCAAAAATGATTGTCGGTTCGATACATTGGGCAATTTTGCTTTTTTCCAAAGGTGAATTGGACGAGGCGGAAAAAACTTTTCGCCGATATTTGCCACTTCTCAAAAATGAATATCAAAAAGGTAGCGTGAAAGCGGAAACGCTGGCGGAAGCACTGAATAATTTTGCCTACTTAAGACGAACGCAGGGCGATTCAAAGGAAGCCGAAGCGATTTTTCGTCAAACTCTGGAATTGATTCCAAACTTGTCGGACGAAGCGCGAAATATTGTGGCGACCACGCGAAGCACTCTGGCTTCGACAATTGCCGACCAAGGCAGATTTGACGAAGCCTTGCAAACTGCCCGCGAAGCCGTTGAAGAATTCCAAAACCGCGGCGAAATTGATTCGCCGAATTACAGTTTTTCTTTAACGGTTTACGGTGGTTTTTTAAGCGAGAAAGGTGAATTTGCCGAAGCCGATAAAGTCTTACGCGAAGCCGAAATTATTCTTCGCAAATTTCTTTCTCCGACAAATTTATGGCTCGGCGACAACCTTCGCAATCAGGCAATGTCGCTTTACAATCAAGGGAAATATGCGGAAGCGTCTGAAAAAGCTGATATGACTTTGAAAATGTATGAAGAAAATTTCGGCAAACATTACGACCATTATGCGACCGTTTTGATGATAAAGGGCTTGAGTCTGGCAAAATCGGGACAGACGAATGAAGGCGAACGCCTTTTGCGTGAAGCCTTTGAACTTCGCACAAAATCGCTTCCGAAAAAACATTTCTGGGTCGCAATTGCCGAAAGCGCGTTGGGCGAAGGGTTGATGACGCAGAAGAAATTTGCGGAAGCCGAAACTCTTTTAAAGGAAAGTTTTGAAAGTTTGAAAATTTCGCAAGGCGCGGACAATCCGCGAACTGAAAAGGCGCGTCAACGGCTCATTTTGCTTTATGAAAATTTGGGGAAAATTAATCTGGCAAACGAGTATCGAAAGAAAGTTTTATGACAATTTATTGCTTTTTAATGAATTTCTCCTTTAAGATGAAAACATAAGATTTTGTTCTACTTATCATTTCAAATTGCTTCAAAGAATTTTTAAATCAAAATAATGATCGGCGAATTTCAAAAAAAACGGGATTTTATTCGCGAATATCTTTTATACTTACAAGTCGAAAAAGGCTTAGCGCGGAATTCTGTTGAAAGTTATGAGAGAGATTTAACAAAACTCAAAATTTGGGCGGAAAAAAATAAACTTGAAGTTTTAAATTTGGACAGAAAAGATTTGCGCGAATGGTTGATTGATTTGTCCGGCACGAAATTGTCGGAAAATTCTAAACGGCGTTTGATAAGTACTTTGCGCGGATTTTATAAATTTTTGATGTTTGACGGACATATCAAAAAAAGTCCGGCTGAAGATTTGATCGCGCCGCAAAAAGGAAGTTATTTGCCGAAATTTTTGAATCAGACGGAAGTTGAAGAACTTTTGAAAGTTCCAGATGTTTCAAGCGAAATCGGTTTGCGTGATCGGGCGATTTTAGAATTGATGTATGCCTGCGGTTTACGTGTTTCAGAAGCGGTTGATTTGAAGATCGGTGATATAAATATTGATTCTGGAATGCTGACCTGCACGGGAAAGGGAAGCAAAATGCGGAAAGTACCGGTTGGAAACAGCGCGGTCGAATGGGTGAAAAGTTATCTTGCTTTGCGTCGGAAAAAAGAAAATATCGAGATAAATAATTTATTTGTAAGCAATATCGGAACGCAGATAAATCGGCAGACGATATTTTTATTGGTTAAAGAATATGCCAGAAAAGCCGGACTTGAAGATGTTTCGCCGCACACCTTGCGACATAGTTTTGCAACACATTTAATCCAAAACAGTGCAGACATTCGTTCGGTTCAGCAAATGCTCGGACACGCGGATATTTCGACGACGCAGATTTACACACATATGACTGATGCCCATCTTAGAAAAACCTACGAAAAATTTCATCCACGCGCTCACTCGACATCTGCGCTTGAAAAAAATAAAGAAAATAAGTAAAATTTGCTCTCTTAACTTGAAAGTTAGAGAGAACTTGGTTAATATGTGAAATTTGCTACGGACTCAAGAGTAAGTCCGTTTCAAGAGATTTTTTGAAAAATTAAGATACGCATGGGTGGTCGAGCGGTCAAAGGCAACGGGCTGTAAACCCGTCGGATTAATTTCCTACGTAGGTTCAAATCCTACCCCATGCACCAGTTCGATTTTGGAAAAAAGTCCAAGATCAGAACGGGCGGGAGTAGCTCAGTTGGTAGAGCGTCAGCCTTCCAAGCTGAATGTCGCGAGTTCGAGTCTCGTCTCCCGCTCCAATTTTTTGTAAAAAGTTTTGAGTAGGTTTTTATAAAGAAAAGCCCGAGTAGCTCAGGGGTAGAGCGCATCCTTGGTAAGGATGAGGTCACGAGTTCAAATCTCGTCTTGGGCTCCAGAAATTTTATTGATTTTTATTAACTAGAGGATAAAAACAAATGTCGAAAGAGAAATTTGATAGAAGCAAGCCGCATGTGAACATCGGGACGATCGGACACGTGGATCACGGGAAGACGACATTGACGGCGGCGATCACGAAAGTGATGAGCAAGCACAATGCGAAGATGGTTTTTCGGGACTTTGCTTCGATTGATAATGCACCGGAAGAGAAGGCACGCGGGATCACGATTGCGACATCGCACGTTGAATATGAGACGGCG
>JBBSAX010000149.1:0-12820 GCA_038251885.1 Pyrinomonadales bacterium | reverse complement strand
TTTTCTAAATCTCTTGCTCATATTTGTATCTCCTTATAAGTTGTCACCTTCTAGGGAGATACATTTTATTTCTTTTTTTCCTGTTGCCCTGTTGTCGGATATCCTGATCCACTGCCAGAGGCAGTGGATTTAATTTTGATTGATTAACAGGGATGGCAAGATAGACAAGGATAAATACTTATTTTATTTTTGAAAATTATCCTTTTCATCCTGTCATCCCTGTTAATTTTTTGTTTTCAATTCCTTATTTGTCCTTCGCCGAAGACGAACCATTTATTTGTCAAAAGATGTTCCGCGCCGAGCGGTCCGCGAAAGTGTAATTTTTGTGTTGAAATAGCGATTTCCGCGCCCAAACCGAATTCGCCGCCATCGGTAAATCGCGTCGAAGCGTTGTGATAAACCGCCACGCAATCAACTTCCCCCATAAATTTTTCGGCGCGTTCTATATTTTTCGTGATAATTGTTGCCGAATGTCCGCCGGAATATTTGTTGATGGTTTCGATTGCATCCGCGACATTTGAAATCATTCCGATAACTATTTTTGCCGATAAAAATTCCTCAAACCAAACTTCTTCGCCGAAAATAAGCGAAACTGAGTCATCAATTTTGCAAATATCTTCATCACCGAAAACTTCAATATTTTTTTCGCGCAAAGCGTCAACAATTCGCACGACTTTTTCCTCTAAATAAGGGAGTTTTTCGTCAATCAAAACTTTGTCGAGTGCGTTGCAGACGCTCAAGCGCGATTTGCCGTCTAAAACTATTTCGAGTGCCATTTCAAAATCAGCTTCGCTGTCAACAAACGCGAAATTGTTGCCGCGTCCGCTGACGATGACGGGAACTTTGGAATTTTTCAACACAAAATCAATCAAGGTTTCGCCGCCGCGCGGGATGATTACATCGAATTTTTCTGATTTGCCTTCAATGAGTTTTTGCGTTTCTTCGCGGGAAATGTCGAGATATTTGACGAAATCCGTGTCAGCGTCGTTTTCCTTTAACGCTTTTTGCCACAAATTTGCCAGACAAAGATTCGTGTTTCGCGCTTCTTTTCCGCCTTTTAATAAAATTTTATTTCCTGCCTTGAGCGCGATGATCGCTGCTTCAATTGAAACATCGGGACGCGCTTCGTAAATAATCAAGATCGTGCCGAATGGAACGGTGCGGTTTTCAATTTTCAAACCATTTTCGCGTGTGTCCGAAGAAATTATTTTGCCGACCGGATCGTTTGCGGTAATCACGCTTTTGACCGAAGCGATCATTTTTTCGACCTTCGCATCATCAACTTTCAGACGATCAAAAATCACCAGATCATCGGTCGGACAAGCGGCAATATCCACTTTGTTTGCTTCCATTATGCTTTGCTTATTTTCAGCAAGCAGTTTAGCCAGAGATCCTAAAACATTATTTTTTAATTTTTCATTCATTATCTATATGGGGCAGAACCGTGTGCAGTAGCAGACGGTTGAAGATGATTGACTTTGATTTTTTTATAATTTCTCAGCTTTACCGTGTTAAACCATCCGCTACCGCAGATGGTTCTGACTTTTCGCAAAATATTTTAATTTAGGAAACTAATATACCGAGGTCGGCAATTTGTTGAAGATTGTCCTTTAACATCGTCGGCAATTCACCCAAAAGCACGCCTTTTTCACCGACATCCGACAATTCGCCCGCGCTGATCTTTTTGCGGAGTTCTTTTTTAAGATCGAGTTTCGTGCGCGTTCCGTCGAGCATCAGTAGAAGATTTTTGAAGAATGAGTCGTCAACTTTAACCTGCGTAATATTCATTGTCGTCACGCTGTCGGTAAAGCCGAGTTGCCATCGCACCAATTCGCTGGCGGTCGGAAATTCGCTGATTTCGCGGGTGAAATTAGGTTTGTGAACGTGAAGTTCGACCATTCCGGTCGTGTAAAGTTCAAGCAGGATTGAACAAGTCGTGTTCAACTCCTTTTCCCAATCTTTGATGACAATTCCTTTTTCTTCAATTTTTGTTCGACATAAATTCATCAATTCATCAAACTGAATCGAACTTGTCCAAAGACTGCCGAGATGTGCGAGCGCGACTTTTGTCAGAGCATGTTCGAGTTCGGCGGTCGTGCCGCTCGGAAAACGAAATTTTTCAGGATTTCCGTTGGCGAGTTCGGCATTTCTGTTGACCGGATAAAAAGGCGAAGCGATATATAATTCGCGCAATTTTTGCGGCTCGACATTGCGGTTTATTTCAACATTCGCGTGACACAAAAGCGTCTGACGAAAACGCCGGTTACGCAAGAAATCAATATATTGTTCGCGACGAATAATGTCGTTGCCGAAAGAGTCAAGCATTTCGGCAGTTCCTTTCGGATATTCATGCAAAGGCATTGCGAAATATTCGGCTTCCGAGAGATATTGCAGATTATTTTTTTCAGCCAATTTTACAAATTCGTGAAAATAAAACGGCTGATTCATTTCGCCGAGTTCGTCGTGCAGAATGCTCGTCGGGCTGTGATTTGCGACAAAACCGATCTCGTTTTTTAAGATTTCATTGTAATAAGGATCGGATTTCGTGCTTTTATGGAGAAAATCCAAAATTGACACACCTTTTTCGACCTTTTCGAGCGAAAGTTTTTCGCCTTCCGTGTGATATTGCATCATATCGCGCACCATTTGCCGCATGTATCCGCCGGGAAGCGTGTTGTAGCTGAGATAACCGATGCCGTGCGGTGTGAGCATTTCCGAATAAATCGCCAAAACCTTTTCGCGCACAAAATCCGGCACCCACGAAAAAAGTCCGTGCGCCGCTATATAATCGAATTGTCCGTATTCTTCGCGATTTAATTTCATTACGTCGAGCTGCATAAACTTGATATTTTTCAAACCGAGTTCCGCCGCCATTTTGTTTGCCTTTTCGATGTGTTTTGCCGACAAATCTATTCCGACAAATTCGCTTTCCGGCAGTGCGAAAGCAAAGCCGATCAAATTATCGCCTTCGCCGCAGCCCAATTCGAGATAACGGCATTTTTCGATCTTTTGCGGTTTCATTCCCAAAAGCGTAGCAAGCGTCGCCATTTTATCAGGATAAATTTGCGGTTGAAATGTGCTTTGATACGGAACGGTATCGTAAGAAAAATCATTTGACATAAACTAGACCTCACTCCAAATTACTTGCGAAAACACGATTATTATCTATCAAATCCAGAGTATTCTCCAATTTATCAAACGTCTTTTTTCAGCTTAAACTTGCAGGTAAAAGTTCTTGACAAATTTTATTCATAAAACTTACGCTAGAATTTGGTTAAGAATTATTCTTTCCGCCCGAAAACTATGGAAAATATTATACTTCTCATTCAAATATATTTTCGTCCCGCGCATTCGATGAGCGAGATTCTCGATAAAGGCAGTTGGATTTTCGCCGCTATTGCGGTATTGGTTGTTTCGTTTGCTTTTTATACGACCGTAAATTCAAAATTAAACACGAGTTACGCAATTCCGCAATTTTATCAATTTTACAATCCCGATTACGCGGACACGGACGAATACACGCCCGAAATGCAAGCCGAGTATCAAAAAGCCGAAGCCGAATATCAAAAAGCGTTAGCTGAAAGACCGAAAATTCCGCTCGTCGGCGATTCTTTTTTCACGTTTTTCTCGTTTAGTTCAAGCTTTTTTACGCCTTTGATTTCGCTTTCAATTTTTTACGTTCCGGCGGCGATACTTTTGATGAGCATTTTCGGCGGTATCGGCAATTTTGGAGTCATTTTGCGGCGCGATTACAGCGCACTCGCAGCCTGCACTCTAATGGCTTGGACGGCGGCGCATCTACCGTTTGCATTTATTGGAGTTTTGGTTTTCGCTTCGCAGATTTTGCCGGCAATTTATTTTTCATTTTGGATTTTGAGCAGTATTTTATTCGGTATTTTTATGATCTTTGCTTTGCGGACGGTTTTCGGCTCAACTTACGGAACGGCAATTTTAAACGTTTCCGTGGCTTGGCTGGCAATAAGTTTCGGAACATTTATTTTCCAATTCGTTTCGCTGTGGCTTTTTTCGCCATTTTTGTTGTTTTTTGCAATTATCTATTTCGGCGGTTTTTTGGGCAGCGAAGTTCGCGGACTTGGTGATTCATTTCGCCAAAGACAAAATTTCAAACGCTTTCTGCACAACGCGACCGTCAATCCGAACGATGCCGACGCGCACGTTCAGCTCGGTTTGATCTATTTGCAAAGGCGACAGGACGAAAAAGCGAAGGAACATTTTGAACAAGCGTTTGCGATTGACACGGAAGAAATTGACGCAAATTATGAACTCGGCAAATTAGCCCGCACACGAGGTGAGCGGCAAGACGCTCTGAATTATTTTTCGACCGTCATTTCCCAAAACGACAAACACGCTCTGAGCGAAGTCTGGCGCGAGATCGGCGCGACTTATCTGGAAGCGAATATGCTTGCGGAAGCAAAGGATGCGCTGGAAAAATTCGTCGAACGCCGTCCGGTTGATTCGGAGGGCTTGTATTATCTCGGCAAAGTTTATAAGACGCAGAATGAACCGGAAAAAGCCGGTGAAATGTTTGAACAAGCGATTGAATCCGCAAGAACCTCACCCGATTTTCGCCGCCGCGAATTACGCTATTGGAGCAAGTTAGCGCAAAAAGAACTTTGATTTTTGCGCTATAAAGTTTGGGCTTGAGCCATTCATACTTCAACTTGTTTTTTATTTTTGCTCCATTGCAGCGTTTTTATAAATCTCTTCGCGAGTTTGAAAGCCGTCTTTGATGACTGTTGCATCCAAATTACTTTTATCAACCGTAATCGGTTCGAGCAAGATTGACGGAACATCAATTTTTCCGTTATTCACCTTTCCGTTAGTTTCCACTTTTTCCTTTTTAGCCAGTGCAACAGCGGCTTCGGCGGCTTTGACGGCAAGTTGTGAAACGGGTTTATAAACGGTCATCGTCTGCGATCCGGCAACGATTCTTTGTAGTGCGCCGAGATCGGCATCTTGTCCCGAAACCAAAACTTTGCCGTTTAATTTCTGTGCATTCAAAGCCTGAATCGCACCGCCCGCCGTTCCGTCGTTCGATGTTACGATTGCCGCGACATGGTTGTTATTTATCGTCAGCGCGTTTTCCGTATGTTTCAGAGCCTCATCAGCGAGCCAATCCCGCGCCCATTGATCGGCAACGATTTTAATATCGCCTTTATCAATATATGGTTTTAAAACTTCCATCTGACCTTCACGCAGCAACTTTGCATTGTTGTCGGTTTGCGCTCCGCCAATCAAAATATAATTGCCTTTCGGTGCTTTTTCGACCAGATATTTCGCCTGAAGTTCGCCGACTTTTTTGTTGTCAAACGAAATATAAAGATCCGGTTCGCTGTTTCTGATTAGTCGGTCATAGGAAATCACCGGAACATTCTGCCGTTTCGCGGCATCAACAATTGTTGCGGCGACTTCCGAATTGTGCGGAATAACGACCAGAACATCAATCCCTTGTGTCAAAAGACTTTCGGCTTGTTTAATCTGCGTTTCGTCTTTTCCGTCAGCGGCTTGAACGAGAACTTCCGCGCCCAATTCCTCTGCGCGTTTGACAAATATATCTCGGTCTTTCTGCCAGCGTTCTTCCTTCAAAGTGTCCATCGAAAGACCGATGCGAAGTTTTCCCGATTTATTTTGTGCGGCAGGATTATTGCCGGAATTCTGCTCCGGTGCTTGAACACAAGCCATTGCAAATAAAACAAAAGAAGCTATTGCAAATGCTAAAAAACCGACATGTTTTTTAGTTAGAATCATAATCATTTCCCCATTTAAATTACTCATTAATTAATCCACACCGAGCAAAACATCAATTGTTAATTGATCGAGTCGTTCATATTTCAAGCCTTTTGCAGAAAGTTCGCTTCGATCAAATTCTTCAGCCAACAAGTTAGCCGAACCGTCCACGCTGAATTTTCCGACCCTGTTTCCAGAATTTGTCGCCTCGATTTCCGACAGAATTGATTTGATTTCCTCGTTGTTCTTCCAACGCTCGGCTTTATCCTTCAAAATCAAATATGTTTTCATACAACCACTTGCAAAATCTTTTACGCCATCGTAATCTTCGGTGCGATAAGCGTGCGCGTCGAAATGCCGCATTCCTTCGTAATTGACATCTTCCAAAAACTTCACAAGCCAGAACGCCGATTTCGGATTAGCCGAACCGAAACGTAAATCTTGATCGTATCTGCCGGGAACCTGATCGTTCAGATCTATATGAAAAAGTTTTCCGGCTTCCCAAGCTTGCGCGACAGCGTGAGTCATACTCAAACCGGGCATTTGCTCGTGGGCGACTTCCGGATTTACGCCGACCATTTCTTTGTGATCGAGCGTTTCGATAAAAGCTAAATACGCGCCGGTCGTTGGAAAATAAATGTCGGCACGTGGTTCGTTCGGCTTGGCTTCGAGCGCGAATTTGTAGCCGTAATTTTGCGAAATATTGTATTCGCACAGATAGTTCATCGCTTCGCGGTAACGCTTGATCGCTTCGTCGGTACGGCGGCAAGCATCGGTTTCAACACCGTCTCTGCCCGTCCAAACGACGAAAATCTTCGCCCCGAATTCTGCGCCCAAATCCATTGCACGCATTGTTTTCTGAACGGCATAAGCGCGAACCCGTGCATCATTTGCCGTAAATCCGCCATCGCGGAAAACGGGATCGTAAGTTAAATTAACCGTTGCCATCGGCACTTTGATGTTGTTATCTTCGCAAGCCTTGCGAAACTCGCTAACGATTTGATCGCGTTCCGAGTTTGTCGCGTCAATCGGCACGAGATCGTTGTCGTGAAAATTCACGCCGTATGCACCGACTTCGCCCAGTAAATTTACAATTTCTACCGGCGAAAGTTTTCTGCGGACGACATCTCCGAAAGGATCGCGTCCGGGATTGCCGACTGTCCACAGTCCGAATGTGAATTTGTGTTCGGGTTTTGGTTCATAATTTCCGTTGTTCATATTTTTTATTGATCTCCAATTCTAATTTTCTGTAATAATTTTCATCGCCGGACGAAGTGACGAATAAAGTAATTTATACGCCTCATAATTTCGGTTTAATTTTTCAACCGAATCCGCATTCGGCTTAACTGTTTCAGCGACGCGAATCGTTTTCTCGCACGCTTCGTCAACCGAATTCCAAGCACATGCGCCAACCCCGGCTAAGATCGCCGCACCAAATGCCGCACCTTCGTCCGCTTCCAAAATTTCAACTGTTTGCCCGTAAACATCGGCTTGAATCTGCCGCCACAATTTTGATTTCGCGCCGCCGCCGCCGAGCCTGATTTTTTCAATTTTTGCACCGGTTTCCTTGAAAATTTCAAATGAATCTCGAAGCGAAAACGCCACGCCTTCCAAAACGGCGCGAGTCAGATGTATTTTCGTGTGGCTCGCCGTCAGACCGACGAATGCCGCACGAGCGTTTGCGTCCAAATAGGGCGTTCGTTCCCCCATCAGATACGGCAGCCAGATTGCACCGTCCGCGCCAGCCGGGATTTCTGCGGATTGGTCAACCATTTCGTCAAAAGATTTTCCGTCGCCAAAGTTTTCACGAAACCATTTGAGCGAAAGTCCGGCGGCGAGCGTTACGCCTGTATTGTGCCAGCGTTCGCGAATGGCATGGCAAAGTGTGTGAATTCTGCCCTTTAAATCTAATTTCGGTTTCTCCGTTACACCGAAAACTACGCCTGAAGTTCCTATCGTCGCGCTGACCGTTCCAGTATTAGTTACGCCCATTCCGATTGCGCCTGCCGCATTGTCGCCCGCGCCGGCAACAATTAAAGTTCCCGATTTCAAACCTGTTTCTTCAGCCGCTTTTTGTGAAATTTCGCCCGTAACTTCGATTGATTCATAAACCTTCGGAAGTAAATTTTTATTGATCTCAAATGCGTCGAGCATTTCATCCGACCATTTTCGGTTTTGAACATCGAACAGAAGAGTTCCTGAAGAATCGGCAACATCCGACGCTTTATCGCCCGATAATCTAAGGCGAATATAATCTTTCGGAAGCAGAACGGTTTTCACTCTTTGCCAAACTTCCGGTTCATTTTCGCGCACCCAAATCAATTTGGGCAGAGTAAAACCCGTTACAGCCGGATTTGAAACGAGTTTTATTAGATTTTCCGCGCCGATCTTTTCGGTAATTTTCGCACATTCCTTTGAGGTTCGCTGATCGCACCACAAAAGCGCGGGACGCAAAACTTTGTCCGCTTCATCAAGCAAAACCGAGCCGTGCATTTGTCCTGAAAAACCGATCGCACTGATCTCTTCTGCTTTTACCTTGGTCAAAACTTCACGAATCACGGCGACGCAAGCACGCCACCAATCGTCGGGCGATTGTTCCGCCCAGCCGATTTCCGGCGACGCAAACGCAATGTGTTCTGCCGTTGCGGAGGCAACAACTTTTCCGTTTTCATTAATCACAACGGCGCGTGAACCGCCCGTTCCGACATCTATTCCGAGAAAATTCATCAATTAATTTCCTATTACTTCTAAAGTCGCATTCATCAAATCAACCGAATTTCCGCCGACCATAATTTGAAATGTTCCGGGTTCGACCACGCGTTTCATTTCACGGTTATAAAATGAAAGTTTTTCCGGCGTAATCGAGAAAGTCACGGTTTTCGTCGCGCCCGGTTCGATTAAAACTCTTGCAAAGTCTTTCAATTCTTTGACCGGTCTTGTAACAGAACTAACATCATCGCGCAGATACATTTGTGCAACTTCATCACCGCGCACTTTTCCGGTGTTTGTCACGTCAACAGTAACGCTCGTTGATTCGTTTGTGCCGATCTTCGGTTTGGTAATTTTCAGGTTCGAATATTTGAAAGTCGTGTAACTCAAACCGTGTCCGAACGAGAAAAG
Source organism: Pyrinomonadales bacterium (assembly GCA_038251885.1). Taxonomy (GTDB): domain Bacteria; phylum Acidobacteriota; class Blastocatellia; order Pyrinomonadales; family Pyrinomonadaceae; genus JAHCHG01. Next base: position 3,952 of record JBBSAX010000149.1, on the reverse strand, counting down.
CGGCGCGGTCGTCGAATTTATATATCCGCGTCTTGCCGTCGGTTTGTAGTTGTAATAGATCGGTAATTGCCCGACGGAGCGCGGAAATGAAACGGGCAATTTTCCGCCGGGATTGTAATCTCCGAACAAAACGTCCGCTACGGCAGTTCCGGTTTCTTCGCCGAGATAAAAACCTTCTAAAATTGCCGGAACATTTTCCGCGACGTAATTTATTGCCAGCGGTCCCGAATTAATCAGGAAAACTACGGTTGGCTTGCCGGTCGCTAAAACGGCTTTGACGAGATCGTTTTGCCGCCCAAAAAGTTCGAGCGAATCGCGGTCGCCAAGGTGATTTTCCGCCCAGCCTTCTTTGTTAGTGTCTTCATTTCCACCGATGACGAGAATTACCGCTTCGGAATCTTTAGCAGTTTTGACGGCTTCACCAATTAATTTCTGATCGCTTGCCGCGTCGTTCAAGGTCGCTGTGTCGCCGAACCAATTTCCACCTTCTTTCGTGATCTTCACGCCTTCCGCATAATTAACCTTTACCGAATTTCCGAGTTTGTTTTTCACGCCGTCTAAAATACTTACGGAACGTGGCGGATTCGGATCTGTGTAACCTCCCAAATGAGCTTTCGCAGCATTCGGACCGATGACGGCAATTGATTTTAATTTCGATTTATCGAGCGGCAGTGTATTTTTTTCGTTTTTCAAAAGAACGATTGAACGCCGCGCCGCTTCCGCCGCTAATTTTCTGTCTTCCGCTGTGTCCGTCATTTGTGCGGCTTTTTCCGCATCAACATAAGGATTTTCAAAAAGTCCGAGTTGGAATTTTTGATAAAGAAGTCTTGAAACAGCCTGGTCAACCAAACTTACCGGGATTTTTCCGGCTTTTACCTGTTCGACCAAAGTTTTATTCACGTCGGGATCGGGCAATTCGATGTCCAATCCGGCTTCGAGCGATTGTTTTGCGGCATCGGCTAAATCGGCGGCGACGCGATGGCGTTTCATAAGTTCAGTCATCGCGTAATAATCGGAAACGATCGTGCCTTTAAATCCCCATTCTTTACGCAAAAGTGTATCGAGCATCCATTTGTTGGCGTGAACCGGAATGGAATCAATCTCGTGATATGCGGGCATTATGCTGAACAAACTCGCTTCTTTAACTGTCGCTTCAAACGGCGCAAAATGCGTTTCACGCAAAATTCTTTCCGACAAATTCACGGGACCGATATTTGTTCCGTTTTCGGGCTGTCCGTGTCCGGCGAAATGTTTTCCGGTCGCAATAACGTGCGTATCGTCAATTTTTGGATTTTCATAAGTCGCGTTTCCCTGCACCGCTTTGACGAGGGCAACGAGCAGTCTTGAGGCAAGATACGGGTCTTCGCCGTAGGTTTCCTCACTTCTGCCCCAACGCGCTTCACGCGCCAGATCCATATTCGGTCCGAGAACGTGATGTGTTCCGCGAATGCGCGTCTGCCGCGCCGCGACCGTGAAAACTCGCGAGATCAGATCAGTATCCCAACTCGAAGCCAGAGAAAGCGGAACGGGAAAAACGGTGGAACCTTCGCCCATATTTCCGTGCAAAATCTCATCGTGAAAAACCGCCGGAATTTGCAGGCGAGTATTTTCCATCAACCATTTCTGCACCGCATTTGCATATTCGGCGGAGCGTTTTGCATTTCTGTATTCTCTCTGCCGCGCAAATTGTCCGATGCCGTTCGGCATTTTTTCTTTAGCGAGTGCCGGCGAAAATTCGCCGCCGAGCGGCATCTGCTCTTTTGGAACTTTGCTGTTGTCATTGGGTTTTTCCATCCAGACACACATCATCTGCGCCGCTTTTTCTTCAATAGTCATCCGCGCAAGCAAATCTTTAACGCGCTCATCAATCGGAAGATTCGCGTTTTTAAACGGTAACTTTTCCTGCGCTTCTGCCGCGCGAAAAAGGACAAAACCGCTGAAGATCAAAATCATCAAAACTATTATTATTGCCGAAAATTTTGCTGATTTCTTGAATAAAGATTTTTGCCTGTAGCTGAATAGTTTTTTGTTTTTCATAATCTCAAATTAATTGAAAGCGTCATAAAGCGAACGAACCTTTAATTGTTTCTGAAGTTCTTCTGCGCTAATTTTTTGTTTTGTACGAAATTCGATGGTGACTGATTTTCCCGGCAACAAATTAAAGTAATTATCTGAAAGAGAAGCATCGGGGAAACCCGAAATGTAAACCGATTTTGCCAATTTATCGGTTGAAAACGAAATGCTGTAAAAATCTCTCATTTGCGAGAAACGTGTTTTAATCTCTGGACGCGAAAGACGCAGTTCTTTGAAGGGTTTGAAGAAATATTCGTTCCGCGAAACAATCGTGCCGCTGACTTTTAATTCGGCGAGTAAAACGACATTTTTCATGTCCGTTCCGACCAAAAATTCGCTTACGGGTTGCGTGAAATATGATTTTCCTTTAAGCGGTTCGACCGTCAGATCAATCTCTCTCGAACTCAAAATCCTGCCGCCGAATTCCATCAAGGTCAACACCATTTTTGCCTGTTTCGGTTCGGGAAAATCCGAAACGACCGTGATATTCAGATTTCCGTCTTCAGAAACGTGCGGTGAAATCAGCATCGGCGCGTAAAACTTTTTCGTGTAATACATCAAAGCCTTCCAGCGACCGAAATAATCCATCGCCGACCACGACGCGACCTGCCAGACATCGTTTGCCTGCCAGTAAAGCGAACCCATATTTCGCGGCATAATCCGGCGAAAATGTTCCGCGCCGATCTTGATTCCTTCGGCTTGCAAAACCTGGCTGACATACAAAAACGATTCGAAATCTTTCGGCTCATTGTATTCACGGAGCATATATTCCCGAACAAGTTGATTGCCGCGCGGATGACGTTGATGGGCAAGCATTACGGGCGTTTCGATTGATTTGCGGTCTTCTTCGGTCGTGTAGGTTTTGACGGTTTCAAGTTCGGGAAACGATTGAAACCCGTATTCGCTCATAAAGCGCGGAAACTGTTTTTCGTATTCCGCAAAAGGCTTTTCGGCGTGCCAAACCTGCCAGTAATGCACGTCGCCGATCTTTTGTGAATCGGCATCGTCCTGAAAATTCGAACTCGGCGAACTTTGCCAATACGGACGTGACGGGTCGTATTCCGATGTAACTTCGCCCAGAAGATTGACGAAAAGTTTTATGTAATCGTTCCAGATATGATTCGGCAAACTCTGCCGCCAACCCCAATGATTCCACGCAGTTTCGATCTCATTATTACCGCACCAGAGAACGATTGACGGATGATTTCGCAAGCGTTTTACATTATCAATCGCTTCGGCGCGGACGTTTTCCAAAAACTTCTTATCGCCCGGATACATCGAGCAGGCAAACATAAAATCCTGCCAGACGAGTAAGCCCATTTCGTCAGCCAGATCGTAATAATAATCGTCTTCGTAAATGCCGCCGCCCCAGACGCGAATCATATTCATATTCGCATCTTTGAGCGAAGTCAAAAGATTTTTATATTTTTCTTTGGTTACGCGAGTCGGAAAAATATCCGCCGGAATCCAGTTTGCGCCGCGACCGAAAACCGGAATTCCGTTAATGACAAACTCAAAACTGATGCCGTGTTCGTCAGGCTTTTGCCTCAATTGCAAAGTCCGCAAACCCGTTCGTTTCGTTTGTTCGTCAATTTCTTTTTTGTTGACCGTTAATTTTGCCTTGAAATTGTAAAGCGGTTGTTCGCCCAAACCGATTGGATACCAAAGTTTCGGATTTGCAATTGCAAAATCCAGATCAATTTTATTTACGCCGGAATTTAATTTAACTTGCTTTGTGGCGACAGTTTTTTTATCAGTCAAATTTTCGATTTCTACGGTCGCGTCAACCGAATTGGAAGCGACAACTTCAACAACTGCGCTCAAATCTGCGTTTTCTTTGGAAAGTTTATTTTGCTTAATATTTAAATCTTCGATTCGC
>JBBSAX010000148.1:0-12883 GCA_038251885.1 Pyrinomonadales bacterium | reverse complement strand
GTTGTAACGCCCGAACTCCGCAAACCGCCGCCCGTTCCGCCGACTGTTCCGGTAACATCGCCGTCAGTAATGGTTAGGTTGGAAATTGTTACGATTCCGTTATTAGAAAAAACACCGCTGTTACCTTCGCCGCTGACCGTCAATAAATTCGCACCAAAACCGTTAATTGTTACATTTTTACCGGAATTGATCGTCAATAATCCTTGTAACAGCCGGATAGTTCCCGAAACTTGGAAATTGATCGAATAGTTAGCCGGACAGAAATTTGATACGCCATTTGCTTCCTGAATCGCGGCACGCAAGGTGCATCCTCCGACAACTTCAGGAAAATTAGTCGCGCAAATTCCGTCACCGGGTGATGTGTCAATAATGTTGTCGTTCAAATTATCAACCGTAAATCTTGTCGGACAAGTAACCGTGAGAGTTGCCGTCGCCGTATTGCCGGTTCCAGCATTAGTCGAAGTAACAGGTTGGGATGTGCTGATTTTTGGTCCCGGTATCGTAGCTCTTACTAATACCGAGAAAGAACACGAACTTGCCGGTTGAATAAAACCGTTGGACAGTTGGATTATATTTGTATTCGGCTGTGCAATTACAGTTCCGCCGCACGAATTTGCACTTGATGAAAAAACGGTCATTCCTGCCGGAAGATTATCAATAATTCCCAGTCCGAAGATGAAGGTGGATCCCGGATTTACCGGATTAAAGTTGACGTTATTAAAAGTATAAGTCAAAACGGTAAGTCCGCCCGGTGGAAGCGATGACGCTCCAAACATCTTATTCACAAAAGGTGGAGCAATCCCGCCCGCTACATCATTAAACGGATTGAAAACCGGAATACTTTTTTTATTAAAATAACTGTAAGTAAAATTGAAATTATCTACTGCTTCCAATCTATTGTTCGTTAAAATTAATTGGTTTTCAGTATCCGGTTTTTTAAGAGATTTCAAAATATTTATCACGTCTTTTTTTGACGAATATGTATTTGCCTGCGCCGTCTGCGATGTCTGTGCAGCATTGCTTAAAATCATCAGCCCGATAATCATAATTTTGATCAAAAAGATTACCGACGTTCGTTCGATCAATGTGTTTTGCTTCTTCATACTTTCACTATCCACTAATTTTTAATTGGCTATTAAAGTAAATGCCTGATTCGCATCAGTTCTGATTCGAACTTCAGAATTGATGCGAATCAGGCAAACGTATCAATTTTACTGATTCGAGATTGCCGTAAAATTCAGATTTTCAATTGCGTCGGTCAGATTCAAAACCTGCGGACTGAAAATATATTGTTTACTGTGAACCTCGAAAATGTATGTTTGTCCGACTTCCAAATCGGTAAATCTGTAATAACCGAAAGAATTACTTTGCGCCATTCTTGTTTCACCGCTTGGCATTGTCAAAACGATTCTGGCACGACTGATTCCGCGTCCGTTCACGCTCAAAATTCTGCCGCTGACATCAACGGAAGCCGCCGAAGGTGCGGCAATTTCAAACGCGCCGATGTCCGAACCGTCGCCACCGTTGGCATTTGGAATATTCGGATTGTCATACGGTCTGAAAATACCGCGCTGATCGGTCGTGATCGGCGGCAACAGTAATTCGGCAAACGGGAATGAACCCGCGCTGCCTTTGTCAATCGCCGGACTCAGCATCGAAAGAAATGAATGAGTCGGAGTCGTTCCGCCGTTATTTCTCAAAATATCGAGCATCGGATCAATCCGCGAACCGCCTAATCCGGTTTGATCGGTCGGCTGATTAAAAGCCGTCGTCGAACCGCGATTGCCGATCAGATTGAAGCCGCCTGACGTAAATTGATTGACGACATCGGGAAGTGCGCCGTTATTCTGATTTCCCGCGATAATCGAACTGCGAATGGTCAATCCGGTCGAGCCGCCGTAAACGCCGCTCGCCATATTGTTCGCGCCGAAGGTGTTGTCAACCAGATTGTTGGTGATCGTCGAATTGGAAATCAAACCGCTCGGCGCGTAAATTCCCGCCGCACCGTTGTTGCCGCCGAAGTGTGTGTTGCCGGAAATGGTCGAGTTGACGATATTGACCGCACCGTTGCTCAAGATTCCGGCGGCATCATTGTCAATCGAACTTTGCGAAATATTATTGGAAACGGTCGAATTAATCACGGTCAAGGTTTTGTCGGTCGGAAGCATCGCAATGCCGCCGCCGCGCTGTGCCTGATTATTTGTAATCACGCTGTCTTTGACGGTCAAATTACCGTTTGCGCGAATTCCGCCGCCGATAGCGTTCTCACCATTACCGTCTTTGATGGTTAATCCGCTGATAGTTACGTCGCTCTGTCCGGTGGTTAGCACATTGCTGTTGTTGCCCGGAGGATTGACGTTTTTAAGGGTTAATTTATCTGCACCGGGACCTTGAATGGTCAGCGGTTTCAAAACATTGATTGCGCCGAAAACCGCAATTTCCTGATTATTAAGAACACTGTCAAAAGTTATCGTGCTGTTCGGACACGCGCCTTCGACCATTCCCCGCAGAGAGAAAACTGCGGAGTCGCCCGATTCCGTAACAGCCGGATTTATCAGACAGGCAATATCGAGAGTTACCGGAACCGGATTGGAACATCCGTTTGCGTCCGTTACCAGATATTCGAGTTGTCTGGTGTTCGGAGCCAAGCCGCCGACCGGACCGCCGACCAAACGATTGAAATCTGGATCGAATTCTACATAAGTGGGCAGCAAGCCGGACGTTTGAATAAAAGAATAAGGCGCGACACCACCTGTCGGATAAAGCGGCGCATTGAGATAACTGCCATAAGTAACCGAACCCGGCTGTTGAATCGTAATTGTTCCGCACCTGACGCTGACGAGAAAAGTCGTGGTTGCCTTTGCGCTGCGGGCATCGGAAACATCAACCGTAATGATAGTTGTGCCGACTTTATTAAGTACCGGAATAATTTCAAGTGCTTTATTTGCCGGATTTGGATCATTCAAAAGTGTGATTAGTTCGTTCCTGACCACGTTTTCATTTGACGAACTAAAGCGCACCGCAAGCTGTGCGGCGGGCGTTTCGGCATCGCCGATGGTGAACGGAACGGACGGAATCGTCGTATTAACCGGCGTTTCGACATTGTTGATGGGCGAAATCGTCGGCGGTTGATTGTCGGAAACGATATTGCCGAAATTGACCGTGCGCGAATTTCCGGCATTGTCAATTGCTGTTCCTGAAACGGTTGCGTTTGATCCGAAAGTTTGCGGTGCGGGACAGCTTGCAACGCCGCTCAGATTGTCATTGCAAGAAAATGTAACGGTTACGGGAACGCTCGTGGTCGTGCCGTAAATATATGGCACACCGCCTTGTTGAACCGCCGTTGCCGAAATATTCGGAAGCGTCGCATCGCGTTTGACGGTCGGAATCGAACCACTCGTCGTGCCTTGTGAATTAGTTGCCGAACAACTGGAATTGAAAGCCGCTGTGTCAGTCGAGAGGGTAGCTGTCTGACAGCCGGTCTGGGTATTAACCGGCGGGTTGCTCGTTACTTGCCACGAAATGTTGACATTCGTGCGATACCATCCGTTATTGCCGTTCGGCTCCAGCGGAGCAACGGACGGAGTAATGACCGGCGGTGCAAAATTAGTATAGACGGGCGTTATTGCCAAAACGCCATCTCTAGACACCATCGTTCCACCGTCATCATCGTAATAATAATCGTTATTTATCCCAAGTACCCAACGATATTCAATCGGATCAATACTAAGATAATTAGTTGAACCAGGAGATGCGTAAAATAAACCGCCGCCGCCGCCGCCGCCGCCGGCTGCCCCGATTCCTCCTGCTGTTCCTCCGCGTCCGCCGGGAAAACCGCCACCGCCGCCGGCTGAGCTGCAAAAGAAACAGGCATTTCCGCCATTTGTAGTGCCGCCGCCGGTTAAACCGCCGCGTCCGTTATTAGCACAGGGAGATGAGTCTCCGCCGTTTCTGACGCCGCCGACACCGCCTTCACCGCCATAGCAACCAATAATACTTCCGTAGCCGCCGCCGCCGCCGCCGCCGGGTGCGATAAACAATGGGAAACTTGCAATCCGACCGATGCCGGTTGCGCCGCCGCCGCCGACTCCGCCGATACCGTAAGCCAACAGAAGAGGCGGTTTATCTCCATCGCCGCCTTTGCTCCCGGGGATAAACCCGTAACCACCGGGTCCGCCGGGATTGGCGGAATCAAGTGGATTTCCGATTGTACTCAGCAGACCTTTACATCCAACGCCAATTACCAGTTGCTCACCCGGAACAACGGGTATGGTTGATTGATAACCGCGTGCGGCTCCCGAAAGCCTTACAAAATCTTCCAAGCCTGATCCAGCATCTAACGGGGTGGTAACTGAATAATGGGTTATTGTATTTTGATTCGGTGTTGATATTTTTGATAGACCGCCGCCGTCACCGCCGAAAGCGGTGACGATTAACGATCTTACTTGATTTGGAACAGTGTAAGTCGCGGGTGCTTGTGTGCATCTTTCTAACCTATGTCCGTTGGATGATCCATTGTATGTGATTTTGATATAACCGCTTTCTATTTGATCGCCCGGAAATAGTTCAAGAGTCGAGGAATTTACAAACAGTGGATTTACATAAGATTTTCCGCCGCCGCCGCCGCCGCCCGAACCTGATTCCGCGCCCATTCCGCCGCCACCGCCGCCACCGCCATTCGGATCGTAGCCGCCGCCGCCGCCGCCGCCGCCGCCAAGTCTCGAAGAATTTACAGTGCCGTCCGCCCCGTTGCCGGTTGAGGCTCCGCCGAAAATACCACCGCTACCGGGTACCAATCCTGTGCCATTACCGCCGTTGCCGCTTGCCAATATCGCATCGCCGCCTTTTCCGCCCGTGCTAACGAAAAAGGCACTTGATCCCGAAGTTCCGCCGCCTCCGGCAACGGCGACTACCGTATTATCTTTTAGGATTGCGCTCGATCCGCCACCTGTTATGCCGGATCTAAACCATTTGTCGAAATAACGTTGTTGCCATACGTTATACCTGCCTCCACGAGTGAAACCATAGCCGGTAGTGCAACCTGAATAAATGGTCAAAACATCACCGGGAGTTACTGAAATTGTAGTCGTCAATTTAGCACCTTTTCCCGTCGGAGAAGGGTCTATGCTCCCGACATTTCCATCGCTCCCGACTATTTCAGCGGTTATTTGAGTAACACCCAAAGGTACCCCGAAAAACTGCGGAAAACCGATACACGGATACGCCACGGTTTGCTGTTGAGCCTTGATATTACCGGCAAAAAATAAAACTACTCCGAAAATGCTTAAAATTGCGATCAAATTATTTTTTTTCATATTCGTTTCTCCGTTAAATCACCCGGCTAACAGCGAGCGAAGTTTTTGTAAATCATCCTTTAAGAAAAAACCGCACGCCCCGGCTTCATTTGCCGCCTCACGCAGTTCCGCGTCGTCGTATTGCGTAACCAATAAAATGTTGGCTTCGGGAAACCGTTTGACGATTTGGCGCGTCGCCGTAAGTCCGTCCATCTGCCGCATTTCCCAATCCATCAAAACCCAATCGGGAAGAAAATTACGGTAGGAATCCAAAGCCTCACAGCCGTCCGCGCATTCGCAAAATTCATCGGTCAAATCCTGCAAAAATGAACGCATCATCTCGCGCATCTGTTGGTTGTCGTCCACAATTAAAATCTTCACGGGAGGTATAATACGAAGAATCGGCGGGCTTAAAAATCCGTTTTGACTCGTAATTCGAGGTCGGTAAAGACTCGTATTTTATCTACGAGTTCACTCGTAGATGTTCAGAGTAACGTCTTCAGGCGTGAGAACTTTCGGCAGCAAAGCGCGGCGAAAACACGCCTAAAGACGTTACTCTGAACAGATTAAATTTCGGATTTATGAGTTACGGCGAATTTAACAAGGGCGAGAGAGCCGTGCAAATCGAGTTTTCGGCAGATGTTCGTGCGGTGAGTTTCGACCGTGCGATGGCTGATGAAAAGTTCCGTGCCGATTTCTTTTGAGGTTTTGTCTTCGGCAATGAGTTTTAATATTTTGCGTTCAGTCGGCGTAAGAGTTTGCAAACCGGAATGATTTTCGTCTAATTCGACGATGCGATTTCTTCGATTTAGTAAAAGCGACGACAACGCCGGACTTAAAAAAGGTTTACCGTTAGCGACCGATTTGATGCTTGCCACGATGTCGTTGACCGCGCTGTCCTTTAAAACGTAACCTTTAACGCCCAAATCCATCGCTTCTTCAAAAATTTCGTCTTCGCTGTGCATCGTCAGAAAAACGATTTCGACTTTGATTTTTTTTTCTCTGAGCGCGCGAATGACATCGAAACCGTCCATTTTAGGCATATCAATATCGAGAACGGCGACATTCGGCTGATGTTTTTCAATTAATTCGAGAGCCGTTTCCCCGTCGCCCGCTTCGGCAATAATTTTAACTGCGCGGTCGGTTTCGATAATTTGCCGAAGTCCTTGTCTGACAATCGGATGATCGTCAGCCATTACTATTCTAATTTCCTTTTCCATTTTATTGTCAGAACCGCCTGCGTTAGCGGGTGGTTTAAGTTTAACGTCAGTCTTGAATTGAAAATCAAATGAGAAAATAGCACACTGATTTTCGCTGATCGGACGGATTTTTACGGATTTTTTTTATGATTGCCGAAAAGTAATTATCGCAAATCCGTTGAATCCGTGTTTCTCCGCGTACTATTTCTGCTTATATTTCGACTCAAAACTTAGTTTTGTTATAAAAGTCGAAACTTAATTGCTAAAAATATTCAACCGTCCGCTACCGCAGACGGTTCTGACTCGTTCTTAATATTTATTTTGAAAATGACATTCGTGCCTTGTCCCAAAACTGATTCAATCGTATGCGTTCCGCCGAGAATTTTTATTCTTTCCGCCATTCCGAGCAAGCCGAAACCTTCTTTTTTATTACTATTTACAACGCCGTTTGTTTCAAACCCTTTGCCGTTATCCTGAATTTTTACGGTTAAAAATTGTTCGGTTTTCTTAATATTAATTTTCACTTCGTCGGCTTCGGCGTGTTTGAGAATATTGTTCAAACTCTCCTGCACGATGCGGTAAATGCTCATTTCTTCTTCGCTCGTGAAAAGATTGTCAATGTTTTCGATGTTCGCCGTGATTTTCAATCCGCTGTTTTCCGCCGTTTTATTAAAAAGCGATTTCAGAGCCTTCGTCAAACCGAGCCGTTCGAGCAAATACGGACGCAAATTGTAAGAAATCTCGCGCACTTCATTGATCGCGTAAGTAGATTGATCGGTAATTTGATTAAATTCTTCTTTGGCTTTTTCTAAATCATTTGAATTTTGCACGGCGAAAACGGCGCGGTTTTTAATCATCGCCAGCGTTTGTCCGAGTGAATCGTGAAGTTCGGCGGCGACGCGGCGGCGTTCTGCTTCGTGTGCGGCAATCAAACGGCGCGAAAAATCTTCCTGCGCGGCGCGTTTTCGTTTTTCCGCAAAAAGCCGTCTTTGATAAATCCAAAAAATGAGTAAGGCAATAGCCAAAACGCACAAAACAACAAACCACCACGTTTGATAAAACGCCGGATAAACGACGATTTTAATGCTCGCACCCTGTTCATTCCAGACATTATCGCTGTTCGCGGCAGAAACGCGAAACGTATAATTTCCGGGCGGCAGATATGAAAAATAAGCCGTCCGACGTTCGCCCGCATCCGTCCAATCTTTGTCCAAACCTTCGAGTTTATAGCGAAACCGAATCTGTTCCGGTTTAATAAAACTCAAACCCGTGTAATCAATTTCGAGATTTTCCTGTCCGGGCTGAAGAACTATATCAGAGCCATTCGCTATCGCAAATGGCTCTGACTTTTTATCAATCCGCACATTTTCGATGACGACCGGCGGCGGCATTGGGTTGACTTTAACTAATTCGGGATTGACAACGGCGATGCCGTCTTGCGTCGGAAACCAGAGTCGTCCGTCTTTTGTTTTTAATCCGGCGGGCTGTCCGCCGCCGTTTGCTTCGGCGTTGAGCATTCCGTCGGATTTGCCGAAGAGTGTGGATTTTACGACGGAGCGTTTGCCGTCGGCGAATTCGTTCAACTCCGCACGGCTGACGCGGTAGATTCCCTGATTGCTTGAAATCCAGAAATTTTTCTGCGAATCTTCCAAAATCTGAAACACGCCATTGCTTGAAAGACCGCTTTCGACGTTGAAATTCGTAAATTTTCCATCCCGAAAACGCGACAAACCACTTTCATAAGTCCCGATCCAGAGCGTTCCCGTTTCATCTTTGTAAAGCGTGCGGACGTGATTTCCTGCCAAGCCCTCTTTTTCGGTATAAGCGGTAAATTTGCCGTCTTTGAAAAGTGCGATTCCGCCGTAAGTCGCAATCCAAAGCGAGCCGTCATCATTTTCGAGAATCACTTTGACACTATTTTCCGGCAAACCGTCTTTGGTCGTCAGCAAAGTTGCCGATGCGCCGTCGTATCTAAATAAACCGATGTTCGAGGCGAACCATAAAACACCTTGGCGGTCGCGGTGAATATCGAAAATATCCGCGCCACCGGGTTTTAAGCCAAGATTTGGCATAAAATCGTAAAATTTTCCATTTTCGAAATACCCGATGCCGCCGAAACTGCCGATCCATAAACGCCCGTCAGCATCTTCAAAAATTGACTGCACATCAACAGCCAGTAGTTTGTTTTTATAATTCGTAAATTTGCCGTCGGCGTATTTGGCAAGACCGCTAAGCGAGCCGATCCAAATCGCGCCGCTTTTATCTTCAAAAATCGTATAGACATTTTTTTCGGCAAGTCCCTGTTTAGTGGAAATGGAAGTAATCACCTGTTCGGATAAACGAAAAACCCCTCTGCTGTCGGTGGTAATCCAGAAATTTCCTTCGCGGTCAGTTAATATGTCCCTGACAAAATCGGCAAGACCGCTTTCTGCGTTGTAGCAGGTAAAACGATTTTGGCTGAAACGGCACGCGCCTTCCTTGGTTGTTGCTAACCACAAATCGCCGCGACGGTCTTGAGCTATGTTGAAAACCTGACTCGGCGGCATTCCCGATGCATCAATTTCTTCAAATTTTTCGCCCGCAAACCTGAAGAGTTTGCCGGATGTGCTTCTCGTTTTTTCGCTGTTTGTTGTAAGCCACAACACTCCGTCGCGGTCTTCAAAGAGAGCAACCGACAGGGCAAAATCATATTCGGGATAGAAGTTTTTCGTCACATTTTCGGGTAGTTCATAAACATTCTTTTGCCCGTTTTTAATAGAGATTAAGAAATTTTTATTTAACTCCCAAAACGTGCCGGAAAATCCCGTTTGGCTTTTGTATTCGTGAGATTCCGATGAGGAGGCAACGGTGATAAATCGCGTTCCGTCAAAACGCGCCGCGCCTTCGCTCCGCGTAAAAGCGAGAAGATTGCCGTCTGAATCCACTCTGGTTACATAAACGAAATTTGACGGCAAACCGTCGGCAGTCGTGAAATTTTGAAATTCGCCGGTTTGATAGCGAATCAAGCCTTGGTCTTCCGTGCAAATCCAGAGCGTATCGTCCTTTTCGGCATAGAGATTTATAAGCCGATTGCTCGGCAGATTTTTTGAATTTGACTTATTAAAAACCGTAAAACGAACGCCGTCAAAACGCGCCAATCCATCCAAAGTCGTCAGCCAAATATAACCATCCGATGTTTGCACCATCTTGCGGACAGAATTTTGCGGCAAGCCGTTATCCGTCGTCCACGAATCGAAACGATATTGCGCCTGCACCGTCGTCAATGGAATGCACAAACAAAAAATCAAGAATAATTTCCCAAAGAAATTCATATCAATCGGCAAAGCCCGGAAAATGGTAAAAATAAAAAGTTTGCATAGAAAATCTAACTTGTGAAAAGACTATTTGGCAAATGAAAAAAACTCGGATGAAAATAATTTTTTGCCCTAAAGTTTTGCCGGAAAGTGCCGAAAAGTTAGACAGCGTTCTGTCTGAAAATCTGAACGCAAGTTAATTAAAATTTTTTAAACCTTATGCTTTCACAAGTTATTATCGGTGAACAAACAAATCTTCCGGTGACGCGCAATAGAGTTAGTATTGAAAAACTTGTCGGACAAAAATTGTCCTACGCGCCCGGAAGTTTGCTGAGATTAGTCAAACTTTTGAGCGATTATTCTACGCCGCGCAATTTGTTGATTAAAGAAATCAATCACGATCCGATGTTAGTCGCTCGTGTTTTGCGCCTTGCCAATTCGCCGCTCTATTCATTTGAAAGAGAAATCGTTTTAATAGATATGGCACTCACCGCCGTCGGCAGTCAAACGATTTATGATATTGTCGTCGTCGAACTTGCCGCGCGAACGCTGAATACCAGAGAAACAAAAGGTAAAATTTTCCGACGACTTTGGGAACATTCAATTGCGGTTGGCGTTCTGACCAAAAAAATCAGCGAAACGATGGAAATGCGCGGATTGGAAGAGTCGTTTATTTGCGGACTTTTGCACGATTTCGGAAAATTTATCCTCTTAAATTACGACTCCCGGCAATATGACGAACTTCTCGCTATTGATGACGAATTTGAAATGTTGGGCAAGGAAGACGAACTTTTCGGCTATAATCACACGGAAGTCGGTTCGCTCGTCGCCCGCCGTTGGGGTTTGCCGGAGGATGTTTGCCACGCGATTTTGAATCATCACAACGCGACTCAATCGTCGCATCCGAGATTTGTCGAACACATCATCGAAATCGCCGATATTTTGGCAAATATCAAAGGTTACGGAATTAGAACCGAAGATATAAGCCGTCTTGAATACTCGGAATCGGTAATGAAATTAGGGCTTTCGACACAATTTTTGGAAAATGTCTGGAATCTTTCCGAAGCAAATATCGTCGAAATAATAAATACTTTTAATTAACCACAGTTCAAAATAAGAACTTTTTGCCCGCGAATTACACGAATCACCGCGAATAATTCAGAAAATATCAAAAATAATTAATTTGTTCTCGCCATAAGTTTTATAGTTATTCGCGTATATTCGTGTAATTCGCGGGCAATTTCTCTTCCGTTGCGGTAATATTTTCTAAATCAATTCAATCAAACCCGCAAGTTGTTCGACGTTGCTCAAATGCACACGCATCGCGCGTCTTTCTCTGTCAAGCAAAACCTGAAAATCGCCGCGAGCCTGCGCCGCTTTGACCACGCCGAAAGTGTAATCTTGTTGCGGAACATCGAAATCTTCCGCGTCGTCGGAAGTTATTTGCAGAAAAACGCCATTGTTCGCGCCGCCTTTGTAGCCTTGTCCGGTCGAGTGCAGAAAACGTGGTCCGAATCCGAGTGCGGTGGCTGCAAGTTTTTTATCGAAAACTTTTTCGCGGATTTCCTGCGTTAGTTTCAAGTTCTCCGCGTTTCGTTCGATGTAGGCAAGAAGTGCGAAATAATCGTTTTCCTGAATATGTGCGAGATGCGCTTCCAAATATTTGGCGAGAGTTTTTTCTTCGCCGACATATTCATCAAGCTGTTTCGCATATTTTTCGCTCGAAAAAAGTTTGATTCCGTCCGCTTCAAAAAACGGTTCTTCCTTCGGCAGTTCGCCGGTTTCTTCGTATTCTTCGGTTAATTTTTTCGCTTCTATTTTGGCAGATTCAACGTCGGGCTGATTAAACGGATTGATTTCCATAATTGCGCCCGCAACTGCCGTCGCAAATTCCCAACGGAAAAATTCCTGTCCGAGATTCATTTTGTCTTCCAAAACGATTTCAACAACCGGAAAACCGGAATCTCGCAGAAGAGCGACTTTTTCGTCAATAGAATCATCGCTCGTGTCTTTTAGTTTCAAGTAAGCAAAAATGCGGTCGTCCGAATAATCTTCGGGTTTGGCGATTTCTTCCAGATCAATCGGAATGATTGATTTGTCCAGTTTTCCCGTGCTTTCGGCGATCAATTGTTCGAGCCACGCGCCGACATCGTAAATTTCCGGCGAAGTGAAAATCGTCAATTTATCGCGCCCGTTTTTATTGCAAACGCCTAAAATAATTCCCAAAACCGCGCCCGGATTTTCAGCCGGATTCGTTGTTTTGCAAGCCTCGACCATTTCTTGTGCGTTTTTCAAAAACTCTTCGACATCCAAACCCATTGATGCGCCCGCCGCCATTCCGAAAGGCGAAAGCGCGGAAAATCTGCCGCCGATGGTCGGATCGCCGTAAAAGATTTTGCGGAAATTATTTTTCTTCGCAACTTTTTCGAGCTTTGAACCCGGATCGGTGATTGCGACAAAATGTTTTCCGGCATTTTCTTCGCCGACTTTTTCGGAAACTTTTTTGTGAAAATATTGATAAAAAGTATTCGGCTCTAAGGTAGAGCCAGATTTTGAAGCAACAATAAAAAGCGTTTTCTCCAAATTCAATTTGTTTTCCAGCGTCTTGATCTGCGCCGGATCAGTCGAATCCAAGATGTGAAACTGCTTTTTGCCAAAAGTTTCCGCTAAAACTTCGGGGCAAAGCGAACTTCCGCCCATTCCGAGTAAAGCGACCGATTCAAAATCCTTCGCATCTTCGGCAAACGCTTTATATTCATCAACTTTCTCTAACTCCGTTGAAACCGAATCAATCCATCCGAGCCATTTCGCCTCGTCATCATTTGTCCAAACGCCCGCGTCTTTTGACCAAATTTTCGGGATTTTGTTGTCATTGTTCCACTCGTCCAATTTTAATTGAACGGCATTTTCCAATTTTTCCGGCAAAGAATATGTATATGAATTAAGCATCAATCTAATTTATCAGAGAGTTCGCCAAAAGAAAAAATTGCAGAGCAAATTTCGGATAGATTTAACATTTTTCATTGTATAAAATCGTAGCTATGGAAAACGAAATCTTTTGGCAAGCCGTAAAAAATAACGATGCGAAGTTTAACGG